>JBJTOP010000235.1:0-25619 GCA_046074645.1 Planctomycetaceae bacterium | reverse complement strand
AACATTTCCAGCTTTGCGCCTAGGCGCCTTTGCGTGAGGTAAGAGTTGCTGCGCAAGATGCCAGGCGGCGCGTCTGCATGAAATCCGAGAGACGATCTCAAGTGTCCTTAACACCGTTTCGTCATCCCAGCCTTGCCCTCGCGGGTCTTCACCCATCTGTTCACAGGATTCCAGGGAACTTTAACGCCCCTGAGTTCACGCCTGCAGCCGCTCAGGGAATTCCACCGCCTCGCAGTTCCGCAAAGTCAATCCATTCCTGCAGCTCTCATTTTTAGTCATTTTTGGCAGGTCAAATTGCCAAAAATAGATGATTGTGTATGATTCCCCCAGTGAATACGGGCAGTTTCATTGTTTGGCTTCCCCATGCACATGCCTCCTCTTGATCCCAGAGACCGTGAACTTCTGCAGCACCTGCATTCCGCAGGGGGTGTGGATGTACAGGGTATTTGTGATCTTCTGGGTGTCACCCGCACTGCTGTGCGGCAGCGGATATCTCGTCTGGAGGGTGGGGGGCTGATTGTGGCGACGCTGCAAAGCCAAAGCCGCGGTCGGCCGCGCTATGTTTACCGCGTCACTCCAGCGGGACTGCATTCCCTGGGAGAAAACTACCGCCAGTTGGCGGTGGTGTTGTGGAAAGCCATTTCCGAGCTGGACAACGCACCTGTTCGGGAACTGCTCATGCAGCGTGTTCAAAACGGGATGGCCGAACAGTTTGGTCGTCAGTTTGCGGAATCTGATTCCGTGGACCGCCGTGCTGATCTGCTGGCCCAGGAAATGCGGGCCAGTGGATTTCCCGTTCAGGTGGAGCATGGATCCGGCCTGCCGATTCTTCGCGAGACCTGCTGTCCTTTCCCACTGCTGGCTGAGATCGACGAAGCCATCTGTCAGCTCGAGCGGCAGGTGCTTTCCCAGGCCCTGGGGGCGCCTTTGGAGTTTCGTTCTCGTTGTCGTGACGGCCACGGCTGCTGCGAATTTCAGGTTGTTCAACCGCCGGAATCTGCGGTTGAAGATTGCAACACTTTTTCGGACTGTTAGATTGCTGGCTGCGTTTCCCGGAACTGTGGCAGGTAACGGGTTCAGTCAGCGCAACAAAACTCATTAATGGACAAGCAGGGCAGACACCCATGACATGGATTGAAGGTCGATTTGAAGAAAATGTCATCACCACCACGATCGAGCAGGCTTTGAACTGGGGACAGCAATCCAGTATCTGGCCGATGACATTTGGGTTGGCCTGCTGTGCGATCGAGATGATGGCTGCCGGTGCAAGCAAATACGACCTTGATCGGTTTGGAGCGGGTGCATTTCGTGCCACGCCGCGTCAGGCGGACCTGATGATTGTGGCCGGCACGGTGACATTCAAAATGGCAAGTCGCGTGCGTCGTCTTTACGAACAGATGCCGGATCCGAAATACGTGATTGCGATGGGTGCCTGCACCGTTGGTGGTGGTCCGTATTTCAAGCACGGATACCACGTGGTGAAGGGCGTCGATCTTGTGGTTCCTGTCGATGTCTACGTCCCAGGCTGCCCACCTCGCCCCGAAGCCCTCCTTGAAGGGCTCATGCGAATTCAGGACAAAATCAAAGCCCGCAAAGTCACTCGCGGCGACACTGTGCTCCCGGTTCCCCATCATTCAGGCTTTTCTGCTCTGAATGTCTGATCAAATTCAACACGTCTGCAGGCGTTTTCGTTCCGCGAAATCTCAGTGTGCCACCACTGCCGCCACCAGACACCGCGCTGACTGAACTTTCTTACTCTCCATTCTTTTTCCTTCCGGCCCGCCCCTGACACAGCGACTGCGCGGCACAAGGGCATCATCGGGAAACTCCAGAACATGACCAGTTTTCTCCGTATTTCCGACCTCCACGTCTCGGTCGGTGAAACGCCTATTCTCAGGGGCGTTAACATGGAAATTCGTCAGGGTGAAGTGCACGCCCTGATGGGCCCGAACGGCTCCGGTAAAAGTACGCTCGCCTACGCTCTGGCCGGTCACCCCAACTACACAGTCACTGAAGGGTCAATCGAGATCGATGGGGTGAACGTGACTGAGATGGAAGCAGACGCTCGTGCTCGTCTGGGCATGTTTCTCGCGTTCCAGTACCCAGTGGTCATTCCCGGAGTGAAGGTTGCCGACTTTCTGCGTCATGCCGTCTCCAACATCCGCAACCCCGATCGCAGGGAAGGTGAAGGTCTGATTGGGATGCGGGAATTCCGCAAGGAAATCCGTGATCGCATGACCGAGCTCGGGATGGACCAGGAATTCGCTCGCCGCTATCTCAACGATGGGTTCTCCGGCGGTGAAAAGAAACGCATGGAAATCCTCCAGCTGGCGATGCTGCAGCCACGCTTCGCAATACTTGACGAAACCGACAGCGGCCTTGACAGCGACGCGGTGCGGGTTGTGAGTGAAGGGCTTGCCCGCCTTTCCGGGCCGCAAATGGGCGTGTTGATCATCACGCACCACGAACGGCTTCTGGAATTCAACACGCCCCAGTTCGTGCACGTGATGCTCGGCGGTCGTATCGTCGAAACCGGCTCCTCGACGCTCGCCCACGAACTGCACGCGAACGGCTACGCCGACATTCGAGCACGTCACCCCGCCGCGGCTGCTCAGAATTCAGCCGCGGAAGCAGCCCCCGTTTAGTTCCCGCGAACACCTCCACAAGTCGTCACTTCGCCAGCGTCGATCACCCAATCTCGCCCCCAGCCTGCTCGGATCGCTCCCATGTCAACAGATGCTCCCTCCAAATCCGATGTCGAAATCGGCGACTACAAGTACGGTTTTCACGACTCAACCGACTTCTACGCCTTCAAAAGCCGCAAAGGGCTCGACGCGGAAATCGTGTCGCAGATTTCCGGCATGAAGAACGAACCGCCCTGGATGCGTGAATTTCGCCTGAAGTCTCTGGAGATCTTCGAATCGCGTCCCATGCCCAACTGGGGCGGTGACATGAGCGATCTGAAATTCGATAACATTTACTATTATATGAAGGCAGCCAGCGAGCAGGGCAAAAGCTGGGACGATGTCCCGGAAGACATCCGCCGCACCTACGATCGTCTCGGCATCCCCGAAGCCGAAAAGAAATACCTCGCAGGCGTCAAAGCCCAGTACGAATCAGAGGTCGTCTACGGCAGCCTGCGCGAGGACCTTGCTCGCCAGGGAGTGATCTTCACGGACACCGATTCGGCACTGCAGCAGCACCCGGAGCTGTTTCGTGAATATTTCGGTACGGTCATTCCACCGGGCGACAACAAATTCGCAGCACTGAACTCCGCCGTCTGGTCCGGCGGCTCGTTCATCTACGTACCAAAGGGCGTGAAAATCGATTTTCCGCTGCAGGCGTATTTCCGCATCAACAGTCAGAACATGGGTCAGTTCGAGCGCACTCTGATCATCGTCGATGAAGGTGCATCGGTGCACTACGTGGAAGGCTGTACCGCCCCAACCTACAGCAGTGACAGCCTGCACTCCGCCGTCGTCGAAATCATCGTCAAACGCGGTGCTCGCTGCCGCTACACAACCATTCAAAACTGGTCCAGCAACGTCTACAACCTTGTAACGAAGCGCGCGATGGCCTACGGCGATTCTTTGATGGAGTGGATCGACGGCAACCTCGGCTCGCGACTCACCATGAAGTACCCCGCAATCTGGCTCATGGAACCCGGGGCCCGCGGCGAAACGCTCTCAATCGCCTTCGCCGGCAAAGGACAGCATCAGGACGCCGGTGCGAAAATGGTGCACTGTGCTCCCAATACATCAAGCCGGATCATCAGCAAGAGCATTTCACGGTCAGGCGGTCGCTCCAGTTACAGGGGACTTGTCAAGGTTCAGAAGGACGCCATCAACTGCCGTTCCAACGTCGTCTGCGATGCTCTGATTCTTGACCCCGCCAGCCGCAGCGACACCTATCCTTACATCGAGGTGGAAGAGCAGAATGTGGCGATCGAACACGAAGCCAGTGTGTCGAAGATTGCAGAAGAACAGCTGTTCTACCTCATGAGCCGTGGACTCACCGAGGCAGAAGCATCGGCGATGATCGTTACCGGCTTCGTCGAACCGCTCGTTCGCGAACTGCCAATGGAATACGCCGTTGAACTCAATCGACTCATCGAACTGCAGATGGAAGGTTCCGTCGGCTGAACTCGCAATCGTTTCAGGACATTCACTCCCATGACCGCAGCAACCGCGGACATCAATCGTATCGGTTTCTCAAGCGAGATCTTCGAACAGTTTCTGGCATCTCGACAGGAGCCTGCGTGGATCACCGAGAAACGCCGCGCCGCGTTCGATACCTACCAGACACTGCTCGCTGAAGAACTCGATCCGGAAGAGTTCAAACGGGTCGATCTGAGAATTTTCAACGCCGCTCGTTTCCGCCCGTTCGCTGCGCCCACAGATCCCTCCGCGGTCTCTGCTCTGCTCCGTGACCGAGCCGAATTTGGTGGTTCAATCATCCACCGGGACGGCCATGCAGACGCAGCGATGCTGGCCGACTCCCTGCGAGCACAGGGCGTGCTCTTCGGAAGCCTCGCAGAGTTCCTCAGTTCACACCGCGATCTGCTCGAACCGCGATTTCTCCAGCAGGCCGTGAAACCGGATTCTGATCGATTTGCCGCCTGGCACGCTGCCTTCTGGACCAGCGGAACTCTGCTCTACGTTCCTCGCAACGTCGAAGTGGCTCTTCCGCTGCACAGTCTGATCGCCCACACCCGTGATGGAGTGGCAGACTTTTCTCACACCCTGATCATTCTCGAAGACGGCGCCCGCGCAACACTTCTCGAAGAAACCGCCTCAGCATCCGCAGAGACCGCAGGGCTGCATGTCGGCTGCGTCGAACTCATCGTTGGCCGGGACGCCTGTCTGCGATATGTCCAGCTTCAGAACTGGAACGAAAAATCCTGGCACTTCGCTCATCAGGCCGGCTGCGTCGGCTCCGGCGGTTCCCTGCAGTGGACCGCAGCAGGGCTCGGCAGTCGCCTGACTCACATCCACCAGGATGTGAACCTCGAAGGACGCAGCGCGACCGCAGAGGTCAACGGAGTCACCTTTGCCGGCAACCGCCAGAAGATCAGCTGGTACACTCAACAGCATCATCGCCAGCAGGGAACTCGCAGTGACCTGCTCTACAAACAGGTGCTCCGCGACGACGCCCGAGTTGTCTGGCGCGGGATGATCAAAGTGGATCCCGCCGCCCAGCAGACCGACGGCTACCAGCGTAGCGACGCGCTGATGCTCAGCGATGACGCCCGCTGCGATTCCATTCCCGGACTGGAAATCGAAGCCGATGACGTCCGCTGCACGCACGGTGCCACCACCGGTCGAGTCGATCGCGAGCAGATCTTCTACTGCATGAGCCGGGGCATCTCCAGGAAAGAGGCGATGCACATGATTGTGGAAGGCTTCTTCCGTCAGGTGTACGATCGAATTCCAATCGAAATCGTCCGGGAAACTCTCAGCCGAACGGTGCAGAGTAAACTGGGGATCGAGACAACGGGCTTGTAGTTTTTGTTGTTTGTTGTTTGTTGGCGTCAACTGCACACACCGGCATTTTTTGAGTTGCTGATTTCAATGGAACGCATGATTGGTATTGACGAGCTTCGGCCGGGTGAGCGTCGCAGCGTGTTTGTCGACGACGTGCCTGCTTTGGTGATTCGGCTGGCGGATGATTCGTGGCATGTCATCGAAGACGTGTGCACTCACGATGGCCAACCGCTCACCAACGGCGATATTTCCGATTGTTCGATTGCCTGTCCGCGTCACGCAGCGCGGTTTGACCTCCGTACTGGCAAGGCACTCTGTATGCCGGCCACCGAGCCGATTCGGGTGTTTCGGGTGGAAATCCGCGATGGCGCCATCTGGGCTGCCCCCTGACTTTCTCTGCCACTGCTTTCTCTGGAGTCCGCCATGTCCACCGATGCCGAACTCATCGATGCTCTTCGCCAGGTCATCGACCCCGAACTCATGGTGAATATCGTCGATCTCGGGCTGGTTTATTCCATCAATCAGACCGACCGCAAAGTCGCCGTTGAAATGACGCTGACAAGTCCCGCGTGTCCTGCAGGCCCGCAGATCGTGCAACAGGCAAAGATGGCTCTTGAACGGCTCCCGGATGTGGACGAGGCCAGCATCACCATCACGCTTTCTCCGCCCTGGACACCGGCGCGGATGACCGACGAGGCCCGTGACGTGCTGGGAATTTTCTAACACTGGACAACGGTGCTCAGTGCTCTGCAGGTTTGACTGTCGCCAGCACTTTGGGGATACTACACGTGCGGTGCGTCCGCGCAAGCGTCGCGCGGATCACCGGTTGGTCGAAGGTTCAGGAGAAATCAGACGTTGTTGCAGTACAGCTTTCAGGGCAAAAACGCGCTTGTGACGGGATCTTCCAAAGGCATCGGCCGAGCCGTCGCGATGTCGCTTGCGCGTGGTGGCGCCAATGTAATGCTCAATTGCAGCGGCAGCAGGGACCTTGCAGAACAGACCGCCAGCGAAATCCGGCAACTCGGAGTCCGCGGAGAAGTGGCGGTCTGTGACGTATCCGACCAGTCGGCGGTCGAGGAGATGGTACAGCGGACTGCTGCAGAATTCGGCAGTCTTGACCTCTTCGTTTCGAACGCCGTCTACAGCGACCGTGAATTGCTTGTGAAGGCGGATATGGAGGGGTTTCGCCGAACCATCGAAGTCAGCATGTGGGGGGCTCTGTACGGTGTCCGCGCCGCCGCTCAGCAAATGCTCAAACAGGCCTCCCGCGGCCGCATCACCGTAATCAGTTCACCGCACGCCATCATACCATTCCCAACCGCCATGGCCTATAACATGGCCAAGGCCGCCATCGACCACATGTCCCGCACCGCCGCAATTGAACTCGTTCGCGAGGGGATTCGCGTGAACGTGTTTCATCCCGGCTGGATTGATACACCCGGTGAACGGAAGTTTTTCACCGAGGAGCAACTTGCCGAAGGTGCTGCCGGTCTCCCCATGGGAAGACTCGGCAGCGCTGAAGAAATGGCGCACGGCGTATGCTTTACTCTCAGCGACGAAGCCGAGTACATGACGGGCACGACATTGACAATGGATGGCGGAGTCGGGCTGCCCTGGTGGTCTCGTCGCACTGAGGGAAAACAGTAGCTTCATGCAGAGCCCCAATGCCAACCAGAGCCTTTCTATCGATGGACCTTTCAGACCCGACGTGGTGGGCCTACGTCGGGCTGGTGATTCTTGCAGTTTATTTCCGCTTTTCCCGCTTCTTCTCAATCCGCAATCTTGACCTGCTGCTGCTCATCGGCCTCTCCACCAGTCTCACAGCCACCATTGAGTTTCCTCGCCCGCAGCAGGAACAGGCAGCCTCTGAACGCAGTTCCCGGCTGACATCAAACTCCCTGCAAACTGCTCTGCCGCTGCTCGTCTCGCTGATCCGTGCTGGCACCGACGAAACTCGACCAGTCACCCCGGCGAACGCTCCTGTCCCCGGCAGCCGCGGTAACGATCCCCCGGGTAACACCCATCGCTGGGGCGCCTTTGCGCTGGTCGTATTCACCCTGTTGCTGCTGTTGCGGCTCATCGTCGATGAAGGCCTGACTCGCAGGCCTAAGCTGGATCAGAATCTGAATACCGCCGGACTGGTATTTCTCTGCATCCCGGCCTTTGCGATCCTCATGACCCACGTAGCTTTTCGGCCACCACCCGCCGGCACTCAGAAAATGCTGATCACCGGCAAAGCGTTGCTGGAGCGGAGAAACGTCCCCGCGACCGCAAACTCCCCTGAAGAGCTGTCCAGTGCCTCCGAGAATCTGCCGATTTCGCCCACCGGGGCACTCGTGGGCGCCGGAGGCCACGTGGTTTCCGGACTGGCTGCTCGCCGTCCCGAAGTCAGCGCCCGAATCCTCGTCATCCTCGCCCACTCGCTGGTACTCGCGGGACTGCTCGCCGTCAGCCGCTGGCATTTTTCCAGCAATCAGATTGGGGTCGCGATGTGCTGCCTGTATCTGCTGCTGCCGTGTACGGCAGCGTCTGTGCACCAGCTGGGCCATGTGCTTCCGGCAGCCTGTCTGATCTGGGCCTTTGCATCCTGGCGTCGCCCTGTCGTTTCCGGCGTTCTGCTGGGACTTGCCTGCGGAACGCTGTTCTTCACGGCCTTTTTACTGCCGCTCTGGGCGGTTTCCTACGGGCGCCGTGCCAGCGTTCGTTTTTTGATCTCCGTGCTGGCAGTGGCGGCCGTTCTGCTGACCACACTGCTCCTGATCTCCAGTGACGCGTCCTCCTTCACGGGAAAGCTCATGCTCAACGTCAACTGGACCGTCTATCGCCTGCTCGACTCGTCCGCATTTGTCGGAGAAGTATCGACTGGACAGACAGTCATTCGCATTATTATGGCGGCCGTCTTCTTCATCATGCTCACGGCCATGACAGCATTGCCTCGCCAGCGAAATCTCGAAGGTCTCCTTGCCAACTCCACGTCGCTCATTGTGGCGGCTCAGATGTGGTATCCCGATGATATTGGACGCTATGTGCTCTGGTATCTCCCGCTGCTCCTGCTCGTGATATTCCGACCACGACTGGACCGGCTCCTGCTGCCTCCGGCTGAACCGGTGACGGCAGCCTGACGTCGATTCTGACTCGCACTTCCACGCACGAGGTGATCCCAATGCAGATTGGACTTCCAAAGGAAATCAAGGCGGATGAATACCGAGTTGCGATGCTGCCAGGCGGTGTGGAGGAACTGACTCGGGATGGTCACAGGGTCTTTGTGGAACGCGGTGCCGGACTTGGCAGCGGCATTCCTGATGAAGCCTACACGTCCTGCGGCGCCATCCTGCTGGAAAGCCACGCCGAAGTCTTCGCCTCAGCGGACCTCATCGTCAAGGTCAAGGAACCACTCCCTGCCGAATGGCCAATGCTCCGTCCGGGGCAAATCATCTTCACTTACTTTCACCTCGCCGCCAACGAGCATCTGACCCGCAGTCTGCTCGAATGCGGCATCACGGCCGTCGCCTATGAAACACTCCGCGGCAGCGGCCGCGATCTTCCGCTGCTGACACCGATGAGCGAAGTGGCGGGGCGAATGAGCATTCAGCAGGGCGCGAAGTTTCTGGAACGTCCGCAGGAAGGTCGCGGAATTCTGCTGGGAGGTGTTCCTGGTGTTGAACCGGCTCACATAGCGATTCTTGGCGGCGGTGTGGTCGGCAAGAATGCCGCAAGAATTGCCGCCGGCTTTCAGGCCGACGTCGTGATTCTTGATGTGAATCTCGACCGCCTTCGCTATCTCGACGACATCATGCCGGCCAACGTGAACACACTCTTCAGTGACCGCCACAACATCCGCGAACAACTCCGACGGGCTGATCTGGTCATCGGTGGAGTGCTCATACCGGGTGCCCGCGCACCCCGGCTCGTTTCCGCTGAAGACCTCAAATTAATGAAGCCCGGTGCCGTCGTACTCGATGTCTGCATCGATCAGGGGGGCTGCTTCGAAACATCCCGTCCCACGACTCATTCCAACCCCACCTACATCGTCGATGGCGTCGTGCATTATTGCGTTACAAATATGCCCGGAGCCGTGGGACGCACCAGTACCTACGCGCTTTGCAACGTCACTTTTCCCTGGGTGCGGCTGATGGCCCGCGACGGACTGCTCGACGTCTGTCGCCGCGAACCGGGACTGGCCGAAGCCGTTAACCTCATCGAGGGACGCGTCGCCAATCCGGCGGTTGCCGCCACCTTCGGACTCCCATGCACGCCACTGTAAGTGAGCAATGGATTCCACGTCGTTCGGCAGAAGAGATCAGATTTGGGTTGCTTCTCGCCAGTGCGCCAGTACCGCCGCAGGCGTGCGGCCAATGGCAGTCACTTTCGCCATCCGAGGGCTGCGATAGTCGTCTTTCGCTCCGCGAAAGAACGCAGGGAATGTCCTTTCGCAGAGCGAAAGGCGACAAAGTGACCTCCATTGGGCGTGCGGTCTTTCGTTCCGCACGATGGCCTGCTAAATCCCCCAATCAGGCTGCGCGTCCTCCACGCCCTGCTCCATCAGACCTTTGGCTTCCCTGAGCACTGTGCGAGCCGCGGTCAGCAGTTGCGGATGCAGGCCTTCGGTGTTCAGACCTTTTAACTGCCGCAGGGCTGCCTTTGGCCGAGTTTGTCGGAGCAGCAGTTCGGCCAGTCGAATCCGCGCCCAGCGATTCTCTTCAGGAAAACGATCTACGAATTCCTGCAGCCAGATTTCCGCCTGGTCCCATGCTTCCGCCTGAATGAGTCCCAGTGCCAGTCGCTTCGTCCGTTCCTCGCTGGGACACAGGTCCGTCTGCTGCAGTCGCAGGCTGAAGAGTTCGTCAGCGGCGGAGAGGCAGTCACCTTTGTCGATCAGCGCATTGACCGAATCAGGTACCTTCTTTTTGCGACGAGCGACAGATCCAGCAGGCACAGCATCGACGTCGGAGTCAGTCCCGGTTCCCTGCGGCAGTGGCAGGTCGCCGTAGGAAGATCCGAACTGCGTCGCGTGCGTTCCGACCTGCCAGTTACTGTCGGCAAAACGCCCGTACCTGCCGCTGAGCACCGCGAACAGATCCCAGTTCTCGCAGTCAACCCAGCCCCGCCAATGCATGACGGTTGCAATCAGTAAGCCGGGGAGCAGGCCCGTCAGGTGCAGTCCCGAAGTCTCCATTCCGGGAGAGAGCAGCCACCCCAGCACATCCCAGGCAATTTTCCAGCCGCAGAATGCGAGGATGGAAACGTCAAACGAAAGGACTCGAGGTCCCAGCAGGCCCACGATATGCAATTCATTTTTGGGCGCCCAGATCAAACTCATCCCCAGCAGTGAAAAGATCACACCAGACGCCCCAAGGCATTGACCCTGGCTGATGAAGATGATGGCAGATGCGTAGAGGTCTGCTGCAGCGGGATTGCCTGAGATTTCCGACAGGAACGATTCATTAAACCCCCGCTGGATCAGTTTTTCAAACAATTCCGGGTCAGCATTCACCAGCTTTTCGGAAAGGTCGGCAGCGGACGCCACGCCAAGCTCACTCAGCACGAATTCCGGCGTGCGATGCAGGGTCAGCAAATCTACGGAGGCTCCCCAGATCACCGTCAGCAGCAGGTACAGGGGAAGAAACCGGCGCCACCCCAGCTTTCCCTCCACCACCAGGCCGAAACCCCATAAAAAAAACATGTTTCCAAGGATATGCATGAAACCTGCGTGAGCAAACGCGGATGTGAGCCACTGCAGCGGGTTCAGTCCCTGTCCGTATGGCAGAGTCCAGCCGTCAAGTGCAGCAGGATCAATGCCAAAGCCTGTGATCACAAAACACAGGACATTCACCGCGATCAACCCAATGGTTCCCCAGGGAAAGTGATACAGCGGGGCGTCGGTGTTCAAAGGGACAAACATGCACTCGAACCTCTGAAGGCTGTCAATGAAAATCGAACGCTGGGGGTTACGATTCTGCGGAATGACAAGGCATTCCGGGAGTTGTATCAAAAACAGGTAGCCACACCAGGCCCCTGGAGTTAGAATGTTGGGGTAGTTGCTCCCTTATCATACACCGACCGCAGGTGCTTGCCATGTTCCGCCGGAATTCCTCGAAGTTCACCTTCATATTGCTGCTCCTGCCTGTTCTGTTTTCCGCTCCCATCATCGCTCAGGACTTCAAACCCGGGGATCTCGGACTCCCCTTCGCGCTCGGGGAATCTCAGGACGAAACAGCAGGTCCCGTCATTACCGGGGCGCTGACGAAACTGGATACCACCTCCTGTCGGCTGGATGTCACGGTCGCGCTCCCTGAAGGCTGCTACATCTACTCCATGAATCCCTCCTTCGCCTCGGCAACAGCGATCAAGCTCACTGCAGACGCTGGACTTCAGCCTGTCGGCGACTGGCAGGCCGACCGCGCACCCAAATCCAGTTTCGAAGAGAACCTGAATCAGCAGGTTGAAAAGTTCTACGATAAAGTCACCTGGAGCCGTGTACTCAAAGGCCCGATGGCGTCACAATTAACCATCAGCGGTACTCTGAATGGTCTCTACTGCAGCGATCGGGACTGTCGTCCGATCGTCAAGGCAAAGTTCACCGCATTGCTCAGCGACGACGTACCGGGCTCGTCCGCACCCACCGCCTCATCCACAACGTCCCCGCCCAACCTGCAGACTGTCAGGCCGCAGGTCGGTTTCGGCAGGACCGCAACGACAGACGCCGTGGTCATCGACGTCAGCCTGACTCCGGCGACCGCGAAACCAGGCGACGAAGTCCTGCTGCAACTCAAAACCACCGTCGAAGAGGGCTGGCACATTTTCGCAGTGGATCAGGATCCTGAGATGGCCGGCCTTCCGACGGAAATCACCGTCACCCCGGTGGGCCTCGAAGCACTCGACCCCGCGTTCACTCCTTCCAGCCCTGCAGAAACAGAAAATCCGCTCCCGGATATCACTCAGCGCGTCCACTACGGCGAGATCACCTGGAGTCGTCGCTATCGCGTGACCGACGCCGCGGCATCGATCTCCGGTTCCATGCGTTTCCAGATCTGCGAGAAAGTCTGCAAACCACCTGCCACCGCAAAGTTCAAGGTGGCGCTCACTTCGTCACCCACCTCTCCCACTGCCGACCCCGCGGTGACTCAGAACAATGGCGGAGCACAGAGTTCGGCGATTCCCCAGCTCAACACCGACGACCCCGCCATTGACAGCGCCTCCGGCGGTCCATCCCGATCCACCGCAGCCAGCAGCCCGAAAGGACAGAACCTCTTCGCCTTCATGGTGGCCGCCATCACAGCCGGTTTCGTGGCACTCGCCACACCCTGTGTCTTTCCGATGATTCCCATCACCGTGGCCTTCTTTCTTAAACAGGAAGAGAAACGAGTCGGCAGTTCGCTGCGGCTGGCCATCGTCTACTGCCTCAGCATTATCTTCGCCTTCACGATCCTTGGCCTGGCCATGGCCCGAATCTTTGGTGGTACCAGTCTGACCAGCCTTGCCAATAACCCATGGCTCAACGTGTTCTTCAGCATCCTCTTCATCGTTTTTGCACTGATGCTGCTGGGACTCTTCGAATTCCGTGCCCCCAACTGGCTGCTCAACTGGACCGCAAAACGCGAATCCACCGGAGGCATGGTGGGCGTCATCTTCATGGCGCTCACGTTTACTCTTGTGTCCTTCACCTGTACGTTTGCCTTCGTGGGCTCGCTGCTGGTGATTGCCGCTCAGGGCGACTACCTCTGGCCAATCCTCGGAATGCTCGGATTTTCAACCGCATTCGCCTCGCCGTTTTTCTTCCTCGCGCTGTTCCCCGGACTGCTCAAACAAATGCCCCGCAGTGGTGGCTGGATGAACGACGTGAAGTTCATCATCGGGCTGGTCGAGATCGCCGCCGTCGCCAAGTTTCTCAGCGTTGCCGACATTGGATTTTCGTCCAGCGGCATTCCGGTGTTTGTGACCTACGAGGTATTCCTCTGGATCTGGATCGGGCTGGCCGCGTTCTCGGCGGTCTACATTATTCGTCGGCAGTATGGGAAATGGCCGAAATTCACGTTTTCGCGACTCGGTTTCTTCTGCGGCTTTGCACTCTTCGCTGCCCGCATGACCGCGGGACTCCTGGAACTGCCAATTCCTGCAGACCCCGTCTGGAACCTTGTGGCCGCCTTCGCTCCGCCACAGATTCGCAGTGGAGATGTGCGGCAGCTGGACGAAATGGGCTACGTGATCATTCACCACAATCAGTCGTGGTCTCTGGAATTTCAGAAAGCCGTCGCTGCCGCAGAGAAATCAGATCGCCCAATGCTGGTCGAAATCACAGGCATCAACTGCGTCAACTGTCGTCAGATGGAACGCACTGTACTCGCCAGCGAAACCGTACTTGAAAACCTTTCCGAACTCGTTCGCACTCAGCTGTACATCGACAAAGTTCCAGGCATCAGTGATCCGGCGCTTCAGGAATCCATCATCGATGCCAACCGCGAAGTCGCCGAAGAACTGCTTGGAGACCTTACCATGCCCAGCTACGCAATCGTCTCTTCGGACGGCAAAAAGGTGTATGAAACCTATGTTGGGCTCGATACCTCCGGTGGCACGGAATTCATCCAGTTCCTCCGGAATGGTGTCGGACGCTGGCAAAAGTCTCGCACGGTCGCTTTGTCCCGCTGATTACTCCTCCTGTTGTCTTCACAAGTGCCCAATTCCGCAACCATGAAAATCGAACATCTCGCACTCAATGTCCCCGATCCCCTGAATCTTGCGCGATGGTACGTTGAGCATCTGGGGTTCACCGTCAAACGCCGTGGCATCGAGCCGCCGTATGTGCATTTCATCGCCGATGACAGCGGCACTGTCATGCTGGAACTCTACGGCAACCCCGACGCTGCAGCACTCGACTTTCCTGCCGTGCAGCCCCCCGCACTGCATCTCGCTTTCACCTCACACGATCTCGAAGCGGACGTCAGGCGACTCACCGCTGCCGGTGCCAGCATCGTTGCTGATGTGCACACCATGCCCAGCGGTGATGTCTTCGCCATGCTTCGAGATCCCTGGGGAATCCCGCTGCAGCTTGTTCGCCGCAAACAGCCGATGATCCCGTGAATTGCTGCGGCGTCCGGATCAGGCACTCTCAGCCGCGTGCAGACTCTCGCCAGCCGGCTTCCAGTCAATCAGCTGAATCTCAACGCGTGTCGTTCCCTGGAACGTGTTGATCGTCGGGGCAAAACTGATGCTGAAGGGTTGAGTTTGCTTTGCGAGTTCTTCGGCCCATTCTCCGCGTCCGAAAGAGACTCCGCGTATCACTGTGCCGTGCTGACGCACGCGAATTGCCAGATGACGTCCGCCTTCGCCCATCGTCTTTGGCGGTTCAACGAGTTCCACGTGAGTGCACATGAACCGTGGCGATGGGTTTTGGTGCCCGAATGGTCCCAGCCGCGCCAGCTCCTGCACGGCACGGAGGTTGACTTCTGACAGCAGAACTTCGGCATCAATCCGCAGTTGAGTGTCGTCGGCTGTGGGAAAAAAGTTGTCTTCGGCCCAGGCGGCCAGCGATTCGCGGAGGAGCTGCAGATTCGTGGATTTGACTTTCAGCCCGGCAGCAGCGCGGTGGCCGCCGAACGTGAGCAGGTGCTGTTGGCAGGCGGCAAGTCCGCTGTACAGGTCAAAGCCGGCAAAGCTGCGACCGGATCCCTGACCGGTTCCGTCCTCCTTCAGAGCCACAAGTAACGCAGGTTTACTGAAATGTTCAGCGACGCGGCTGGCAACAACTCCGATCACGCCTGGATGCCATTCATGGTGGGCCAGCACCAGGGTTTTGTGACTTTCCCATGCCGGGTTTTCTTCAACCTGCTCCTTCGCCTGTCGCAGAATGCGACGCTCGACCGTTTTGCGATTTTCGTTGAGTTGATTGAGGTAGTCGGCGAGAGCCGCGGCGCGTTCCGGGTTATCTGTCGTCAACAGCTCCACCGCAAGTCGAGCCTGCCCCAGCCGGCCGGCCGCGTTGATTCGGGGGGCCAGTGAAAATCCGATGTCTTCTGCTTCGAGTACAGCTTTGTCCATGAGTCCTGCAGCGCGCAGCAGGGCCTGCATACCGATGCTGGACTGCTGCTTCAGCGTTTGCAGACCGTAACGCACCAGAATGCGGTTTTCTTCGTGGAGCGGCACTACATCGGCCACCGTCCCCAGTGCCGCAAGACTCACCGCCTGCTTTAAAAACTCACGCATCCGCGGTGATGCACGTCGGCCTTCCCCAAGTCGCTGGCAAACGGCCCACGCCAGCTTGAATGCCACGCCTGCTCCACAGAGTTCGCCGAAGGGGTACTCAGAACCCGGAAGGCGGGGATGCACCAGCGCCGCAGCGTCCGGGAGCTCGGCACCAAAGTGATGGTGATCGGTCACGATCAGTTCCAGCCCCAGCTGCCGCGCCAGTCGGGCCTCAGAGATACTTGCTCTGCCGCAGTCAACGGAGCCAAGCAGTCTGCGAGGATCTTCCTCGTGCAGCTGACGGATCGCCGCTTCGTTGAGTCCGTAACCCTCTTCCATCCGACAGGGAATGTAGTAGTCAACCGTGGCTCCACAAAGCTGCAGACAGTGCCACAGCAGGCTGGTGCCGGTGACTCCATCGACATCGTAGTCGCCGTAAATCGTGATGCGACGACCATCGGCGACAGCCTTCACAACCGCGTCCGCAGCCTTGTCAATGCCGGGCAGCAGCGATGGGTCGTGGAGATCCGCAAGTTTCGCTTCGAGAAATTTTTCAGCGGCTTCCGCGTCACCCTGCCCACGGGCAATCAGCACCTGCGAGAGCAGCGGGGAAACCCCAAGCTGTCCGGCCAGTCGACGTACGGCTGCAGCGTCGTGCGGATGAAATGTCCATTTGCGTCCCACGGTAACTCCTGATCTGGCTATTGGGGCGAATTCTGATCTGACGCCGCGGCATTGTGGCCGCTGACCGGGATCTCCCGGGTTGTCCGGTCATGCAGCGAACCCCACTCGGTATCGATGATTTCTATGAAAAGTTCTGTTTCACCCAGCAGAATGCAGTCTCCAGTACGCAGCACGGCCCGCGCGACTTCCCGCTGGTTCACGATGGCAAGATTTGTGGATTCCCGATCCGCAAGTTCGAATTCACCACTGGTGCTCCAGCGGAATTCAGCGTGCACCCGGCTCATCAGCCGATCGTCCACCACAATGTCCGCGCGGCGGCTGCGACCAATCGAAACGGGCAGATCAGCTGGAGAAAAACGCAGACTGCCATCCGGAAAAACGGCAGACCTGACTATCAGCACGGGCATGTTTGCCGTCTCCGTCAACGGAAATCCGGAACAATCGGTATCGTTTCTGAGAACTTCACTCGACGCTGCACCTTTTCGGGATGATAATCAGTTTGGACAGACATGAGAAATGAGACAGTCAGATTGCCCGGTTCCCGGTTTGATGCGCGCTACATGCACGGCGGCCGCCCAATCGCAGGGAATTCAGCACAAACAGGACTTCCCATGTCGCAGGACTCACACAACCCCTACAGCTCATCCGGAAACAGCCCGGAAACAGCCCCCCGAATGAGGGGGAAGGTCTTCAACCCGGCCTCACCAGTTGCCAATCGAATCGCTCAAAATATGACCCGCCGTGAACGCCGCGCCGTGGGACTAAGAATGGGCCTGTTCGGTGCATGGATCGGCATCAGTTTTGCCGTTCCGTTTTCCCAACTGCTGGCTCAGATTCACAAAGGCCAGTTTTTCGGGCTTACGTCAGCGATTTGCGGCCTTCTGATGGCAGCGTTTGCCCTCTCTGTCCCCTTCTTGATGCGCAAGCAAAGTGTCTATCTCTGCCAGACGCAGTGGGCTCGTCAGCAGGGAATTCAGCCAAAGGATCTTTGAATTACCTTCCACCGCGGATCAATCGATTTTTCCGCCCGGTGGGGTTGATCAGGTCCTGACTCCCGGATTCCGCCCCTGCGAACCATGCAAACAGACATTCAAACCATCGAAATGCCGATGCTCTCCCCTGCTGCTCTCTGCTGCATTGCCTCCTGAGCCCTCCCGGACATTCGCTCATCCGGCAATCCCACGTCAGCCCCGCCGGATGCTGATTATGGAAACGCGTCTGCATTTCGACTTTCTCAAACAACCGGACAACACAACGTGCGGTCCGACGTGTCTGCACGCCGTTTATCGGCACCTGGGGCTGGGACTGTCGCTTGAAGAGGTCATTCGGGATGTGCCGTCGTTTTCCGGCGGAGGCACCCTCGCTGTGATGCTGGGCTGCGACGCCCTTCGCCGCGGTTTTGATGCCCGGATCTTCACGTTTAACCTGCAGGTCTTTGACCCCACGTGGTTTAACGCAGACGGTCATGTTCGCGATGGCCTGAACCTCGACGAAAAACTGCTGGCCCAAAGCCTTTACAAACCACAGGAAAAACTCAGACGGGCCTGCGACAGCTACAGGGAATTCCTGCAGCTGGGGGGCCGCCTGAGAATGGAAGATCTCACCGGAAATCTCATTCTTCGTCACCTTCAGCAAAATATCCCTCTGCTCACTGGACTCAGTTCCACTTATCTTTACCGGGAACGTCGCGAACATCCGCTGACATGCCAGCCGGACGACGTTGCCGGTGTCCCCGGCGGACACTTTGTCGTACTTTGCGGCTATGACCCCCACAAGCGATCCGTGCTTGTCGCTGACCCCTTCCATCCCAACCCCATTTCCACAGACTACAAATACGAAGTCCCCCTCGATCGTGTCGTCTGTTCGATTCTGCTGGGGATACTCACCTTTGACGCCAACTTCCTCGTTATCCGCCCGCGACGCCCGGCCGTTGTTCTTGAATGACTCCGCCACGAATTGTGAGCCGCGGTTGGGATTCCCCGCAAAAGCAACACTGGGAAAAAAAAATCAGTCGCAGGAAAGGCCCCGAACAGCGACACTGCGGAGCACGCCGTCCTGACTCGTTCCCCAACTCTCCGCAGAAGCCCCGCTTGTGAACAACGACGTCATCGCCGCCCAGTTCGAACTGCTCGCTGACCTTCTGGAAATTCAGGGTGCGAATCCCTTTCGCATTCGCGCCTACCGCAATGCGGCAAGGACGATTTCCGGGCTGGCAGATTCTCTGTCGGATCTGGTGGCTGCAGAAGCTGACCTCCAGGAACTTCCCGGGATCGGCGGGGACCTGGCCCGACAGATTGCAGAGATCGTGCGGACGGGTCAGCACACGGCTCTGCAGGAACTCAAGCAGCAGGTGCCTGCGGGTGTTCTGGACATGCTGCGAATTCCCGGCGTTGGGCCGAAGAAAGCGGCCGTTTTTTTTCGCCAGCTGGGACTGACGACGCTTGAACAACTCAAGGCGGCCTGCGAGTCCGGGCGGATCGCAGAGGTGAAGGGCTTCGGCGCAAAGACAGAGGCCGCAATCCTTGCGAATATTGGTCAGGCGGTCGAACACGCGCAGCGAATCTCAATCGCGGACGCTCGCGCTGCGGCGGAGGCAATCGTGGCTGATCTGAAACTGCTCCCCGAAGTCACGGCCTGCGAAACAGCCGGCAGCTGTCGCCGCCGCCGCGAAACCTGCGGAGACCTCGATGTTCTCGCAGCCTGCACAGACTCCTCCATCCCCATGGATCGTCTGGCAGCCCACCCGCTGGTGGATTCAGTGCTTCAGAGGGGTGAAACGAAGCAGCGGGTACGCCTGAAAACAGGAGTGGAACTGGATCTGAGAGTGGTGCCGGAAGAATCCTTCGGGGCTGCCATGCAGTACTTCACAGGTTCAAAGGAGCACAATGTCGAAATCCGGCGCCGCGCAAAGGAACTGGGACTGAAAGTCAATGAGTACGGAGTCTTTCGTGGAGACGAACAAATCGCCGGGCGAACCGAGACCGATGTCTACGCCACTCTCGGATTGCCCTGGATCCCTCCGGAATTGCGAGAAAACCGCCACGAATTTGCATGGGCAGACGCTGGAAAAATCCCGGAACTGATCACCGTTGCCGATATTCGCGGCGATCTCCACATGCACACCACCGCTTCCGACGGAGCCGCCACAATCCAGGAAATGGCGCTCGCAGCCAAAGCCCGGGGACTCAAATACATCGCCATCACCGACCACAGCAAACGCGTGTCAATGGCCAACGGACTTGATGCCGCACGGCTTCGCAGTCACTGGGAGGACATTCGCCGCATTCGCAGTCACATCCACGGAATCGAAATCCTCTGCGGCATCGAGTGCGATATCCTTGAAGATGCTGAAATGGATCTTCCGGATGACGTGCTTGAAGAAGCTGACTGGGTGATCGCAGTCCTGCATTACGGCCTGAGACAGCCCCGAGAACAAATCATGAAGCGGCTGCTTAACGCCATTCGCAACCCTCACGTCGACATCATCGGCCACTGCACAGGACGCATGATCGGTCGGCGCGAAGGAGCGGACGTGAACTTCAGCGAACTTCTGAAAGCAGCAGCGGATCACCAGGTGATGCTTGAAATCAATGCTCACCCCAGCCGACTTGATCTGGATGAAATCCACGCGGCCGCGGCCAAAGATCACGGTATCCCAATCGTTATCAGCACCGATTCACACAGCGTCAATGGCTTCGAAGTCCTGCAGTACGGCGTGGATCAGGCACGCCGCGCAGGACTCACTTCCAGCGACGTCGCCAACACTCGCACGTTGCAGGATTTTCGCAAACTGCTGAAGTAGATCACCCTCAAGTCACTTCAGGACGGCAGCGGGATACTGAAGTCCAGCGGATTACTCCACACAGACTGCACTCCGCTCCCGCTCACAGCCCGAACCCACGTGCGGTAACTGCCCGCGGCAAGCGCGGCAGCAGGTTTCCATGTTGCGGCCGTCAGCCCCTTGACCTCGAACGCCTTGACATACTGACTCCCAACCAGTTGCTCGATGAAAATCGTGTAACTCGCAGCGTCATCGACAACCCGCCACTGAAACTCCGGCGGCTTTGCCACCGTGACGCCGCTCGGGGCCACAACAGTCGGCCGGCCTCCAATGAACACGTCCCGAGTCACCGCACTGCCGCTGCGAATACTCCCGATCGACGCCGGACTAACAGCCAGCACCAGCCACTTGTAAGCGCCGTTCGCCAGCGCATTCGTGGGGGTAAATCGAGTGGCTGAGATGTTCTTCTGATCGATCACCACGGCGTTGGAACCGGCGTCGCGAACAACAAGGTCGTAACCCGCTGCTCCTGTGACTGGCTGCCACGTGAAGTCCGGCGTGTTGTCAAACAACGCTGTTCCCGGAGTCAGCGGTGTCACTGCAGTGACAACCAGAAACTCCTGCAACGCACTCCAGCCAGCAGGCATATCCGCTGCATCCACACCGCGGATCCAGAAACGATGAATGCCCATCGGCAGATCGGTCGGAACCGTCCAGCTTGTGCCCATGACTGTCTGACGAAACGTCTGCTTCTGGCCCGTGGAAAAGTTATCGCCCCAAAGGTCGTACTTCACAGCGCCCGGAAGAGCATTCCAAAGCAGCTGTGGGCGGGCGATGTACTGGGTACGCTGCATCGTCTGCCACACCGGTGCTGCCAGCACGTTGAAAGTCTGCGGCGGATTCCAGACGGAAAGTGTGTCCGCATAGATCGGCATGAGCCAGATCTTGTACTTGCCAACAGGGAGATCGACGAGCGGAGTGTATTCGGTTCCGCTGACTGTGACAGTTACCACACCCTTCTGGCCGGTCGTCATGCTGTCGATGTGGATCTTGTACGATGTGGCTCCCGACATGGCGTTCCAGCGGAGCACAGGACGAAGCAGGTAGGTATTGGGATTTGGAGACGTCAGTCGCAGACCGGGAAATTCGACTGCTCCCATGTCCACTACAAACGGCGGTGAGGCTGCGCGGTGATCACCGTCCAGTTCCCGCGTATAGGATGGTCCGCGCTGGTCAAACACAAGTCGCGGGGAAGTGCCGCTGGCGGTCACATCAACCGCCAGCGCCGCGCGGCCCCTCTCAATCACGGGACTCGCAGCCGTTGGAAGATGCGTTCGCGTCGGACCGCCATTACTGGCAAGCGGAGCAAGCAGAGGATCGATCGCAGTTGCTGCAGTCGATCCGCCGATCAGATTGCCGCTGGCGTTTGGAGTTCCGCCGGTGGGAGTCAGCAGCGTGTCATCGCTGCGACCGATCAGGCTGGCAGCAACCGTCAGCGGTGCTTCGAACTTCCGCCAGATGTCAGTACCGCGGACCAGTACGTTATTGAACTGGAATCCATTCGCAGTGTTCCGGGCCACGATGCTGTTGCGGATGTCTATCGACAGCGGTGAAGCGATCCCTCCTCCGGCAGCCTGGCTGGAAGAATTCAGCGTCACCGTACTCTGGCTCAGCACAACTCCGAATTCCGCCACCGTACTGCTTTGAATCTCGTCACAGTGAATGCCACCGCCAACCGCATCAATTCCCAGAACGCGATTACCCGAAAACGTGCTTTGACTGATGATCAGACCGCCGTTCACCGCCGATATGCCCCCCCCGCCTGACCGCAGACCCGACGTCTGATTGCCCGAAAACGTGCTGCGGCTGATCAGCGTTCGCGTTGCGTTCGCCAGCACACCACCGCCTGCTGAATTCGCCCGCAGCGTACTGTTGTTTTCAATGCTGCTGTCGATAATCGTCAGCGTCGAACCGTAAAACGCGATGGCCCCCCCGGAAGCGTTATCGTGATCCGTGCGGTTCGATGTCAGCGCCATCGTCTTCAGCGTCAGTGAACCCAGGCCAATCATCCGGATCGCCCCGCCCGCGCCACGATGGTCCTCGGAATCCCCTCCAAAAAGATCCGGGTTACCGTTTCGCAGCAACATGCCCTCCAGCTGCACATCGACGACATCCTCTGTAATATCCAGAATCCGTCGCTTCCCGCCCCCATCCAGTATCGTCCGGCCAGTTCCGTTGCCTCGAATCACCACTGACTCGCGAATGATCAGGTCGGCATCCAGCCGTCCCACAGCGGGACCCAGATTGATCGGGTTGGCATTCGTCGATGTGGCGAACAGGATCGTGTCGGTGCCTTCACTGCCGTTGGCCAGTGAGATGGCTTCGGCCAGCGACAGGTCGCCATTCGAAATGTCAGCATCCAGCTCGTACGCTGCAGTGCTCACGGTCAGAACCCCGGTGAGCGTGAAGCGTTCAACAGCCCCAATGTCCACAGAAGTGCCCCGGGACCGCAAAATGGGTGCTTCGGCACGCTGATCAACCGTGAGCGTCTGTCCGGCTGTGTTCACTGCCAGAGCAACGCTGCCGCGGTCGATGACCAGGCTGTCTCCACGGGGCGCGTGAGTCAGTGTGCGGCCACCGTTGGAACGCAGCGGGTTCAACCGAGCGTCGAGGGCTGCCGCTGCTGTCGTTCCGCCAACAAAATTTCCCAGATTGTCAGGACTGGTCCCCGTTGTTGGCGTCAGACCACTGGCGTTGCTGCGGCCAATCAGACTGGAACGCACCGCACCAGGACCGGCATGGGAAGAAATCAGTGACAAATCCGGGGCCGAGCCTGCGTCCGTGTTACCCGAGACGATCGTGTTGTGAATCGCCACCGTATGCGACGTGCAGTACACGCCGCCGCCGCTCGCACTGAATGTCGTCTGTCCCACAACGTTGGCCGTCACGGTGCTCTGAATCAGTCTCAGTCCGCCAATCTGTGCCGAAATCCCCCCGCCGTGCGATTCCTCGCCCAGCGTCCGATTGCCCGAGACCGTGCTCTGAATCACAGTCAACGTTCCCGTGTTCAGCGAAACTCCGCCACCCGGTGATGAGCCACCCACGGTCTCATTCTGAGCGATCGTGCTGTTAATGATCTCGAGGTTGCTGATGTTCTGTGCCGCAATCCCACCGCCCGGTGCCGCTGTTCCCGCCGTGCTGTTGTCGATCAACTGACACCGCTGCAGCTTCAGCTCGCCCCCGTCAACCGCAATCGCCCCGCCACCGGCATTATCACCCAAAGTGCTGTTGAACTGGAAATCTGTGTCCTCCACCGATACCGCCGGCATGGTCAGACTCAGCGATGGACCAATCGCCAGGGCTCCCCCAACCGCGTTGATGGCCGTAGTGGAATTGCCGATAAATCGCGACTTCGAAATACTCGCCCCGTTCGTTCCCACGAAAACAGCCCCACCCAGTGATCCGTCCTCCATCGTCGTGTTGCCGACAAACACCGTCTCATTGATTTCCAGAAAGCCCGAGAACGTGCAGATCGCTCCACCCGGCGCCTCAATGCCACTCGTCCGATTGCTCTGCAGAATGCATCGCACAAGTATGCACCCCACTTCTGTGTAAATCGCGCCACCCGCCGCACCCATCCCAAACGTCTGATTGTCGCTCAGCAGGCAGTCCTCCAGCTTCAGCCTCCCATCGGCATCATGCAGAATCGCACCACCGTTCTGCTCGTTCGGAAATTCGGCTGAAGGATCCAGAAACGTGACGCCATTCGTCAGCCCCAGCCCAGTGAGTTCCACCGACGTCGCTGCCCCCGTGATCCGGAAGAGTCGACTCAGCCCGTTCCCGTTGAGCACCGTCGATGCAGGACCGAAGCCAGTGATCTTCACGGGACTTGTGATCAGCAGCTCTCCCTCAGAAATATTGATCTGCACACTGCCGGTGCTCAGCAATGCAGGAGCAAACACGATTTCGTCGCTCCCGCTGCCAGCTGTCGAACCATCCACAGACCTGTCCAGATTCGCCGCTTCGATCGCCTCTCGCAGCGTCACCTGACCGTCAACTGCAACGTCGTCCAGAAGACTGGTCACCACGATCTGCGCAGGCAGCAGACGGGTTTCGAGCACTTCGGCGGCGAGCGGCTGCCAGCGATTCAGCGAACCACGACGACGACCACGGCCACCCCCGGACTCGGAGCGCGAAAGAGACATGGATTTCCGAAATTGAGCAAAAAGTCGTGACAGCGGTCTGGACATCCCGGGGAATTCCTTGCTGATCTGAAAGGCAGGCTGCAAACGCCCGCATTTTCCCCTGCCTTTTTCGGTCAAATCCAGACCCCTCGCACCATCGCAGCAAATTCCCCGGTTGATTTTCGTCAACCACACGTACAACCCGAAGGCAGGACAATCGAACAAGCTGATCAACATGACGCGATCTCGATCGCCGCGGCGATGATACTCCGCCCAAAGTCGCGTTTCGCTCCGTCGAAACGACCACCCAGCCTTTCCTCGCTCAAACCCCAAACACCCCCGAACTCCCATATCACCAACTTTTCACCATCCCCGGGCAAAGCTCCTGCTGAACCACGCCCACTGCGCCGGCACTGCACAGACCGGCCACCGCCTAATGGCCTTGAAGTTCTCTCCATCCGGACGAAAATCGCCCACAATCCCCCCTCCCCCTTCGAGGGGAGAGGCCGGTGGGATTGATGGGTCTTACAGGACCTATATGACCTATAGGACTTATAGGACCTATACGACTTATAAGTTCTGAAAGGCCTGTATCGTCTGCAGTGCTTAATGCAGTTGCCGTGGCTGCGATTCTGCCTTGTGGAGGTTTTTGGGAATTAATCACAAGACAATGAGGTAATACAATATTCAACACCCTATATGATGGGCCAGTTTGCGGCGGTTGGTGGCCTGTCTGTTTGCAGGCGTTACCGTGGCATGTCGCCTGCCGGGGCACGGACCTGTGTGCGGGATGAAGGGGGGGATCGGTATGGCTGGTTTCATTCCTGCGCACGGTGGATATGAAGATTTGCTGTCCTTCAAAAAGGCACGCGTTGTGTATGACGGCACAGTGCAGTTTTGCCAGCGGTTTCTGGACAGTCGCGACCGCACGGTGGATCAGATGGTGCAGGCGGCGCGTTCCGGCAAGCAGAATATTGTTGAGGGCTGCATGGCCAGTGGCACGTCAAAGGAGATGGAAATAAAACTAATGAATGTAGCGCGTGCCAGCCTGGAAGAGCTGCTGGAAGACTATCGCGACTTTCTGCGGGCTCGCGGGCAGGTCCCGTGGGACAAGAATTCCCGTGAAGCTGTGTTTGTTCGCAACACTGGTGCAGCGAGGAATGCGTGTTACGAACACTACAGGACCTGGATCGAAACTCGACCGGCGGAAATCGTAGCCAACATTTTGATCTGCCTGATTCACCAGACCAATTTTCTGCTGGATCGGCAGCTGCGTGCGCTGGAAAAGGATTTCTTGCAGCAGGGAGG
>JBJTOP010000234.1:0-4977 GCA_046074645.1 Planctomycetaceae bacterium | reverse complement strand
TGGCAACAACTCGTCCATGGCACCGCCCGACTGCATCCCCTGAATCATTCGGGTGAACCCGAGCGGTTCTATCCCAAACGCACAGCAGACGACGGTATGATCGACTGGAACTGGCCTGTGCCCCAAATCGTCAACTGGGTTCGTGCACAAACGCGGCCGTACCCCGGTGCCTTCACACTGCTCGACGGTGCCCGACTGCCGATCTGGCGATGTGGCGGCACAGGGCTTCACTGCGAAGCTCTGCCGGGAACAGTGACGGAGGTCTTCCGCGATGCCACCTGCTATGTAGCGACCGGCGATCAAACTCTCCTGCACGTGCTTGAACATGAAATCCCCCTCAAGTGCCTGCAAATACCCCTCAAAGGAAGGCGACTCGGCTCATGAAAGTGATTCGCAGTGACGATCCGGGACGTGACTTCACCACGGCGCACTACAAAGAGATGCTGCAGAACCTTCGCGCGTCGCATCGAACCCTTTGCTTCCGAGACGTGCACGCTCTCGGACGATCCATTTTCGACATCCCCAAATTCGTGATCATGAGACACGATGTCGAATTCAGCATCCCCGCGGCGCTCAGAATGGCTGAAATCGAAGCCGAAGAAGGAATTCAGGCCACCTACTTCCTGCTGCAAACCAGTGACTACAACCCTTTTGAAGAAGAGGAAGCCGTTCAGATCCGCCGAATCCTCGATCTGGGACACGAAATCGGCCTGCACTACGACGCAGCACTCTTCGAACGCCTCGGACTTGATCCCGCCGCTACCGCCGTCGCTCAGATACAACTCTTCGAAACCTTCTTCCGCACAAAAATCCATGCCATGTCGTCCCACATGCCCATGCGCTCAGGAAAAACGTTTTCTGTTCCCGGAGTTATCGACACCTACGATCCCATGTTTCTCACGGAAATGAAGTACATCAGCGACAGCACCCAGTCGTGGCGCGAAGGCGTCGTCACGGAAAACCTTCACAAATACAACCACATCCATCTGCTCACACATGAATACATCTGGCACCCAGGCGGCTGGGACTGGAGCGCTCTGCTGTTTGTCGAAGTTCAGGACAAATTCTCCCGCGCATGGAAACGAGCAGAGAACTTCATCAACATGTACCGCGAAGGCCTGAAACTCCGCGCCGAAAAGGACAAAATGTTCAAAGAACGCTACATGAAATCCAACAACTCACAGCCAACCTCTGACCACTGACCACTCATCAGACTCGCTCAATATAGAACGACCCCGGCTCGCGTTCAGGCGTCAGAAACGGACAGGCTGCCTTCAATGCCTCATAGTGGTCGTGCTTCAGATAATTCACCGCACCAATGATTCGCCAGTTCGGGTTTCTCGAAAGCATCGCTTCCAGAAGATACTGCTCGTCCCACAGTCGCACCTTGTCAACCACCCATGACCTCGGGTAGTCGCGCGGAGTAAAGATGTCGTGGATGTGCACGAACACACCTGACCGCAATACCGGCAGAATCTCAAGGAATTCACACAACACGTCCCCCTGAGGTCGAATCACGTGTGACGAATCAATGAACAGCAGATCGTTGCGATCCAGCTGTTCAAAAATCGCCTTCGAAACCAACTCGACACGCTCCCGCCGAACGTGGACACCAGAACGTTCCAGCCACGGCATCTCGTAAGGCTCAATACACACATGCTCGCAGACGTAACTCGGATCTTCCTGCCGGTTTCGCTTCACAGCTTCAATCACCAGCAGGGTTGAATTTCCGCTGCCGATTTCCACAACACGCCGCGGCTTGCGAATACGAACCATGTTGTACAGAAACTCAGCGTCACCCGAATCGAAGTAGCCGTTGCCAAAGCTGTACGTCAGATCGTCGCGCTTCGGAGCAGCAAACGCCCGCAGCTCGTCGCTGTAGCGGAACTGCCGCAGCAGCTCCAGCTGCCCCGGGATGTTCAGATCAACGCCCGGCAGATTACGAACCTGCTCCAGCGGATGGATCAGCAGGTCAAAATTGATGAGCGGCTCATAGTAGTGATCAACAATCGGAAACACCCCAGCCGCAGACAGACAGCGGCGACTGATCGGAAATCGCTCCACACCCGCGCGACGCAGCACCCTCATCAGAAAGGCTGCGATCAGCACAAACGGTGCGATGCAAAGGTCCATCACCGGAACAACTGCTCTCAGAACCTGTTTCACGAAGCTCAATCCTTCTCCGCCGTGACATAGTTGCTGATGATCACCCGTGACACCCTGCTGAAGAGCTGTGATCATCGACAATCCTGCGATGTATAGCGATTTCCAGACTCCGTGTCAGCTGGTCAGCAAATACTCGCTTCAGCCGCCAGGCGGCAGCCCAATGGCGTTGAAGTTCTCTCTATCCTCGCGAAAATCGGCCCCAATCCTCCCTCTCCCCGGTCCGGGGAGAGGGGAGCCAGATGCTCTTTCCACAAGAAAGTCAACGCCATTGGGCGGCAGCCTGCGGGCAAACGGACACTGACAAAGTCCTGACAACGCCGTGACGTGTGGTGGGCTAATACCTGAAGAGTGCCTTACTTTGTGCTGTCCGACAGGAATTTCTGACGCACCGTATCAAGCGTCTGCACTTCGTTTTCAGACGTTATGAACTGCCAGAAGGTCCATCCGTTCGTGGCGGGTGCGCCGCCAACGACTGTGCCCCGAGCCGCAGCAGCAGCCGCTGAGCACGCTGCGAAGTGGCGGCTGGCAAATGTCACTGTGCCATCCACGTTGAGAATTGCTTCCAGACGCTGTCCTTTGTACTTCCTGAACAGCTTCGTCGGTGTATCGATCAAACCGGCTTCGATGACCTGCTGTAAGGAGACCGATGCGTTTGGCTTCGATTTTTGTCTCGGTTTTTTTGCGGCTGGCTTCGTCGGTGCTGTTGACCTTTTCGGAAGATCCAGGTCTTCCGTAAGTGGACAGGAAATCTTCAAGTTGAGTCTTCTGAGACCACTTCGAATTTCTCCAGGAGACAGTGAACCGATGCGTTTATGCAAAAGTCGTACAAACGCGGGGTCGGGGTCGCCGTCTGTTGCGAATAAGGATTCCAGAGATCCTTTGACCACTCGGTCAACGAAGTGTGCGTCCCAGAGCCGATCGATTTGACGCTCCTGCATCTGAGACTTCGACAACAGCCACAGTGTTTTTTCCACTGCTGACGCTTCGTCACTGATGCGAACGCTTCGGAAAAGCTTTTGCTCAACTGGGACAGTGGCATGTGAGTTGTAAATGCGGTACTCGTTACCGTCGGTCAGCACAACCCACTGAACCCCGGCCACGCTCGCGTACCCCATAATTTGATTGGCCCACTTGCGGTCATCAAGCGTCTGACCGAGAGGCTTTGCCTCGAAAAACAGGCAGGGGCTGCGCAAAAGCAGCATCGCGTAATCGACGGGCTTGTCTTTGCCTTTTTGCCTGTATTCAAGATGCACTTCATCACAGTCTTCAACGTCCCAGCCCAGTGCTCGGAGTAATGGCTGAATCAGCGTCGATTTCGTATTCTGCTCATTGATCGGAGTCTTCCCATAGCGGGCGATCTTGCGGCGTATCTGCTCCAGCATTTCTGTGAGGTCGTTCAAGGGGATCAGACTCCGATCTGCGGAAGCCAGGCGTGCAGGCGGTGGCGAAATTTTTTCCTGGGGTAATCTGAGATGTCCTGGTTGATCAAGCGTGCAATGCGTGGGAAATCCGGAGTTCGGCTTAAAGATAGTCGGTGTACAGGTCAGACGGACCCTGAGTTTGGCCTGTGGAGAGATATTGAAAAACAGAGCACGGGTGAAGACCCGGGAGGGCGAGGCTCCTGCCGAGCCACCAAACGCTGATCCGCGCTGTAAGCGATTGCCAGCATGTTTACGGAGCAGCAGTGACCGCCTGAGTGCGCCCGGCAGGGATGCGGCTCAGCAGGAGCTTCGCCATGGGATGGTGAAACGGTTTGAAGTCAGGCAAATTGGGATGTTTTCAGTGCTGCCTGCCAGTTGACCTGCCGCGGCCTGAACGAGTCGCTAAACCCAGTTCGGCGTGCGGTCGATGTCAATCGGCCGGTCAGGCTTTGGTGCGTTCCTGATGCGATGATGGC
The DNA here is from genome assembly GCA_046074645.1 of Planctomycetaceae bacterium. Taxonomy (GTDB): domain Bacteria; phylum Planctomycetota; class Planctomycetia; order Planctomycetales; family Planctomycetaceae; genus SXXK01. The sequence continues at coordinate 914 of JBJTOP010000234.1, read as the reverse complement.
CGCGTTGCCACGTACCGTTACCGGGGTACTAAAATCCCCCGCACGCCTTGTCACGGTGGAGCGCATCCAAAGAACGAAATCATGTGTCCTTACCACCGTTTCACCATCCCAGCTTCGCCCTCCCGGCATCGCCTTCTGCCAGAAAATCAAGGCAATTGGGAAACGCCCCGCGGGTCGAATGGACACAGATCCCGAGTTGTCTGGCAGATGCTCATCCTCGCTCCCGGATGCGATACCCGACCGGTCGGTCATCACTGCTGAAAATGTTCTTCCAGCTCGTCCGATGAACGACTTCCAGTCGTTCGAGCACATGACTGCAAGTCGGACACGGATGCTCATATAGGGCGCTGTCAACGGCCGTTGCCGACGCATGCGATCCGCCGTGAGACTTCTTCCCCGCTGAGCACCTGTGGCAGTCGCTTCGGCCGCTTGCCGAACGGCTGAGAAAGTCGGCGAACCGGCCGACGTAACGGGTGCAGGCGTCGATGGTCCGCTGAGAATAATCAGGAATCGTTGCCCGATGCCCGCCTGAAAGTTTGGTCGCAGCAGCCGGAGACGCTCTTCAACCAGGCGCCATCATTGAAGGTGATGGAACACAGGTGGAGACCTTCGGCGAACGCAGGGAATTGTGACCGCACTTGCGGTGTGAGACCAGTGAAAACTGGTAGTGTGGGAGAGTGGCCTTCATGCGATGCTATGCGGGTGTAACAAACCGTAAAACGCAAAGCGTGGTACCCGGTGGCGAACATGACGACGGGCAATGAATTGGGCAAGTCAGATGTGTTTGTGAAATTGGCCGTGATGCTCTCTCCCCTGATTGAGGAAGTCGTTCGGCAGGGTTTGGTGATCAAAGAGCCTGAACGTGGACTGTTCGGGGGTTCCCTTTCTGCCGGCAGACAGGTGATCGACCAGTT
>JBJTOP010000233.1:0-2144 GCA_046074645.1 Planctomycetaceae bacterium | reverse complement strand
CAATATCGATGAGATCGACTGCCGCAAACGCTGCCACAGCCGCCTGAGGATACTTCTGCAGCACCTGCTGATATGCTTTTCTGGCAAGCTTGATCTCACCCATTTCCTTCCACGTCAGACCGATGTGATAAGCGGACGTGATTGCATCCGGTGATTCCGGCCAGTAGTCAATGACCGACTGAAATCCGTCTTTGATGGCGGTGTTCAGCTTCTTCAGCCGCACCTGGCAGATGGACCACTTCATTTGAGCGAACGAGGCGCCGGTACTCTTTTCGTGCAGCGTAAGAAACTTCTCATACTCGGCCGCAGCAATCTTCCAGTTCTGCTCGCGATAGTATTTCTCCGCGATCTGCAACTGATAACGCTCGGCCTCACGGAGTTCCTTCCAGCGTTCGATGGGCATTTCGTCCAGCACGGACGCCGACAGAATCGACGCCGTCACGACATGCACGCACACAATCAGCACCACCAACGCAAGCCGCGCAAGGAAAGAAACAGCGAGGTATGAATTGCTTACTCTTTTGCCGGGCCACGTGATGTCAGCCATTTGCTGTACTCCGAGTGTGCATAAAAAATGACATTCGTCCCAAGCTGGTAGCACGCTTCCCAGATTTCCGGAGAAACCCCGGCATGGTCGTCGGCCCAGGCATCAGCAATGTCGCCGGGGTGATAATAGCAGACCAGTCGCCCATCGACTCTCCAGCCCAGCGCTTCCTTGCCGCCGTGGGGAGCCACATAGGGCAGGAACGGAATCTGATAAGGGATGCGATGGATCACATCGTCCAGCGGGATCGCAACCGGGCGAACCTGCGGCAGAATGTTCTTCATCAACGCGATGATCTGATTGTGGAAATGCGGGCTGCCGCCATTGTCAATAAACAACATCCCGTGCTTGTCCAGCAGATATTCTCGCAGGATCTTCACCTGCGCACTGGAGACTGAAACATTACCCTGACCGGTCATGAACACCATTGGCGGGCTGGCACCAATCGGAAAATTCTGCAGCTGTTCGATCGTACGAGATTCTGTCTGTGCAGCGACCACATGGGACGTGCGAACATTGTATTCCGACAGCATGTTGAGATCAGAGCCGACGCCGAAGTCCTGATCCCAGTCTCCTCCTGCATATTCCAGTCTGATGAACCGCACCTTTCCCTGCTTCCTGCCACCAGCGAACCCCGCTCCCTCACCGGCGCCGTAGCCAATTGTGTAGGAGTGCTTCGTTATTTCTGTCAGCTGAAGCTTGATCTCATCAATCGGAGGAACTCTGAACAGGATCGCACTGAACGGGTTCACGACAAATTTCTTCTTGATGATCTTCTGCACCCGCACGGTCTGCGCAATCGTCTGCTGTTCGCCGCCACCAGCCGGCATTTCGTAAAGTTCCTGACAACCGTTCATCTGCGAACACATCAGGAGCAGCAGCATGAACATGACGGAATAGCTCATCAATCCGGCGAGCGATTGTCGCAGTTTCGGGCTGCGGCGACCGTAATACCACGCCTGCACATCCAGCGGATGCCATGATCGCTGCGACGGCTCTCCCATGCTCCGCATTGCCGAAGGGCGGCTCTGCGACACAGATTGCTCGTGAGCTTTCCTGAGCGCGTCGAACCGCTTCGCAGCGTTCTCCATGCCCCACACAAACCATGCGAGGCCAATGCAGAATAAGCCTCCGGTTCCCCAGCGCGCGATTTGGGCACTGGCCTCGCGGAACTCAATCACATCGAAAACCCAGACCAGAAACGTCCAGATCGCCACGAAGGCGAAAGAGATCCTGAGGTTCAGCTGAGGCAGCGTGCGATCCGGGAGTTTCGACATCTTCCATGCGACGTGACTGGAGTATGCCGCGGTGCCCGCAAAGATGACCGCAGTGATCCACGCCGGGGACTTCTGAGTGAGCAGCCAGTCAGCAATCGCAATCAACCAAACGAGACACACTCCAGCCGCGACGCGATCAAGCTGCGTTCTGTATGGGATCAAACTTTGCTGTTTCAGGCTGTTCATAAGAGCTGCATCGTTCTCGGACGACAGTCAATGCCTATTTCACATCGTCGAGGAGACTATCGAGGTTATCCAGCGGATTTTTGTTGGGGTCGGCAGTTTTGGTTTCTCCCAGCCCCATCACATTGACGGCCTTTTGG
>JBJTOP010000232.1:0-10483 GCA_046074645.1 Planctomycetaceae bacterium | reverse complement strand
CCAGACGTGAATGACCAAAGACTGCCACGCGACGACCGTCGATGGCGGGATCCTTCTCCAGCACGTCCAGTGCTCGGCTGAGCCCCCACGACCAGGCACTGATCGAACCACCGGAACCAGGTGTCCTCACACCCTGTTGCTCCGTCGGCAGCAAACCATGAATGCCGTTGCGGAAACCATCGTCGAAGTCCGGATCGATGTCGCCGTAGTAGATCGTCGCCAATCCAAATCCTGCTCGTATGATCTTTTCGACGGCCCAGCGACTGGATTCGGTACCCCGAGTCGCTTCTGTGGCACGGTTGTTTTCTATGCCCCGCTCCCGATCGTTTCGTACCCACGATTCCGTGATGTGCAATCGCGGATCGGATTCGATCGCCTGATTGCCGTTAAAGTTCAGGCCAAGAAAACACGGAACAGGTCCCGTGGCGGATGCAGGTGTGTACAGCAGCAAATCCATCTGCGGACCGGAATCTTCGGCAGAGAAAAAGATCGTGATTTCACGCCTGCGAGCAAGCCCCGCTACGGCGTCCGGGATATCCGAACGAACACGAGTTCGCAGCTGGCAGGTGATTGGAGGCAATTCCCCGAAGACATGCTCCTCAAACAGCCGCAAGACCTCAGCACGCCGCGATCCTACCCACTCCTCCGCCGTTTTTACCGGCTTGCCGGAATTGCTGACAAGTGGATCCGGAAGCACATAAGCCGGAACCTTCGATTCGTCGTAGTTGGCCTCCTGCCCACAACATGGCGACACAGCCACGGCCAGCAGCAGGCAGAACGCGACAGAACCAAAAACTGCAGGCGTGGCGGTTGCATCGAACAACATCACAGGGCCTCTGAACGAAATGACATGGCGGAAGATGGCAGGGACCGGAAACGGCCCACTCCCCGTATCATGATCTCCCGAGCGACATTCTTGAAGCGTCCCGAGGGCTGGATCACAGGATTTTGAATTCCACCGACGGAAACGAACCCAGCCGCTACCTCTGCCACACAGTTGCTCATTTTCCGGAACAGACAGCGTCTTCCGAACGGAAAATGCCAGCGACCGGTTCAGCGGAACGGATACTGCAGAACTGTTCGCTGCGGACAATGACCAGAAGCGCATCCGACCAGCGACCTCCCTCGACCATGGTGCTCACAACCTCCTCGATCAGTCTGCGGTCCGATGTGATGACGGCACGGCCAAGTGCATAGCCGGTGAGTTTTCGGGCGAGTGTTCGCAGGAGGTCTTCACGACGTGGTCCGGCAAGGTAATTTCGCAGACCCGCCATATCGTCAATCTCGGTGCCGTTCAAGAGTGTTCCTTTTGTATCACCCGGTTTCAGTTCACCTGCCGGCCGCAGTCGTCCAATGGCGTCGTAACGTTCCAGAGCCATGCCGAAGGGATCGATACGATCATGGCAGCCGGCGCATTTCGGATCCTGACGGTGGCGTTCAGTGATTTCGCGTACACTGAGCCCTGCAGGCGGTGTTTCCGGCAGTGGCGGTACGTCCGGTGGCACAGCAGGCAGTCGCTCACCAAGCATTTGCAACAGCCACGCTCCACGCTTGATGGGGCTTGTGCGAGAGGCGGCTGAGTGCTTTGCAATCACCGCCCCGAAACCAGCGAAGCCGCCGCGACCATGACTCGACCCGTTTTCCACGCGTCGCCAATTCGCACCCGTAACACCCGGAATGCCATAGTGCCGCGCCAGAACGTCATTGATCACCACTTCGTCCGCAGAAATCACGTCGGCAACCGGGCGGTCATTCATCAGCAGATCCTCGAAGAAACGCACGGGCTCATCGGCCAGCGCGTCACGCAATTCAGGCGTGAACTCAGGGAACTGCTGCAGGTTTCGACCATGGTTCATGCTGAAGTCGCGCACTCCAAGCCACCTCGCTCCGAATTCCTCAGCCATGCCCCGCACACGGGCGTCTCTGAGCATTCGTCGCAGCTGCTGCTCCATCACGGCCGGTTCGTGAAGACCGGCCGCATTGACTCGCAACTCATCGTCCGGGAGCGAATCCCACAGCAGAAAACTCAGCCGCGTTGCCAGTTCATCCCCCGACACCGGTTGCCAGCGAACTCCCGCTGCCGGTTGCTCGACACGGTACAGGAACCATGGTGAAGCAAGCACGCGGGCAAGTGTCGCGCGGAATGCCGGATCGTGCTTCATCCCCTCGTTCCGATCAGCCTGATAGGCCGCGAGAATGGCTTCACGTTCTTCCGGGATGAGTGACCGACGCCAGGCACGGGAGGCGAAGGCGAGCAAAGCATCAAGCTGCCGCGGTTCCGCCGCCACCTGCGCTGCCAGCAACGCCGACTCCTCACGTTTGATCTGCTCCTCAAATTCCTGAATGTAAAAGAACATAATCCTCGCGCCGTCGTTCGGCTTGCGGTAATACTGCACCAGTCCCGCGTATGCGATCGGGGTCGCCAAAGCCTGCTCGCTCACAAATTCCAGTTCACTCCACAACCGATCAATCTCGGCCCGGCCAGCGTCGTCAAGCAGCAGACGCCGCAGTGGTTCGTCCTCGCGACGGTAAAGAAACACACTTCCCTGCGCGTCTCGCGGAATAATTGGCTGGAAGAGCACTGCCGGAGGAAACAAAGCGCGAAATTCTGCGGCGGAACGAGCTCGCTCAGACACGACACGCGGATGCACTATCTGCGCTGCCAGGGCATCACCCGCTGTGGCACGGGCAACCGGCTCCGCCAGATTTCCGCCTCCACCCGTCGCCGCAATCAGAAAAGCCTGAACAACAGCCGTTTCCGGACTGGCCTCTTCAAGGCTCACGTCAGCACGAAGAAAACGTGGCAGCGTCAATGCTGCCTGCAGCTCGCTCGGCAACTTCCGCAGATCCATCACGATCTCAGCTCCCGCAGCTGTCACAAGAGCAGTCGCAGGGACGGTTCTCCCCTGCGGATGCTGACCAAATTTCAGCCCCGCTGCCTCCTCGATCGCTGCACGCAGTTCCGGATGGTCGGCAAATACCAGCTGTGGGCCGTCTCCCCCTTCCAGTCGCAGCCGGTCCCAGACAACGTAAGTGTCGGGCTGGGCTGGCAATGACACCATCCGGAAGAGTGGCTCGCGGGCCGCTCCCTGAACACGTTCACGCGCGACAATGCGACGAATGGGTTCCCAGGCGGGAAAGCCATTGCCGACCGCGAGCGCCGCATTCTTCCTGTAATTGCCCTGAAACAACAGGTCCTGCATCGCCTTTATCGCTGCCAGAACTGGTGCCGCATCCGTGGTGGACTCGCGCCACATTTCCTGCACATAGGCAAGAATATCGGGAGGCAGACCGGCGTCCGGAAGACTGCTCGCTCCTCGACCCAGCTCAGCCAGCGCCTCGCCAAGCTCCGCTGACGCTATCTGAGACAACTCGAATGAAACGCCATCGCCGCCTGTCGGGTGAGCATCGGAGATGCGGCCCGTGACCAGCAACTCACCACCAGTCGGACTTGTCCATGCAATCGCAACATTTCGTTTCGGACCCGGATGCACAAACACCGACCGCGCTGGTAATCTGGTCCATACCGACACAGGCTCAGCTCCGGAATTCACGAACACCGAAGGCTCCGAACCAAGACTCCACGATTTCAGTTCCGATCGCCCGCCATTGCTGTCACGACGTTCAGTAAGAAAACGCGGAACAGATGTCGCTTCGAGAAAGCTCCAGCGAACGCCTTGATCGTCCGACAAGGGATTGCCCTGCAGAAGACGGGGAACCACATCGACAGGATTCCACGTCCGCTGCTCGCCACCCGTCTCGCGAATCGACCATTCAACCAGCGTGCTGTCCGCTCCGTGACTGTCGTTCGGAAGGACACTCAGCAGCAGCAGCTCTCCGGGTTGAACCACCACGGAGCGTTCGAAAGGGACAGCCCCCGCTTCGGGGACTTTGGCTTCCAGCAGAATGCGTTTTGATGACGCCCACCCAGACTCGATTGCCTTCGTCGCCGCTTCCATAGCCGTCTGGCGTCGCTGCCGTTCAGCTGCCGCCTGACCGGCCTGCTCCATCCAGTGTTTTGTTCGGGCGAGCACCTCAGGAGATGTTGCAGACCTGTCGTTCAGGCCGGACCAGAGTGCGGCCAGATAGGTGGCATTCAGCTGCTCCTCGGCAGCGATCGCCTTCAGCTCGGCTGAACCACCCCGCGCAAGCCGGTCGCGGTGCTTCAACGTGGCTGCAATGTGCGCTGCCAGCGGCGGCTCTCCGTTCGGCCCCGCATAACGCGCGTGGAAACTCCGAAGCGGCTTCAACGCCTCCTCCGTCCAGTCCGGACGATCTGTCGATATCGAGAACCGAAAACCGTCGGGTAACAGCACCAGCCGGGCGGCAACGTCGCGAGCCGTCTGATGATAACGCTCGACAAGCTCCGGCGTTACCGGCATCGCATCGCCGACATTCGCAAAGCCCTCGCCGCCAACGCTGTCTACGGGAAACTCGCGACGTCGCGTTGGACGCATGTCGATGCCCGTCAGATCGCGAACCGCATTGTCGTAAGCAGAATTGCTGAGCCGCCGCAGGGTCACCGGTCCGGGATCGCCCGCGCGCGCCGCAGCCTCCGCCTCCAGAGATGCTGTGATCCAGTCCAGTATCTGCTGACGCTCAGCCGCTGTGGGCTGCGGAGCTTCTTTTGGAGGCATATCCCCCAGTCGCACTCGCTCGGCAACAGTCTCCAGAATTTTTGGCCTCGCGAGAAATGCCTGAACAGAGTCGAAGCCCGTCAGGTTCAGGTCGTTGTCAATGGGCTTCTGGCCGTGACAAGCACCGCATGTTCTGAGAATCAGTGGCTGAATTCGGGACGCAAACACCCTTTCCGGATCATCAGCAACAGCTGTCGTCTGTACGGCCGGCAACAGAAAAACAGCAACCGTTGCCCACAGCAGAAATCTGCCAGGACCCGACAGAAGATCCATGCCCACACGAATTCCGATGCAACCTGGCAGTGCGAATTTCATAAGGGCTCCGATCATATCAAGAACACGGAAACCGTTACTTCCGGCTTCGGAAACTCCGCCAGCCGTGCTGAAGAATAACCCTGGACGAGACCGTCAGGGTGATGTTGAGTGAACAGCATAACGCACGGCAGGCAGTTCTGCACGTCAACGCGTTCAAGCCCCCCGCCAGGCTGTCCCCCAATGGCGTTGAAATTCTCTTCATCCGGGCGAAAATCGCCCTCAATCCCCCCTCTCCCCTTCGAGGGGAGAGGGGACGGGGGTGAGGGGTCAAAGAACATTGCCAGCCCCCTCGTCAACACTTGAGGGACGCTGTGAATCCAGCATCCTTCTGCACTGTCCGTGCTGCGCGTGGCAGGCGCGTTTCACCGCTCACCCCCGACCCCTCTCCCCGGTCCGGGGAGAGGGGAGCCAGATTCTCTTTTTGCCAGAAAGTCAACGCCATTGGGCGGCCGCCTGCGGGCAAAGGGCGCTGCAAACGTCCCACCAACACCCTTGCCAGCGCGCGCACCTTCGGTGCGAAACATAGCCGGGGGCTTCCGCCCAACCGCTGGTTCCGACCGCATGCCGACCGCATGCCAGCCGCATGCCAGCCGCATGGCGGCAGCCTGCGGGCAAAGAACCCCGCCAACGTCCCAGCAACGCCCTCGCCAGCGCGCGCACCTTCGGTGCGAACCACAGCCGGGGGCTTCCGCCCAACCGCTGAGCCATTCCTGCCGCGAGGACTGCGCCTATCCCCGCTGCTTCGCAAAATCGCCGGCAATCGCACGCAGCGCGGAGCAGCGTTCGGTGGCTCGGCAGGAGCCTCGCCCTCCCGGGTCTTCGCACGCCTGCCTTTCGGGATCTCTCCACACGCAGAATTCGAAGTCCCGTGTGACCAGTACCTTCAGGATGCGTTTTCCAACACCGACGTCGGAAAGTACATCGCTTTGTGAACGGGGTTACCCTGGTCCCGCCACCCTGCGAGTCCGATCCGTCGCAGCTGATCGCGGGGATCTCAACGAGGTCGCGTTTGCGAACTGGCACGTTCGACCGGTCCGATTGTCATTTACACTCCACGGATCAATTCCGGGATTGGCCGGCCGCGGTCGATGATGGGTGTTGGACGGCCGTTGAAGTCCTGGATGGTGGTTTTGGCGGAGTCGATGCCGAGGTGGTGGTAGATGGTGGCGAGGAAGTCTTCGGCGCTGCAGATGCGTTCGATGGAATCTTCTCCGCGGCGGTCGGTGGCTCCGATGAAGCCACCGGTGCGAATACCGCCCCCGGCCCAGATATTGGTGAAGGCACGGGGCCAGTGATCGCGGCCGGGCTGCTGGGTGCCGGCAGGTGCCGACGCGTTGCCGGCTCCGGTGCTGGCGGCATAGTTGATTTTTGGCGTTCGGCCGAATTCTCCGGTGACGACAACGAGCACCCGCTGATCAAGTCCACGGGCGTAGATGTCTTCGATCAGTGCCGAGACAGCCTGGTCATAGGCCTGAGCGCGGAAGCGGAGACCTTCGAAGACGTGATGATTGACAGCGTGATCGTCCCAGTTCTGGACGCGTCCGCAGAGTGGTCCGTTGAGGCTGGTGGTGAGCACATCGACGCCGGCTTCGATGAGTCTTCGGGCCATGAGCAGTTGCTGGCCCCAGGTGTTGCGGCCGTAGCGGTCGCGGGTGCGGTCGTCTTCGCGAGTGAGGTCGAAGGCATCCCTGGTGGCTGGGTTGGTGAGCAGTGTGAGGGCCTGTTGTTCGAATTCGTCGAGGGCGCCGAGTTCTCCCTGGCGGTCGAAGGCGCGTTCGAGTGTATCGAGGTTTTGCCGGAGCGTGGTGCGGCGGTTGAGTCGTCGGACTTCGTTGGCATCGGTGAGGCCGATGTTGGGGACGGAGAAGGACGGTGCGGAAGGATCGCCGTGGACGGTGAAAGGAGAGTATGCATCGCCGAGATACGCGGGGCCGTTGTATTCGAGTGGAGGGTTGATGCCGACGTAGGCCGGGAGCGGATTTGTGCGGGGGGCCTGTTTGGAGCGGAGGTAGTTGGTGACGGACATCCAGTCCGGGAGCCGCGGGCGGGGTTTGTCGCGTGTGTCGGGGTCACCGGAGAGCATCTGCATGGAGCCGGCGGGATGTCCGGCTGCGTTCTGTCGCATGGAGCGAAGCACGGTGAATTTGTCGGCGATGGCGGCCTGCATGGGGAGCAGTTCTGTGAACTGCATGCCGGGGATTTTTGTGTCGATGGTGGAAAAGGGACCGCGGTATTCGGCAGCAGCGTCAGGCTTGGGGTCGTAGGTGTCGATGTGCGAACAGCCGCCCGGTTTCCAGACCATGATGACGGCCGTGCGGCTGGAATCGGCTGGCCGGCCGGTGCTGTGGGAAGCGGCCGCCGCGGCAGCTCGAATTTTCAGCAGCCCAGGGAGACTGAGACTGGTGAAACCGGCAAGCCCCATGCGCAGGAAGCCGCGACGGGCGGAAGCACCGAATCCGGAAGGACCCGGGCAGACATTGGCAGCAAGAAATGGATCGCTCATGGGGCCTCTGCCGGCTTAACGCGGATGGAAATGGGTTCGGTAATCACGATATCGACGGTGTCGCGGGGCTGAGCCCGATCAACGGCAGCTTTGTGGGCGGCTTCGGCTGCTTTCACGGCCTCGGCAGCAGCAGTCTGCTGAGCTTTTGCGGTTTCGAGCTGCTGCGTGGCGGCGGCTTTCGCATCTTCAGCGGCGGCCGCGGCAGTCTCAGTGGCCTGCTGCAGCTGCAGGTCGGATTGCTGCAGGGCTTCACGGGCCCTTTGCAACGCCTGCTCGGTCGCTGTGACTGCTTCCGGGTTGTAGCGATATTTGGCAACCGCACTGCCGTAGAACGCGATCTGATAGTCACCGGGCGGGGTCTTTAGAGCAGCGGTGTCGAGCACAGTTTCGGCCGTGTCCGTTGTGAGCGAAACATCAAACTGGGGATGTTGCTGAAAACCGTCGCCAAAGGTTTTCAGCTGCAGAACGCCCCCGGAAAACTCTGAGCGGCGGGTGAGTACAAGCGGGACAGTGAGCTTTTGGCCGGCGATGACTTCGAGCGTGGTTTTGTCACGCGGTGCGATTGAGACCGGGGCGAATTCGGAACCGCTGACGGAAACCGGCAGGCCATCAACCAGCCGCGGACTTGGAATTTCGCCCCACGAATCCACGATTGGCCACGCCATGGCGGCGACGCTGCAGGGGTGCCGGACCGTGGTGCCGTTGATCTCGGCTGTCCCTGTGAAGCTGGGCCAGGCAAGATTTCGAGGAGCGTTCTGGTCGGCGGTGAGCAGTACGATGCCGCGAGTTTGTCCGGCGGGTATCCTGAGTCCGGTGGCCGTCACACCCTCCGGCAAACCTTCCATGGCCAGTTGAATGGGCCCATTGAAGCCATCGCGGCGAACGGCGACAACTTCGAGAGCGACCGTACCGCCACCGCGGAGTGCCAGTGGCTTGGAAAGGGCGTTGCGGTCGCCGTTGCGAAGTTCCATGTGCAGACCCCACGCACACAGCGCGAAGTCCGGGGCTGCGCGGCGAATGATCAGCCGGTAAACGTTGCGGGGATCCGTGCGAGTGCCCCCGAAGAGGTCTGACAGGAGGAGACGGTGGCGACCGGTCTCGCGGATCTGCACCTGACCGATGAAGTCGGCGGAGCCACCGTCGTAGGGCGGCCCGTCGTAGGCATAGCCGTTGCTGGAAGGCTTCATGGGGCTGGCGATGTCGGTGAGTTCGACAAGGTCGATGGTGGCTTCCGGGGCACCAGCAGCGGAAAGCTGCTGGAGGACGGCTGTTGGATCGGTGGGCCGTCCGAGTCGCTCTGAGGCGATTTCGATCCACCACGTGTCGCCTTTTTGGGCATCGAACTCGAAGATATCGACGTCAGCAGCTGCAGCGAAGGCGCCTGAAATGTCACAGGGCAGAGTGAGCTGCTGGGCCTGAGCGGGGGAGCTGTTGGGTTCGGTTTCGGCGAGCGGGGCAGTGGAGGGGAGTCCGGCCGGAGGCCAGGAGAAGGAGCTGACTGTCTGGGTGGACGGGAAGATCGGCAGTGGAGCATCGGCGGAGGCGTTTTGCAGTGTGAGCCGATAAAAGTAGTCGGCCCCGCCCTTATAGGTGAGCTCGTGGACCTTAATAACATAACGGCCATCAGCCGGGGCTTTGAAGTCGAGCACTCCGCCACGTCGTTCAACGAGCAGATCGCGGCCGGCAGAATCGGCAACGATCAGCACGGCTTCAAGCTTGGAGTCGATGCCGCGAGAGGCACAGTGAACAAGGTAACGCTGGCCAGCCTGGGCATCAAAGGCGTAATGATCAATACTGCGGGCCGACATTCTGGAATTGCAGACCACGTTGACCGGGAGCATCTGCGCGGCGGTCAGCGAGGTGTTTCCGGGAGTCTGCAGAACTTCGGGCAGGCTGCCCACTGAAAAGATGCGGGACGATGAGATGCCCAGTCGCGTGAGGATTCGAGCTTCACAGAGTCCCGCTGGGCATTCGGCGGCGACAGCAACGGTGTACTGGTTGGGAACCGGTTTTCCGGCGGCGTCGAGTTTGGGCGAGGCAGTGATGCCGGCGTGTGAGAAGACAAGGGCGCCGCCGTCGTCGAGGTTTTCGCCGGTGATCGAGAGATCGAACTGTGTTCCGGCCTGGCCACCCATTGGCGTGGTGGTGAGCAGACGTGGCAGCGGGAGACAAACTGTCTGGGCGTGGGCGGCGGTATGCAACACGAAGCAGGCAGCAAACAGCAGGCTGCGGGCGAGGGTTTGCGGCGCCATGGCGGGTTCCGGGAAGAAGGTGGGAAAAGTGCGCCGCGGGAGGGTGCGTGCCACTTGAGCACGCCTGCGGACGGAGGCAGGGAAGCAGTGCAGATTGTAATGTGTTTCGGCGACCGGGGAAAATGGAAATTGGGAAAAGAGGCTTCGGATTGGCGGGTTCGGCCGGGAAAGGCCGGGAAAAAAATCCGGATCAAAACTGGCCCACAGGCTGGGATGGTGAAACGGTGTGAAGGACACCTGATTTCGTTCTTTGGATCCGCTCCACCGTGACAAGGCGTGCGGGGAATGCATGCTCAGGGTGCCATGCACCTTTGTTGCTGATCACCTGTGTTTTCGGCCGTCAGGCCGGTTGTGCGAGGCAGACGAGAGTCTGGCGCGGGGCCGTGCGGGACGCGCACCGTTACCGGGGGATGGACATCCCCGCACGCCTGATTGCTTCAGGTGCCATGCACCGTTGTTGCTTTCCGGCAACCATGCGCCCACCGCGACACCCATGCCACGCCGAGCGAGCAAATTGCCGACACCCAAACAACGCGTTGCCGAGGATTTGCTGCGAGCTGCCCTTACAGGACGGAAACACCCGCGTAATTCGTAACCCGGGGTTTCACCCCGGGCTGATGGAACTGGCCCTACAGGCCGGAATCGCAGAGGGGCGTGCAGGTGCCAAGGGGCGTGAAGGTGCCATGCACCTTGGGAGTTACAGCCGCGTGTTGAGGTAGTGTTTCCGCTCCCTGACGGTCGCGGCTCGGCAGGGGTGTTTGCGGTGGCGAGCGGGT
>JBJTOP010000231.1:0-23052 GCA_046074645.1 Planctomycetaceae bacterium | reverse complement strand
GCGGCTGAGGTAGCGAGCCATTGGGCTGCCGCCACGCGACTGAGCGGTTGGGCGGAAGCCCCCGGCTGTGTTTTGCACCGAAGGTGCGCGCGCTGGTGAGGGCGCTGGCGGGGCGGTGGCAGGGTACTTTGCCCGCAGGCTGCCGCCATGCGGCTAAGGTAGCGAGCCATTGGGCGGCCGCCACGCGACTGAGCGGTTGGGCGGAAGCCCCCGGCTGTGATTTTGCACCGAAGGTGCGCGCGCTGGCGTGGGCGGTGGCGGGGCGGTGGCAGGGTACTTTGCCCGCAGGCTGCCGCCAAGCGGCTGAGGTAGCGAGCCATTGGGCTGCCGCCACGCGACTGAGCGGTTGGGCGGAAGCCCCCGGCTGTGTTTTGCACCGAAGGTGCGCGCGCTGGCGAGGGCGCTGGCGAGGGCGGTGGTGGGGCGGTGGCAGGGGACTTTGCCCGCAGGCTGCCGCCATGCGGCTGAGGTAGCGAGCCATTGGGCGGCAGCCACGCGACTGAGCGGTTGGGCGGGAGCCCCCGGCTGTGTTTTGCACCGAAGGTGCGGGCGCTGGCGAGGGCGTTGGCGGGGCGTTTTGCCCGCAGGCTGCCGCCATGCGGCTGGAATCGCTGGCGATCGCTCAGAGCGCGGACGGGCGTTCGGTGGCTCGGCGGGAGCCGCGCCCTCCCGGGTTTTCACTCATCTGTTCACGGGATAGCAGAGAACTTCAACGCCACTGTGCGGCAGCCACGCTGTTGAGCGGTTGGGCGGAAGCCCGCGGCTGTGTTTTGCACGGCCCTGAGGTGCATGGCACCTGTAACAAAACTCCTGCTGAGCCGCATCTCTGCCGCGAGGACTGCGGAACTTCAACGCCATCAGGCGGCAGCCACGCGACTGAGCGGTTGGGCGGAAGCCCCCGGCTGTGTTTCGCACCGAAGGTGCGCGCGCTGGCGTGGGCGTTTGCAGGGGCGTTGGCAAGGGACTTTTGCCCGCAGGCTGCCGCCAGGCGGCTGAGGTTGCGATGCAAACCCTGGCGTTGGCGGTGGCAGAAGACTTTGCCCGCGGACTACCTTCAGTCAGGTCAGGCGAGCCGTTTAATGGGCGTGTGCATGTGCGTGGCTGGCGTGCCCATGGTCACCGCCGTGTCCATGCCCATGGTCGTTTCCATGCCCGTGGTCGTGATCGTGTCCATGTCCATTGTCGTGCCCGTGATCGTGCCCATGCCCATAATCTTCAGCAGCGGGCTCCTCCGGAAACTCTGCGAGGCGACCAAAGGCGCCATTGAGCTGAGCGGAACCGCACAGCAGAGCGATGCAAGTGAGCATTGTCACGTAGAGGAACTTGCCGGTGTAGTTACTGACGGACAGCCCGAGCAGGAAGTGCAGGCCGCCTTCCGGCGGTGCAACGGAACCCCAGACCAGAACGGCGGCGAACATAAGCAGCAGGACGCCGAAGTATCCACCGCGGCGAAGAATCGGAAAGGCTTTCGTCCAGTTCACTGCCAATCCCCAGAAACCGATCCACGCCAGCAGTGGCAGCCACGGAACGGCGACGTTGATCAGGCTGAGCAACACCTGAAGAATCGCCTGAAGCAGCTGCAGAATGCTGGTGACAAGTTGCAGAAAGGCGTCCATGGAGAATCCCGGGTATGAGTAAAAGGTACGAAGTCCAGGGAGCAGGGAACGAGAGACAGGCAACACACTTCAGCGGGGAAACGGCAAACCGTCAGAGATTTTTCAACCGACAGCTGCCTGTCCTGCCACTGTATATTAGCGACCCAAGTGCCATTCATTCCACTGACTTCCGTTTTTTCCATTCCTCGCGCCACTTTCGTTCTGACCTCAGGGAATTCCGCTGGTTTTTTCCACATTGGACTGCGGTTTGCTCCGAATTCGGAAGGGCGGTTGGATCGGGTGTGTGGTTGTCAATAAGTGACAGGTGTTCGCCGGACCGTTGGAAAACGAAGCGGGAGCGGAGGCATGAGGGAGCAGTTTCAGTCTGGAGCAGTGAAGGTCCTGGCTTTCGTGTGTGACCGGGATTCGCGGGTTGAGTCGGTATCAGCCGAACGTGGAATTTCGCCGTTGCTGGGACAGGATCGTCTGCTCCTTGAATCTCTGACTGTGGCTTCTTCGTCAGGTTTTCCGCCACTGTTGGATCGCTGGAACGACCTTGTGGAGACCGGCAGTGGTTTTCAGACAGAAGTGCTGGTGCAGCTGCGGGAGAGCGAAAAACCGCAGTCGATGGAGATGCACGCACTGCCGCTCCGAGGCGACTGCGACGTTCCCCTGTTTCTGGTGACGCTGTGTGCGGGCCTGCGGGTGGTGAATTCGGGACCGGATGAGGTGGCGAGGTGCCGGGCGGTGCTGAATACGGCCGTGGATTCCATTATCACCATCGATTCGCAGTGTGTGATTTCATCGGTCAATCCAGCGACGACGCGAATGTTTGGCTACCCGGAAAGTGAATTGCTGGGGCGCAACGTTTCAATGCTCATGCCGGAACCCTGGGCCTCGCAGCATGACGAGTACATCCGGCGATATCTGCAGACGGGCAAAGCGAGCATTATTGGGGTGGGTCGTCAGATCATGGCCTTGCGGCGGGATGGATCGACTTTTCTGGTGCATTTGGCCATCAGTGAATTTACGGTTCGGCAGACTCGTTACTTCACCGGGATCATTCGCGATCTGACGGATCTGGAGCAGGTGCAGAAGCAGTTGCTCCAGTCAGAGCGACTGGCGGCGATTGGCCAGATGGTCACCGGCCTGGCTCACGAAAGCCGTAACGCACTGCAGCGAGCGCAGGCGTGCCTTGACATGCTGGCTCTGGATCTGCAGTACCAGCCGGAGCAGCTTGATCTGGCCCGTCGTGCCCGCACAGCGCTGCGGGACCTGCATCGGCTGTATGAGGAGGTGCGGAGCTACGCGGCGCCGATCCATCTGGAGTTTCGGGAATGTGATCTGAACGCCGTCTGGAGAAAGGAATGGGAGAATCTGGCAGAATTGAGGCGTGAACGGCGTATCCGGCTTACAGAATCCTGCCCAGCTGGAATGCCCCGATGCGAGATCGATATTCATCGGATGGGGCAGGTGTTTCGGAACATCTTCGAGAACGCGATTCATGCGTGTGGCGAGGAGGGCTGCGTGACGGTGCGGTGTGCGGAGGTGACACACGACGGTCGTGCAGCACTTTCGCTGCGGATATCCGATAACGGTCCCGGGATGAAGCCTGAAGTCTGTGCGCGGGTGTTTGAACCATTCTTCACGACGAAGCAGAAGGGAACGGGCCTTGGGATGGCCATTGCACACCGGATTTTGTCAGCGCACGCCGGAAGCATCTCCGCAGGATCAGGCGTGGAGGGTGGGGCAGAGATCCAGCTTGTGATTCCCTTGCGCAGCGTCGTTCGACGTTTGGGTGACAACAGCCAGTGAAATCAGCAATTTCCCTACGAGGGCTTTGTCAGGCCTCTCAAATTCTCGCTGAAAATCCGCAATTGTGCGACATGTGATTTGCCGGTACACTGTTAGGTTTTCCGGCGTCTCTGTGACATTCTGTTCAGGAATTTACCGATGGTTCTCCGTCCTCGCACCAAAGCCAAGCTGGCCAAAAAGTCCAAACGCTGCGCAAAATGCGGCAAAATCGTCCGCGCGGCCAGGCGTTGCAAAACTTGCCACATGCCCCAGAAACACTGAATTCCCTGCCTTATCCCACAAGATCCATCGCCTCACTGGCCGCCCCTCGCATCGGGCGGCCACGATGGTGTGTTTGCGCGACACCGTAAAAGCGTCTCCCGATCGCTGCCCACTTCGGTCTGGTCGCCCGGAAATTCCCACGAAATTCACCGAACAGCTTTTTGCGACCGCTGGCGGCCCGATAGAATTGGGGCTGAAAGCTCTTCCGGGACTTTAGATCGCCTCTTCTTCCTGCGTCCCTGTTCGCCCCGCCGCCTGCAGTGACTCAACGACCGCTTCTGCGGTCGCTTCGTTTCCAGGATCCTGTCTTCATGTCAGTGGCCCCCCCAGTGTCCTCCGCCTCAGGTGTGCTCAGGCGAACCGATGTCCGAAATATCGCCATCATCGCCCACGTTGACCACGGCAAAACTTCGCTGGTCGACTGCCTGATCAGGCAAAGCGGCATTTTCCGCGAAAACCAGCATATGCAAACCTGCCTGCTGGATTCGAACGATCTGGAACGCGAACGCGGCATCACCATTCTGGCTAAAAATATCGCCATGATGTGGAATGGCGTTCGCGTCAACATCATTGACACCCCGGGACACGCCGACTTCGGTGGTGAAGTCGAACGCGTGCTCAAGATGGCGGACGGGGCTCTGCTCCTCGTGGACGCCTTCGAAGGTCCTCGCCCCCAGACCCGATTCGTCCTCCAGAAAGCCCTTCAGTGCGGCCTCTCACTGCTCGTGGTGATCAACAAAATCGATCGCCCTGACTGCCGCCCCGATGAAGTGCTCTCCCAAACCTTCGACCTCCTCGTCGAACTCGGCGCCGACGACGCCACTCTTGACTTTCCCTATATCTACACCAGCGCCCGCGAAGGCTACGCCACTCACGATCCCGCACAGAAAGGTGGCGACATCCGTCCACTGCTCGATCTTGTGCTCGAACGCATCCCCGGCCCCGTCGTTCGCCCCAGCGACCCACTGCAGCTCATGGTCACATCACTCGAATGGTCCCGTTACGTGGGCCGCATCGCCACAGGTCGCATCGCTGCCGGAAAACTCCGCACCGGCCAGCAGATCGCGCTCATGCGTGCCGACGGCAGCAAATCGCTCGCCAAAGTCGAACAGGTACAGCTCTTCAGCAACCTCGGGCGCACGGACACTCCAGAAGCCGAAGCTGGCGACATTGTGGCGGTAATTGGAATCCCCGACCCCGAAATTGGCGATACCATCGCCGATCCGCTCAACCCCGTCGCTCTCGAACGCATTGCTGTCGATGAACCCACGCTGTCGATGAAATTCACCATCAACAGCTCGCCGCTCGCAGGTCAGCACGGCAAGTTTGTCACCAGCCGTAACCTCCGCGATCGACTCCAAAGAGAGCTGCAGTCCAATGTGGCCCTCCGCGTCGAAGAAACCGATGACATGGAAGCCTTCAAGGTCTCGGGCCGTGGTGTGCTCCATCTCGCAGTGCTCATCGAAACCATGCGACGCGAAGGCTATGAACTTTCCGTCGGTAAACCCGAAGTAATCGTTCGCGAAATCAACGGCAAAAAATGCGAACCCTGGGAGCTCCTCGAAGTCGATGTCCCCAGCGCCGACCTCGGACCCGTTATGGAACTCGTCGGCGCCCGCCGCGGACAGGCTCGCACCATGTCCACCAACGGCGTTGGCATGACACACATTGAATTCGCTGTCCCAGCCCGAGGACTCATCGGACTCCGCACAAAAATGCTCAACGCCACTCGCGGCGAAGCCATCATGCATCACCGCTTCGACGAATACCGCGCCGTCGAAGGCGAAATCCCGCATCGGCTCAACGGAGTTCTCGTGTCACAGGAAGGCGGCAAAGCCATCGCCTACGCCCTCTGGAAACTCCAGGAACGCGCCGACATGTTCATCAACCCCGGTGAAGATGTCTATGAAGGCATGATTATCGGTGAAAACAGTCGCGACAACGACATGGTCGTCAACCCCATCCGCGAAAAGAAACTCACCAACATCCGTTCCGCCGGTGCCGACGACGCCATTCTCCTTCGCCCCCCACGCGAAATGACGCTCGAAGCCGCTCTCGAATACATCGAATGGGACGAATACGTCGAAGTCACTCCTCAGGTCATCCGCCTCCGCAAAGTACTGCTCAGAGAAAACGAACGCAAACGCCAGCACCGCGGCAAAAGCTGAACACAACCGCCATCCTTATATAAGTGGTATCGAGTCGCTGCCGGTGACGTTAACCGGTGACGACAATCGTGACAGTCGTAACAATTGGTCCACCCCAAAGCCGCCTGCCATCGGGCCACAGGCCTGTTCACCCCGAAAATCCCGCTTCCCGCGGTCGGCAATCCCCTAAACATCCCGCTTTCACTGGTCTTTCCATCGCGAATACCGTTAAAGTTCTTCCGCAGTCAACGGTTTGCCCACTGCGGCAACCGTTCAGGTCCGCTTTTCCTTTCCTTCGTCCAAGAGACCGCTTATGAGCACTGTGTCTGCACTCCCCTACAAGGTCGCCAATATCGCCCTCGCGGAACTCGGCCGCAAGGAAATCGAAATCGCGGAAATTGAAATGCCCGGCCTGATGGCACTCCGCGAAAAATACGCCGACTCACAACCGCTCAAAGGTGCCCGCATCGCAGGGTGCCTCCACATGACCATCCAGACCGCAGTGCTCATCGAAACCCTCAAAGCCCTCGGTGCTCAGGTCACCTGGTCAAGCTGCAACATCTTCTCAACTCAGGACCACGCCGCCGCTGCCATCGCGGCCGCCGGCATCCCCGTCTACGCCTGGAAGGGCATGTCCAACGAAGAGTTCGACTGGTGCATCGAGCAGACTCTGTTCTTCCCCGACGGCCAACCGCTCAACATGATCCTCGACGACGGTGGCGACCTGACTTCCATGGTGCACGACAAGTTCCCCGAGTTGCTCCAGGGCATCCGCGGGCTGTCCGAAGAAACCACCACCGGAGTCCACCGGCTCCACCAGATGCTCGCAGCCGGAAAACTTGCCCTGCCCGCCATCAACGTCAACGATTCCGTCACCAAGAGCAAGTTCGATAACCTCTACGGCTGCCGTGAATCGCTGGCAGACGGCATCAAGCGGGCCACCGACGTTATGGTTGCCGGTAAGGTGGTCGTGGTTTGCGGCTACGGCGACGTCGGCAAAGGCTGCGCAGACGCAATGGACGGCCTCGGTGCTCGCGTCATCGTCACGGAAATCGACCCCATCTGTGCCCTGCAGGCTCTCATGGAAGGCTATCAGGTGCTGACAATGGACGAAGCCGCCTCCATCGGAGACATCTTCGTCACGGCCACCGGCAACATCGACGTGATCCGCGGTGAACACCTCGACAAAATGAAGCATCAGGCGATCGTCTGCAACATCGGCCACTTTGACTCCGAGATTCAGATTGCCTACCTGAACAACAGTAAAAACATCCGCCGCATTCGCATCAAGACTGCTCAGGACGAAGGTGGCCCGGTTGACAAATACGTCTACCCCAACGGCAAAGCGATCATCGTGCTCGCAGAAGGCCGACTTGTAAACCTCGGCTGCGCCACCGGACATCCGTCGTTCGTCATGAGCAACAGCTTCACCAATCAGGTGATGGCCCAGATCGCTCTCTGGACCGAAGCTGAAAAGTACTCAATCGGGGTACATCTGCTCCCGAAAGAGCTCGACGAAGAAGTCGCCCGCCTGCATCTGTCCAAACTGGGTGCAAAACTCGAAACTCTCACCGCCGCTCAGGCCGAATACATTGGCGTGAAGGTCAGCGGTCCCTACAAGCCGGAACACTACCGCTACTAAACAGCTGTTCCATCACTGAAGCCACACTCCCTCCACCCCGCTCAAGCCTTGTGCCTGCAGCGGGGTGTTTTCTTATCTTCCGCCTGCAATTCCAACCCACAGTTTGACACCCTTCGCTCCGCAACAGTACAATTCTGGCAGCAATTTCATTCGGTCCCTCATGCCACCGGAACACTGCAATGACGCTCCGTACCGCAGTTTTTCTCATGTTTGCCGCATTGTCAGCCGGGACTGCCATCGCCGCCGAAGGTCGCAACAGCACCCAGGTGCCGCGATTTGATGCCGCTGTGGAAAGGGGCGTGGCCTTCCTGCGACAAAAGGATGAGCTCCTTCACGGTGCCGAGCACATTCTGGTGGCGTACGCCTACTACAAGTGCGGCATCCCGAAGACGGACCCCGTCATCCAGGGGGCACTCGCCGCCGCCGCAGGCCGTGCCGCACCTGCTGGCTACACGCCTGTGGGCGCCTACGACCACATCTACGGTGCCGGTGTCGATGCGATGCTCCTTGCAGACCTCGACAAGGACCGCTACGTCAACAACCTCCAGGCCATTGCCAACTACGTACAGCGAACACAGCGCGGTAACGGATCCTGGAGCGACAGCGCCAACGCCCCCGGTGACGTCAGCATGACGCAGTACGCCGTGCTGGCCCTCTGGGCATGCCAGCGTGCGGGTGCTCAGGTGGCCCCCGAAACCGTCGAACGTGCTGCTGACTGGCTCCTCAAGAATGGCAACGGCGATGGTGGCTGGGGCTACCGCCCGGGTACCAACCAGGGACCAGGAGCCGGCCGTTCCACGCACAACATGACCATGGCCGCCTCAGGATCGCTCGGCATCTGCCGCATCATGCTCCATGGCTCCCGCCCTATTGGCAAAAAGACCGAAAAACCCGAACTCGCCTTCGGGGCCCTTGAGAAGGTCGAAGAAGAAGTGGAACCCGGCGAAGTCAAGCCCGCCTTCGCCGGATATAACCCAGGCATCGACGCCGGTTCGCTCGATAGTCGCGTCGATCGCGCATTCGCATGGAACATGAGTAACTTCCAGCCGGTCAGCCGTGTGGAACACAACATGTACTTCTACTACTGCATCGAACGCGCAGCCGCTGTCGGTGACCTTGGCAAAATCAATGGCGTCGACTGGTACGTCGTCTACGGCGACGGACTGCTCACACTTCAGGGCCAGGACGGCGCCTTCCAGACTCACTCAGGCCCCACCGTCGGTACCGCCCTTGCCCTGCTCTACTACATGCGGTCTACCGGACAGATCCTCAAGGATCTCTACGGCCGCGGACAGCAGCGCGGAGACAAAGGCAACCCCTTCGGCGACAAGAAAAAAGCCAAAGAACCCTCGGAACTCGACCTGCTGCTCGCTTCCATGGAAAATATCGACTTCTCCAAACTGGACGAAAACGACAGCAGCATCGCCGACGACGTTGTGCTCAGTGTTCAATCCATCGATGACCCCAAAAAGCTCGTCGGCGAAGTCGATCGACTGAAGAAACTCATCCGCCACCCCAACGCCCAGGTCCGTCGCTCCGTCTACTGGGCACTCGGACGCACCGGCGACTTCAAACTCGTCCCTCAAATGCTGGAAGGCATCAAAGACCCGAACGTCGATGTCAATATCGAAGCCGAAATGGCACTGCGGTTCATCGCACGACGACCAAACGGCTTCGGAATGTCGCTCGACCCACTCGCAGGACTCGGCCCCACCGATCCCCCCGAACAACGACTCCGAAACGCAAATGACTGGCGAACAAAAGCGCTGAAACGCTGGTCGGACTGGTACTTTGCAAACCGTCCCTTTGAAGAACGTGATGGGCTGGATGAATTGGAAGCCGCTGCGTTTGCTGGTGCCGGCACAGTCGAGTCGGGCAGTGGTAAGTAAGCTGATCTCGGTCAGCTGGCTACCAGCGAATCCTCAGTTCATCGATCACTCTCATCCGCGTTCTGTTCCCCCCCCCGAACACCGATTCCTTTCCGAGGTTCTGACACATGTTCAACCTGATTGGTAAAGGTTCTGCTCACACCTGTGACGGTACGACGCGCCGGGACTTTCTTCAGGCGGGAACGCTGGGAGTGGGCGGTCTGACGTTGGCAGACTACCTCCATGCAAAAGAAAAGGGGCTTGTTGAGCAGGGGCGCGACGAGCGGTCGTGCATCATGATCTTCAACCTGGGAGCCCCAAGTCAGCTGGACACCTTCGACCAGAAGCCGGATGCTCCTCTTGAAGTCCGCGGTCCTTTCAAGCCCATCTCCACCCGCTGCGGCAATTATCAGCTCAGTGAAATCCTGCCACGTCACGCCGAAGTCTCCAATCATGTATCCCTTGTCCGCAGCTGCCACCATACGGGTGCAGCGGTGCACGATGCCGGCTGGCAAATGATGCAGACCGGGCGTCAGTTTCAGGGTGGTGTCAACACGCCGCACGCCGGCTCAGTACTCAGCTTTCTTCGTGGACGTCGGTCCGATCTGCCCTCGTTCGTGGTTCTCCCGGAAACCATGGGGCGTGGGGGTGGCAACCTGCCCAACGGTCAGGCCGGTGGATTTCTCGGAAAAGCTCACGACCCCTTCGCGTTGATGGCCGATCCGTCCAAACCTGACTTCAAGGTCCCCGACCTGCTTCCCCCAAAAACGCTCAGCGAAGTTCGGCTCAGCCGCCGTAAAAAACTTCGCGACGTGATCGACGCGGCCGTCAGTGATTTTGAATCCACTGAAAACGCAGCCATGATGGACAAGAACTTCGACGCCGCCTGGAGACTCATGTCCAGCACTCAGGCGCGAGCCGCCTTCGATCTGAGTGCAGAACCCCAATCCCTTCGCGAGCGATACGGGCTCAACCGTTTCGGCCAGTGTTGCCTGCTGGCCCGCAGGCTCGTGGAAGCAGGCGTGCGTTTCGTAACGTTGAATACCTTCCTCACAGTGTTCGACGAAATCACATGGGACATTCATGGTTCCAAACCTTTCACCTCAATCGAAGGGATGCGCGATATCGTCGCACCCATGTACGATCAGGGCTATTCGGCGCTGATCGAAGACCTGCATCAGCGTGGACTGCTGGAAAATACCCTCGTCTGCAATCTCGCGGAATTCGGTCGCACGCCCCGCGTGAACCCGGCTGGTGGCCGCGATCACTGGCCCCAGTGCTTCACTGTCGGGTTTGCCGGAGGTGGCGTTCGCGGTGGCCAGGTGGTTGGTGCCAGCGATCCCATTGGCGGCGTTCCTGCTGACCGACCTGTGCAGCCGGGCGATGTGATTGCCACCGTCTTCCACAGTCTCGGGCTCAAACTGGACGCTCACCTGCCCGGTCCTGCCGGTCGCCCGTTCCCGCTCGTGGACTTCGGGTATCGGGAAATTCACGAACTCTTCTAAGTGTTTTGAAAACTCCAGGCGGACAGTCTAGAGTGCACGCGGCTCAGCCCTCTCGGCACACCCTTCTCAGCCTCCCTAAACCACCGAAAACACATCTTCCAATGGCAGATCTTTCCACGCAACTAGCCGTACTCGGGGGCGGTCCCGGCGGCTATCCCGCGGCCTTCGCGGCTGCTGATCACGGAATGAAGGTTGTACTGATCGACGACGGAGCGAAGCCGGGTGGCGTGTGTCTTAACCGTGGCTGCATTCCATCCAAAGCGCTGCTTCACGTCGCTAAGCTGCTTCATGAAGCCGAAGAGGCTGCCGAGTACGGCGTTGTGTTCCCCAAACCCACCATCCAGCTGGACAAGCTGCGAACCTTCAAGAACACCGTCATCGGAAATTTGTCCGGTGGCATCGAAGGACTCTGCAAAGCCCGCGGTGTCGAACTCATCAAAGCCCGCGGTCAATTCCTCAACTCCGGCACACTGCTGCTCAGCTTCGCCGACGGCACCCGCAAAACGCTCGACTATGAAAACTGCATCGTCGCCACCGGATCTCAGCCGGCCATGCCACCGATCTTCGCGATCGGCGACGACCGCGTGATGGACTCCACCGGCGCTCTCGAACTCAAGGATATTCCGCGACGACTGCTGGTCATCGGCGGTGGCTACATCGGTCTTGAAATGGGCAGCGTCTATGCGGCTCTGGGTTCATCCGTGACCGTGGTGGAGATGACGGGCGGATTGCTGCCAGGTGCGGACCGTGACCTCGTCACACCGCTCCAGAAACGGCTCGCACACCATTTCCATGCCATTCATCTCAACACCAAAGTCGCCAGACTCGAAGCTGGTCCGGATGGGATCACGGCAACGCTTGAAGGGGCTGGCGTCGAACCACGGCAAACCTTTGACCGAGTGCTCGTATCGATCGGCCGCCGCCCCAACGGCCGCAACCTCGGACTTGAAAACACTCGCGCCCAGCTCGACGACAAGGGTTTTATTCGCATCGATCGCAACCAGCGGACCAGCGACCCCAAGCTGCTGGCAATCGGCGATGTTGCCGGCGAACCGATGCTCGCCCACAAGGCCACCCGTGAAGCCAAAATCGCCGTCGAAACGCTCCTTGGTGAACCCGTTGAATTCGACAACATCGCGATTCCCGCAGTGGTCTTCACGGACCCCGAAGTGGCGTGGGCCGGTATCACGGAAAACGAAGCCAAATCGCAGAACCGCGATGTCACGGTTTATCGCTTCCCGTGGGCTGCCTCCGGCCGTGCTCAAACCCTCGCCCGCACTGAAGGGCTCACCAAAATCATCGTCGAAAACAGCAAACAACGAGTGCTCGGTGTGGGCATCACCGGACCAGGCGCTGGCGAAATGATTGCTGAAGCCGTGCTGGCCATCGAAATGGGCGCCACAGCTCGTGACCTCGCCGATTCCATCCACGCTCACCCCACCCTCTCCGAAACACTCATGGAAGCCGCTGAAGGCATCATCGGACAGCCAACTCACAAATTCAGTCCGAAGAAAAAGTAGTTCGGCCACCCCATGAAGTCGCTTCAGTTTTCCGCACCCGGTGACCCCGCCTCCGTGCTCCGGCTCACCGATCTCCCGCTGCCCCAACCCGGCCCGGGTCAGGTCCGTGTGAGAATGCTGGCGTCTCCCGTCAATCCGTCCGACCTGATGTACATTCGCGGCCATTACACGGTGCCGCCGGTATGCCCGGCAGTACCCGGTTTCGAAGGTGTGGGCATCGTCGAGGCTTCAGGAGGTGGCTGGCGCGGAAAACTCTTCAACGGCAGACGCGTTGTCGTACTCAATCGCGCTGGCGGCAACTGGAGCGAATACGCGATTGTCCCGGACCAGCAGATTGTCCCGGTCAGCAGCGGGCTCAGCGATGAACAGGCTGCCTGCTTCTTTGTGAACCCCGCCACGGCCTGGGTCATGACTCGCGAAGTGCTCAAAGTACCTGCTGGTGCATGGCTGCTGCAGACCGCAGCCGGGTCTGCTCTTGGCCGCATGATCATTCGGCTCGGAAAGCTCTGTGGATTTCGTACGTTGAATATCGTTCGCCGCGACGCCCAGGCCGCTGACCTGCAGCAGCAGGGCGCCGATGCGGTGCTCGTCTGCAGCAGCGACGAAGCAGCCACAGAACTCCCGGACCGCATCCGCGCGATTGTCGGCAGCGATGGACTTCCGTTTGCGGTGGATGCCGTCGGCGGAACTGTCGGTTCAGCTGTGATTCGCAGCCTCGGGCAGGGCGGACGAATGCTCGCCTATGGCACTCTCAGCGGTCAGCCGCTCACGTTTTCTCCCCGCACCCTGATGACCGTCGGCAGCTCGGTCGAAGGTTTCTGGCTGGGGCATTTCGTGCAGCAGCGGGGACTGCTGTTCCGTTTAAGCCTTGTCCGTCGCCTGACGCAACTGATCCGCAGCGGCATCCTCAGCACCGAAATCGCCGACACCTGGCCACTCGAACAGGCTGCCGCTGCAATACACGCCGCAGAAGACTCCAGCATCTCCGGCAAGTGCCTGCTGCGGCCGTAATGCCTGAAGCCCGAAAATCATGCATCACTCGCCGGTGTCCGCCACCTGCACGCCGTCACCCCTCCCCTTCTGCCACCCACTCCAGTCACAGATAATCTCGATGCCCTGAATCGGCAGACCGCTTCGCATCACGTGACACAGACTCAGCCACCCGCGCTTTGCCACTCACCTCGATGTTCGCGGGTCTACAGCCGAAATGCGGCCCGCAAAGCATTCACCCAGCCGCTCACGGGCAACCGGTGTTCTCCCCTGGCCGTCTTCAGACCATCTGCCTCGCCTGCATCCACATACCGCAACTCATCCAGCAATTCATCCGCAAACAGATCTTCCCCGACGTGCTCGCCCAAACGCCGATACGCCTCAAACTGGTCTTCATCAAAGACCTGGTCCGCTAACGTGGACTGATGCGGAAAATCCGGAAATCGCCGGCGATAGTCCAGCACATACTGAGGCTCGTTGCCGGTCACAGACAGCTTCACGTAGACCAGCCAGCCAATCGGATGCTGCTGAGCAACTTCGTCGAATGGGTAGACGATCCTGCCAAGCGTGAAATGTGCCCGACTGCAGCGAGGCTCCGGCTCAGTATTCGCATCCCCAGTTCCATACGCACCGGAGCCACTTTGAACGATCGGTAAATCCGGCAACTGTACCGGCTTCGCCCACGTGACGCGATCACAGTCAATCTCAATATCCGTCCCCAGTTCGATTCGAGCATACCGCTGCAGCATCCACAGACTTGGGAACTTCAGTTCACCGTCCTGCTCACCGTCAATCGCCACAACATATCGACAGCGACGGCGCAGCAATTCCATGATCCCGAGATTTTCAATATGCCCGCCGTCAGACAGATTCAGAAACCTCTGTCGCTCATTCATGCGATTGATGGCTTCAAACCACAAATAGAGCGGCCCCGGTCCGTTTCCAAACCCACGAGTCTCCTTTGTCGCCTGCTCCGTTGGCCATCGCAGCCAGTATCCCAGTCGGATATTCAGCAGAGTCAGCAGCAGACTGGCTCCACTCACCGACGCCACTCCCATCTGAGGTGCCGCAGCCGCTCCTGAAATCGCCACTGCTGTTCCCAGATCCAGCATCGGATTGGCAGTCTCACAGACATCGGTCCCTCGATAGCC
Organism: Planctomycetaceae bacterium; assembly: GCA_046074645.1. Lineage (GTDB taxonomy): Bacteria > Planctomycetota > Planctomycetia > Planctomycetales > Planctomycetaceae > SXXK01. Next base: position 8,558 of record JBJTOP010000231.1, on the reverse strand, counting down.
GACAATCGGGCCACCACAAAAGTGCTTTGAAAACAGGAAGTAGTCGCAGTTTCGTCCCCGAAGTTCAGGGTTCTCTGACGTGGTCAGATTGACAACCGCATTGATGAGGTGATAAGGCGAGGTTGCTCCGCTGGATCGAAGTTTTGACAGTTTCTGAGGATCACTGGACGCAACGCTGATTGTCTGCTGATCTGCACTCGACTTATGCCGCAACAGAAATGTCTCTGCCAGACGATTGCGATAAAACCGATGCAGCGACGTCAGATTCACATTGCAGGAAACCGCAAATGCAGTGCTCACCAGCCATGCCACAGCAAGCAGAACAGCCTGCCACGAAAACAATTCAGAAAACAGACACATTTCGACCGCTGACGCGATCACCAGCCGCACAGTTTCCACATAGACAAACCCCAGCAGCAATGGACCGGCGACCCACAGAAGTGCAGTCATCAGCGCCGCCAGAATCGGTGATTTCCGCCGCCGCTGCGGCAGATAGTTGCCGCGAGCTGTCAGAAAACCGGCGAATGTAGCAATTCCTGTGGCCACCGCGGACCACGGAACAGTCGCCAGACTTGAATTGAAGCCACCAATTGATCTTGCCAGCATCAGCCACGTCAGCGCCGCCACGGGCAGCAGTAACAGGGACAGCCATGACAATGCGGTCATGAATGCCAGATAAATCGCCCCGGACTCCATCCACAACAAACGACTGAGATGTGTTCGGTCGCCCCCAAGCCTCCAGCGTTGAACAGCCGGGAGCAGGATCACAATCACGCCAGTCAGTCCCGTCAGCAAAAGGGCGCCCCACAGCGGATAGCCCAGATATCCAGTCAACGACTCCAGTTTCCCATGCTGGTAATAGTCTCTGAGTGCTGTGCCGTACCAGACCTCCGTCAGCAGCGCAGCCAGCAGCACCAGTGTTCCCACAATCAGCAGATTGCTGACAATCCCATACAATGCCATGCCCGCAGCTTTGGCCCATGCAGAATAGGTTGAAGGCTGCATGTACTTGCTGCGGTTCCGCACGTACCTGATCGCATGAGATTCGCCGGCGACGGCCGCATCGAACGGTGGCTGTCCCCCATGCGGCCCAGGCGGATTTGCGGCCTGAGTCTCATTGGCGTTCAGATAGCTGCTGAGCAACGAACCCGTGTAGCCGCCTCCGGAGACAGTCGAGAGCAGGTCCACCTGCGCCAGAATACCGCTGCGTGCCAGCGACTGCACCACTCCCAAAGCAAACGTCGCCGATCGAATCCCACCGCCTGAAATTGCCAGACCGCAGAGATCTGATGGCCTGTTCGGTCTGTTTTTTCTCTGCAGCACCACCTCGCGACGATCCAGAATCTCCACGGCTTCCTTTTCGACAATCCGCTCGGAATCTCTCGAGGCCAGCCCCAGAACCCGGTCGTAGTTGATTGATGACTGTTCCGGCAACGATTCCGGCTGCTGCTTTTGAAGCCATGATGTCTCCGGTTGCCCCGTTGCCAGCACATACAAGGCGTTACTGATCAACTGAAGCTGTTGCCGGGCTTCCGCCAGCTCAACCCGAAACAGACGCCGCAGATCTTCCGGATTGAGCTTTCCCGACAGCCTGCGCACATGCCAGGAGGCCGTGATGGGCCGCAGAATGCGGTTCAGAAGCAGATCCGCCAGCTGCAGTGAGAGCGTCGCCTGCGGGCCGGCCTTCCGACAGACTTCGCGAACAATTTGAAAGAGCTTGACAAGGCTGTCCAGTGCCGTGGCTTCGTCACCGTCCAGATACCGCAGCCGCTGCGTAGTAATTCGCGTCCGCAACTCGACGTGAATCTCCCACGCACACTGCTGCTCTTTTTCGCATGGCCTGGCAATGGCAGGCAGCGACTGGAAAAGACTCTGAAGGTCTTCTGAAAGCTCTTTCAGAGACCTCGGCGAACCCTGATGAGCACCTCTGGAGGAGACGTCAAGCAGAAGCTGACGATAATTGATCGCAGTCGGTTCGCTCACAGTGTTTACCTTCAGAACGCACGGGGGATTTAATTAACGTGGGACTCAGAAAGAACCCCAGAGATCTTATCCCGGCGTCTGCAGGAAATCCTCTAAAAAATCCTGAATTCAGCTGGCTTCAGAGGGAGCGGTCGGCAGAAGATTCGGATTCGTGAAACGCGTTTTAGCGGGCGGTTGTCTGCGATTTGGGCCTGGACAGCAGGAGCCAAAGGCCCAGACTTCCAAAGGCAACTGCCAGTCCGAGGAGAGTCACTGCGGCTGAAGACTGTGCGCGTCCAATACCAACCACAACAAGGAAGGTGGAAAGAAAGGTCAGGACAGCACCAACGGTTTTCTTGACGATCTGCATTTGGGGATCTCCGGCGACAGGAAGGGGAGTGTCGCAAAGGTTGATACTGGCCCGTTGATATTCCTCTCAAAACAATCCGTCAAGATAGACCCGCCGCGGATTTCGGCGGGTGTGGGAGGAGTCTGTCGAAAGTGACGATTCTGCAGATTTTGCGGGGATGTTTAGCTGGAGAACGCCTGCGCGAGGTCGTTGATGAGGTCCTGCGGATGTTCGAGTCCGACGGAGATTCGCACAGTTTTTTCTGTAATCCCCGCCGCTGCTCTGGCTTCCGGAGTCATGGAGGCGTGGCTCATGGTGGTGGGGAAGGAGATCAGACTTTCGATTCCTCCAAGCGATTCAGCGACGTCGAAGAGTTTTGAATTCATACAGACGCGTTCAGCGACAGGCCGACCATCGCGGACATCAAAGGCCAGCATAGCACCGAAGCCTTTCTGCTGCTGGCAGGCGAGTGCGTGCTGGGGATGCGATTCGAGGCCGGGGTAGTAAACGCGTTCAACGAGGGGGTGGGATTCGAGAAATCGAGCGATGCGGAGCGCCGAGGACTGCTGGGCTTCCATGCGGCAGCCGAGAGTTTTGACGCCGCGAAGCACGAGCCATGCGTCAAACGGGGAGCAGGCCAGGCCAAGGGCATTGCAGATCCAGGCGATGCGTTTGGCTGTATCGGCAGATGCTGAGACAACGCAGCCGCCGACGACGTCTGAATGTCCGTTGATGTATTTCGTAGTCGAGTGCACAACGATATCGACGCCAAATTCCAGCGGTCGCTGCAGGTAAGGAGAGAGGAAGGTATTGTCACAGATTGAGGTGGCGTGGTGCGCGCGGGCGAGTGCGGTGACGGCGGCGATATCGATCACCTTCAGCAGTGGGTTGCTTGGAGTTTCGATCCAGACTGCTTTGGTGTGGGGCTGAAAGGCCGCGGCGACGCGATCAATATGCGTCATATCGACGAATGTGAACTGCAGCCCCTTTTCCTTCAGAAAGCGTTCAAACAACCGAAATGTGCCGCCATAGAGGTCGGCTGGCGCGATGATGTGATCACCAGGCGAAAACAGAGCCATGGCACAATGAATGGCAGACATGCCGGTTGAGGTGGCCACGCACCCAGCGCCGCCTTCGAGTGCTGCGATGTTTTCTTCCAGAGCTTTTCGGGTTGGATTGCTGGAACGTGTGTAGTCGTATCCGGAGTGCGTTTCGAGTGAATTCCAGTAGAAGGTGGAGGTCGGGTAGATTGGCGTGGTGACACTGTTGTACTGCTGATCCTTGTGGACGCCGCCGTGCACGCAGCGGGTTTCGAAATGCAGTTGATCCGGAGTTTCAGACGACATGACTGGGATTGCCTGGGCTTGAGAGACGAAGGACGGAGCGTGTTTCCAGTGACATATTCTCACGGGCAGTCAGGGGAATACAAGGCTGCGTGGTCTTCGGGGATTTTGGTATCGCCAGCGGCTGCCCCGTGCTACACTGAAGCGGCGGGCGTTGCCTGAGAAGGGGAAAGCGGTATGCTTCCGCAGATTCAGATAAGCGGCGGTCCCCCAAACATCCTCACAGGAGTCCTTCAGGCGTGTCGACTCAGCCCGATTACCCCCAGGATTTTCAGCAGCGTCTGCAGCAGAATAAGGCGGCGGTTGCGGGGATGCGTCAGCAGATTCGTTTGCGTCGCGCGGCGGGTGAATCCGGAATTGTGTGCTCTCAGGCCCACTCGGATCTGCTCGATGGCTTCCTTCGTCGAGTCTGGGGCGGAGCGATTCGCGGTGCGCGGCCGGAATTAACTGACGCCTTCGTGCTGCTGGCCGTCGGTGGCAATGCCAGACGCCGCCCGGCGCCGTGGTCCGACGTGGATCTGCTGATGATCATCGACACGCGTCTGACCGATGAAATCAGCCCCCTGATGGCAGCGGCCGTCCGCGACTGCTGGGATGCAACCCTGCAGCTGGGAAGCTCTGTTCGGACCCGCGAAAACACTGTCGAATTTGCCGCGAGGGACGTGCAGTTCGCCACATCGCTCTGCGAAACCCGCGTGTTGCTTGGAAATCCACTGCTGGCGGAATCAACGCTGCAACAGGTTCGCACCCAGGTCTACGCCCGACAGGGGCTCGACTGGATCCTGAAAGTCGTCTCAGCACGTCAGGAAGAATGGCTGGCACGCGGCAATTCCGTAAATCAGCTGGAACCAGACGTCAAGCGATCACCCGGCGGCCTGCGCGACATCCAGCTCCTCAGATGGATCGCCTGCGTGCGACACGGAAATCCGGAACCACAGTCGCTGCAGTCAGCCGGTGATATCAGTGCGGCCGAACTGGATGATCTGCTGCGGGCGGACGAATTTCTCACGTCACTGCGAATGGACCTGCACTTCATGCAGAACCTCCGCCAGGACGTGCTCACTCGGGAACTCCAGCTGAAAATCTCCGGCGATCGCGGAATCTCCGGTTCTAATCCGTCACGGCCCGTGGAAGTCTTCATGCAGCAGTATTTCGGGCATACATCGCGCGTCGCTGCGATCGCGCGGCGAGTCGCCGATGTTCCCCGCCGACTGCCACTGCTCACCCGACTCCGCAACATCCTCCTGCCCACTCGGACCGCGCAGGGCTTTCTGATCGTGGACGGTGTGCTGCAGCTTCCCGCAGCTCGGCTTACTGAACTTCATTCTGCTGACAGCGTGCTGCAGATTTTTGTCTCCGCCGCTGAAAACGCCGCTCGACTGGCACCCGAACTCCGCCGTCGCATCAGTCAGATCACACCCCAGCTCCCTGAAGAACTCAGCTTCGAAATGACCGAACAATTCCGCGAGATTCTACGGAGTGTCGCAGGACTCTCGGGTACCGTTCGGGCCATGGCAGAAACCGGAGTGCTTGACTGGCTCGTTCCTCCCTTCCGCGAAATTCGCAACCTGATGCAGTTCAACCAGTACCACAGCTTCACTGTCGATGAACATACCCTGAAAACGCTCGACGAAGTCGCCCGCTTCGCCAGCGATCAGTCGCCCGTCGGCTCGGCCTATAAGGAAATTCGCCATCGTGCCACGCTGCATCTGGCACTCATCATGCACGACTCTGCCAAAGGCCGAGCCGGAGATCACAGCATCGTCGGCGAAACTCTGGCCGAACAGGTCGCTGAACGACTCCAGCTGGCTGCCAACAAAAAAAGCATGCTCATGTTCCTCGTGCGGCACCACCTGATCATGCCCGATCTGGCCTTCCGACGCGATATCACCGACCGCCGCGTGCTCATGGACTTCGCCCGCCTCATCGGTGCCCCCGAACTCCTGCGTATGCTCTATTGCCTCACAGTCGCCGATATTCGCGCCGTCGGCCCGGATGTCTGGACCGACTGGAAAGGCGAACTGCTCGCAGACCTCTACGACCGCGCCAACCTCATCCTCAGTGGCCGCCCCTACAACCACCTCGAACGCGAACGCATTCAGAAAATTCGGCTCGCAGCCCGCCAGTCCTTCCAGCCGGCCGGAGATCAATCCACACTGTCCGCCGAAGCGTGGGCCGAATGGGCCGACCAACAGCTCGATGCGCTCCCCGCCATGTATCTCATGAACCAGCAGCCCGCTCGCATCGCTAGAGACCTCGCAGTCATCCAGCAGCTGCCCGAACTCAAGGTTCACATCGAAGGTGGGTTCGAGCCGGAGACAGAGATGGTCACCTACCGCGCCTTCGCAACCGAACGCTGCGCCGCCGGCAGCTTTCAACGCATTGCAGGCATCCTCTCCGGAATGGGCATGGACATTCGCGAAGCCTTCGTCTGCACATCCACACAGGGATTTGTCATCGCCTCCTTTCGCGGTGCCGATCGCGACTTCATCGGACTCGTACCCGAATCACGTATCGAAGACGTTGTCGGTGTCATCGCTGATGTGCTCCTTGCAAAACGACATCCCGACACCGCCTTTCGTCGCAGCGGCATCCTGCAACTCAGCAAACTTCGCGGAATCATCATCCGACAGGATCCCAAAGTCGCCATCGATAACGACTGCTCGCAACGCTACACCGTCATCGATGTTTTCGCCACAGACACTCAGGGACTGCTCTACACACTCTCCAGTGCCCTCTATAATCTCGGACTCACCATTCACCTCGCTCGCATCGATACCAGTGTCGATCAGGTCGTCGATGTCTTCTATGTGCTCGATGAATTCGGCCGAAAAATCGAGTCCGCTGAAAAAATTGAAACCATTCGACAGACACTGCTCGAAGAAATTCGACTGCTCTCCAGCTCCGCCTGAATAACGGTATGCACGAAGAATCACTCGCACGCAGCCTCCTCCAGCAAACACTCAGTCTCTGCCACCGTCACAACGCTCAACGCGTCGTCGCCGTTCGCGTTTCCTGCGGACCCCTCAGCGGTGTGGAACCCTCGCAACTCCACGAAGCCTTCGATCGACTCAAAACCACATCCCCGTTATCGCAATCAGCGGCGCTGCTCATCGAAAACCCCGGACTACCCGCACGCTGCGAAAACTGCAAACACCAGTTCTCTCTCGTTGAATTCCGCTTCATCTGCCCACGCTGCAGCTCCCCAATAATCCAACTGCTCGACGGCGACTGCCTCAGAATTCTTGATGTGGAACTGCAGACGACAGATTCAATCAATGCCGATTCAGCTGTGACGGACCGCAATCACCGCCTGAATCGTGCGTGACTCGCCCGGCTCAAGCAACAGCCGACAGTCACCCACAGCTGCTGTTTCAATACACAGCATCCCCGTCCACTCCTCGTTGCCAAAGTCCGGCATCCGAAGACTCTTGTCTATCCACGGATTCCAGACAACTGTTGACAACGAACCCGACTTGCTGACTGTGAGCACCCGCTGCCAGCCAGGGTCCAGAACACTCACCGTGTGATCCGTGTTCTGATAAATCCGATCAGTCTCTGACCCGAACTCGATCGGCTTCCCCGCAGCAACACCGTCAGACTGCACCGGAGCCCTGTCCAGAAAAGGTACCGACTCCAGACCCGTCACCTGCACACTGCGAATGTCAGATACCGCCAGATAGGTGTGCAACGCCGCTTCGCATTCAGCGGCCGAACCCGCTGAAACCGACAAGTGTACCCGCAGCGAACATTTCAGCTCTCGTCCAACTCGCACACGATACTCAAGCTCGAATGGTCCCTCAACACACACCAGACATAACTCAATCGTGTCGCCCTCCCCAGAACACTCTCGCGAATTTAATTCCCACGGCCGCAGGCGCACCAGACCATGCGCCGGCTGAGCAGGATCAGTCGGATGCGGGCCAAACCACGGAAAACAGATTGGAATTCCACCGCGAATCGGTCTCCCGGATTCAAACCACGAACTGCGACTGACCCAGAGCACCGGACGATGACCCGCAGGCTGCCAGCGAAGCACGTGTGCCCCCTGAAGGAGCAATTCAGCCTGCGTGCCATCGCGAGTCTGAAGACGATGTCCACGCAGACCCCCTGCGAGTGTGAATTCTTCAAAGGTGGCACCAGTACTTGACATTCGATCTCTCAGCTGCAGACGCAAGGGTGTTCACATGTATTCCCTTCCATTCTTGTAACAATTGTACGGGGATGCAAGTGAGATTTTCCCTGACTTCGGCTTGCGCTACCGGCAATTTTCACCGCTTCACGCCTGTAAACATGGTAAAGCTGGGACAGAATTGCTGATTTTGATGATTCTGACGATCAGGGAGGTCCGAAAAAAATATGGCAGTCAGCGGGCTGAAGAGAGCAGCTCAGCCGACAGCATCACTTCCTGCTCTTCGGGATCCGCAGGTCCGCACTCCTGACCGAACGATCCGGCGACACACCAGTCGCCATGGCAGCTGCCGCGAGGGGACGCACCGGGAACTGACGAAAACAGCCTGTGGGTTAAACCACAGGCTGTTTTCGTTTCTTTGCAGAGGCGGCGACCAGCACGGGACGCGACAGAGGCATGGGGGTACAGCTGAAGAACATCCTCGATTCAACGCCTCCGCAGAGCCCTTCGCCCGCAGGCTGCCGCCATGCGGCTGAATTTGCGAGCGGCTGGGCGGAAGCCCCCGGCTGTGTTCCGCACCGAAGGTGCCCGCGCCCTGGCGAGCGCGTTGGTGAAGCGTTTGCAGGGTCGTTTCGCCCGCAGGCTGCCGCCATGCGGCTGAGTTTGCGAGCGGCTGGGCGGAAGCCCCCGGCTACGTTTCGCACCGAAGGTGGGGTTTAGGTGCATGGCACCTTTACGGACCAGGCAGATGCAGCCAGCAGCGCTGGAGGAA
>JBJTOP010000230.1:0-19452 GCA_046074645.1 Planctomycetaceae bacterium | reverse complement strand
GGATTCCGCTTCCTGACGGGCGCGGCTCGGTGGGGGTGTTTTTTTGTGTTGGGGCCCGCAGGCTGCCGCCATGCGGCTGATCAGCGGCTGACCAGCGGCTGACCAGCGGCTGAGCGGTTGGGCGGAAGCACCCGGCGGTGTTTCGCACCGGAGGTGCGTGCGCTGGTGAGTGCGCTCGATACGGCCCAAAACTCTGTATTCCTCGTGATATGACTGTTGTCCGCAGCTCCAGTGCAGGTTATTATCAGTGGTCTGCCCCGTCTCCTCCCGACCATCCCGCCTCTGCAGGCTATACCGGAGAATCCAGTGAAGCGTCATCGCCCGTGTGGATCGCAGGAGCACGTCTGCAGTCGGCGTGCCTTTCTGAATCAGACAGTTTTCACGGCCGCCGGGCTTGCGACGGGACTTGGTGAGATTCTCACAGCGCGTCCCGCGATTGCTCAGCAGGTTCAGGGCAAAAGCCGGCGGGTGCTCAATATCTTCCTGCATGGCGGAGTGAGCCAGCTGGAGACATGGGACCCCAAGCCCAACACGGATACTGGTGGTCCATTTCGGGCGATATCGACGTCGGTCCCGGGTCTGCAGATTTGCGAATTGCTTCCGCACACTGCTCAACAGATGCATCGACTTTCCATTGTTCGAAGTCTGGATACGAAAAACGGAGACCACGCTCGGGGAGTAACAGAAATGACGACGGGGCGAGGCCGGATGCCGGGCGCGGATTTCCCGCATCTTGGGGCTGTTGCTTCACGATCGCTGATGGCCGACTCCTTCCCGCTCCCGGCACATGTGCTGATTCGAAGTTCGCCTGGCGGACGAAATGTGGAATCCGAGTTTCATTCTGCTGCCTACCTTGGTCCGCGTTACGCCAGCATGGCGCTCTACGACGGCAATCCTCCAAAATTCGACGATCGTCCGGGCGAAATCACGGACGAAGGCGATCTCCGGCGCAACGAAGTGCGTCAGCGTGCCAGCGAGCGATTCGCTCGACGACGTCGCACTGCCGAAACGGAAGCCTATAATTTTTCCTTCACTCAGGCCCGTGAACTGCTTGCCAACAGACATGTGTTTGAACTGAGTCGCGAATCGGCCAGCGACCAGGAGCGTTACGGCACCAGCCAGTTTGGCCGACATTGTCTGCTGGCACGAAGGCTCCTTGAGCACGGAGTTCCGTACGTGCAGGTCAACCACGCCGACTACGACACCCATCACGAAAACTTTGACTTCCACATTGAACAGCTGGGAGAATTCGACCAGCCCTTTGCAACGCTTGTGGCTGACCTTGCCGAGCGTGGATTGTTGAGCGACACGCTGATTTGTGTGATGAGTGAATTTGGGCGGACTCCGAAGATCAACAAGACCTACGGCCGCGATCACTGGGGAACGGCCTGGAGCGTGCTGCTGGGTGGCGCTTCCATACAGCCGGGAGCGATTATTGGCAGCACAAACGCCAACGGCACTGAAGTGACGGATCGGTCGGTGGATCACGGTCACATCTTCCACACGATCCTGCAGGCAGTGGGAGTGGATTCGCTGGGCGAATTTGAAATTGCCGGTCGACGGTTTCCCGTGGCCGATCCTTCGCGCAGCCCCATTTCAGAGCTGCTCACATGAGAACCCCTGTCGCTGTCGATCCGCAGCGGACAAAGCTGCTGAAGGAATACAAGCTTGACCGCCCGCTGACGAGCTGTCACTGGGATCCGCGTCTGCGGTTCATCTGGTGCGGTGCTGAGGACCATTTGATTCATCGCATAGATCCTGCCAGTGACAAGCGAACATCGCTTGCCGGCCATGACAGCTGGGTGCGTGCGTTTGCCACGTCGGCCGACGGAGATACTCTGTACAGTGGCGGCTATGACGGCCGCCTGATGTTCTGGCCGGCGGCTGTGGACCAGCCGGAGCCTTCGCGAACGATCGATGCTCACCGAGGCTGGATTCGCGCGGTTGCGGTCAGCCCCGACGGTCGTTCCGTGGCCACTTGCGGAAATGATCGGCTTGTCAAAGTCTGGGATGCTTCGTCCGGAATGCTCATCCGCGAATTCTCCGGGCACACTTCGCACGTCTACAACTTGATCTACTCGCTCGATTCCCGTCAGCTCTTCACCTGTGACCTGAAGGGTGTCGTGCTGGCCTGGTCGCTCAGCGAGGACACCCCGCGGAGTCTGCTCACAGTTACGCAGCTGCATGGTTACGACACGACATTCCGGGCGGACATAGGCGGCGCGCGTTGCATCGCTCTGCGGGCGGACGGCGGGCTGCTTGGTTTGGGCGGCATCACAAAAGTTTCCAACGCGTTTGCCGGTGTTGGTGAAATCATAGTTGCTCTTGTCAATCCTGCCGACGGAAAGCTGGAGCTTGCGTTGCAGTCGAGGGATAAAACGGGTGGCACGCTCTGGGGCCTTGCCTGGCATCCGGACAAATTCTGGATTGGCGTTTGTGGAGGCGGTGGCGGGGGCTGGATTTATTTCTGGAAGGGCGATGCCGCTGAAGAATTCTTTCGCCTGAAGCTTCCGAATGACGGCCGCGGGATGAGTCTTTCTGCGGACGGGCGGCAAATCGCGGTTGCTCACGCGGATGGTCGGCTGCGGACATATCAGCTGACGTAATCCTCAGCACTGCAGCACAAGAAAGTTGCTGGACTTTCCCTGATACCGTGCGAAGATTCGTGCTGCAACAGCACCACTGAGTCATCCGGGGCATCTGCATGGCAGCAGCGATTGAAGTTCAGAATGTAACGAGGACCTATGACGACCTGAAGGCGGTGGACAGCATCAGTCTTTCGGTCCCGCGGGGGGCCACGATGGGATTGATCGGCCCCAATGGAGCCGGCAAAACCACTCTGCTGCGAATCATTGCGACACTGACGATCCCTGACAGTGGCGACGTTTTCATAGACGGCTTGTCGGTCAGGACGCGGACGCGTGAGGTGCGTCGTCGTCTGGGGTTTATGCCGGCCGAATTCGGCTGCCCGCGGGGGATGACGATTGCGGAATATCTTGAGTATTTTGCCAGTCTTTACGAATTGACAGCAGAAGAGCGACGGCGGCGAATCCGGGATGTGTGTGAGCTGACGGAGTTGTCTGGCCGCGAATCCACGTTCGTTTCCGGCCTGTCGACTGGAAATCGTCAACGACTGCTGTTGGCCAAAACGCTGCTCCACGACCCTGAAGTGCTCATCCTTGACGAACCCGCCAGCGGTCTTGACCCACGCGCAAGAAACGAGCTTCGGGCCATCATTCGCACGCTGGCTGAACTGGATAAGGCGATTCTGATCAGTTCGCATATTCTGCCGGACATCGAGGATGTGAGCGATTCGATTGGGATTATTGAGGCAGGTCGGCTGGTGCTGCAGGGAAGTCTGTCGACGCTGCAGCAGTCTGCGGCCGGGGCGCAGCAGCGGGTGCGACTGCGGGTACAGAAAGGGAAGGAGGATTCGGCGGTGGAGCATCTTAAAGTTTTGCCCGAGGTCACGGACTGCTGCGTGACAGACGGTGAAATTCGCGTGGTGGTGGCTGCAGCGGACAGCAATCTTGTGCTGGAGACGCTGTTGAAAGCCGGCATACGAATTCGCACGTACACAGAGAACACTGGAAGTCTCGAAGAAATATTCATGCAATCAACAGCAGGGAAGGTGACATGAACAAACTGATGTCGCTGTGGCACTCTGTTTTCAGCAGTCCCACGTGGCTGCGCGATCGGGCAACTTTGTTTTCCGGCGGGATGGTGGGCTTAACGGCGCTGATCCTGAATTCCGTGCTGCTGCTGGGACTGCTGCTGCTCACGCAGGCACCGGAGGCATTTGAGTCGTTGCTGCAGCAGTTCAGTTTTGGCGAGTTGATGGGACCGATGCTGTTGACGGGTGTGGTATCGGTTCTGACGTTGATTGTTCCGCTGCGGCTGACTGGTTTGCTCATGGGCCCTCGGCTGTTCCGATACTTCGACCAGATTATTCTCAGCGGCATTTCGCCATTGCAGTTCATGATTGGCCGTATCGTTTCACAGAATATTTATCTGCTGCTGGTCCTGTTTCTGCTCCTGCCATGGCTCACACTGGTGCTGGCCCTGGGCGGAATCGACTGGCCCGTGTTTCTGGGAAATTTGTTTCTGGTGTGGCTGTACTGCATGATGCTGGCAACGGTGATGGCGTGGTTGTGTTTGTACATGCCGGAGTGGGCAGCGATGGGATTGCTGATCAGCCTTGCAGCGGTGAGCTGCGGACTTGGCATGGCACCACTGTCTGGACAGCCGTTCGTGTTCACTCCGCTTCCCGCATTCCTGCAGCCACTGTTCGTCGGCTACGGCTCGATGATTTCCGGTGATTTTGTGGTGCGGAGCTATTTCAGTGTATTTCTCAGTTGTGCGGCTGCGATGTCAGTGGTGTCGCTGGGAGCATTGCTGGGTGTGCATCTGGGGCCGTTGTGGGGACTGGTACGTGAAAACAGCAGCTTTGGCGAGGTGGTCTATGAAGGCGACTCGAAGCTCAAACGTCGGCTTCGATTTCGCTATCACATCCAGCGTCCATCAGAGATTACGTTTTTCTACCAGAACCGCGGCGGCTGGCTGCGGAGCAGCGAGGGGCTGATCCGCTGGTGCACAGTGCTCACCATCATCCTGGTTCTGGCAGTGCCGGGCTGGCTGTTATGGAAAGTCAGCTCGGACGGTGCGATCGCCGCGGCGGCAGGCAAAATTTCGCTGCAGCGCGGGCTGATACCATACGCGATCACAGCCCAGTTGCTGCATGGGGCCACTTTGGTTCTGGCCGTGATTCTGTTTTCACAGGGTGTTCACACGACGCTTCAGCGAATCCCGTTTGTATTCGGATGGCGAATTCGAGTTTCCGTGCTTGACTGGGCTGGCTTTCTGCTGGTTCTGGTAGTTTCCACCATAGTCTGCCTGCGGCTGACGACGCCGCTGGGCCCGCATCTGATGACTGCGGTCGGGGCGGCGATTGCAGAGTTGGGTTTCGGGTCATCAGGCGTGGCCGAGTCGCTTTCTGGTGTGCGTCCGGAGCACGTTTCGCGGGATGTCACGCTGATCACGGGGGCGTGTGCGATCACGGTGTATCTGCTGCAGCGGCTGCTATGCCTTGTCTGCTGGTTGAAAACGATGGCTGCCTCGATTTCGGCGGGGTTATGGTTTGGGTGTGTCTGTCTGTTACCGGCGATAGCTGGGGGTTACCTGATGCAGGCAGTGCCGCTGTTTCCGCATCAGCAGAGAATTGGCCATCAACTGATGCTGCTTTCACCACTGATTGCCTGGTCGGAGCGTTTCAATCAGGCGCCGCGATCGTTTGGTCACGGTAATTCGCTGATGGGCTTTTTCGGTCTGCAGTTAGTTTTGTGTGTGCTGCTTGGGCTGTTGGTTTTTCGGCGGGAACGCCAGCTCAGAATCAAGCTCGCCAACTGGCAATCCGCAGGTAATCGTACGCTGATGGGAGAAGCACCGTGATCACGGAAAACCTGAGATCCATGGTACTCATGGCCTGGATTCTGCTCGGTAGTTCTCTGCCGGTGTGCGCCCAGCAGAATGCTCAGCGAATTCCCGGAGCCGTGGACTATCCGGGGCTGGATATTCAGGCTGCAGCGGGCTGGGAAAACTTTTCGTGGTCTCACCATCCTCTTGCGATTTCGTTCATGATCACCAACAGCTCATCCACCCTGCTGGAGGGGCGGATCGTGTTGCGAAATCCGGAGACGGGTGAAACGCGGATACTCGGCGAAATCGCTGTGGGTCCTGGTGGCAGGCGTCATTTCGGTTGGGTTGCGGCGCTTGGTGGCTGGGATCTGGTCGATGTGTCGTGGGAGGGTTCTGAGACTGTGTTGTGGGCACGGCGATTGACGGTTCCCGGGGACGGGGACGCCATGGAGTTTTTCGCCACTCAAGCGGGGTTATTTGTGGAGGACGGTGGGCGACGACTGGTATTGCCGCCGCTGCGTCCGGTGCTGTCGCAGTCAGCGTTGCTGAACCGGCTGGCGAATACGGGCGCGGATCCTGCTCTGGAGAACGAGGTGACAACGAGGGGGATTGCAGCTGAGCTGACTACGATCCCGCCGTGGCAGTTGCCGGTCCATGAGGGCTCGCTGACGCCTGTGCGGACGGTGCTCCTGTCTCCACAGCTGTCTCCGGAATCGCTCACTGACGCCCAGTATCGGGCACTTGGACGCTGGACAGCGATGGGTGGCATCGTGTTTCTGGCAAAGGAATCTGCGGGAGTCCGTGAGCGGCTGCAGGGGTATTTGCCGCTGCGGCAGCGGCCGCCGTTCGAAAAGGACGGCCTCGAGACTGAGCCGTGTGGTCTGGGCGCAATCTGCCTTTTCCAGCAGGCAGAATTTTTGAAGGCGGAATCAGCGACCATGGCTTCGATTGGCGAGGCGGTGGCCACTGCTGTCGCCAGTCCTCTGTTTGCCAGGCTCAGGGAGAAGCAGATGTATGAGACTGATGAGGCACCGTTGGCGGATTTAGCGAATACCTCGATTCTGGCATTGTTCGCCATCTACGCTGCCGCAGCGGCAGCTCCCATCGTGATGTTTCGCAGCAGCCGCAGATGGCTGGCAGGATGGGTCATCGCAGTCGTGCTGGCAGCTTCAGCTGGTGCCGCGGTGGTGGGTGTTGCCATTCGCGGCAGCCGGGGGGATCTGGCGATCACAACGCTGACATGGATAGGAGAGGATGTTCTGGTCGAGGCTGCCAGTCTGAAATTGACCTGCGCAGGTCGCGGAGATTTGTTTCAGGGAGTCCGGGGACGGGAACCTGATCTTCAGCCGAATGCCACCAGCACTGTTGATCTGTTCCGGCTGACCCAGTCCTTCATGCATGACCTGGATTCCATCGATGTCAGTTTGCCCGAATGGCCTGCATTCAATCTGACAAAGTCGGTGTCTGAAGATCCGTCATTGAGTCGCATACCGGTGCTGTTGTCACCATGGAGCAGTCGAAAGGTCACGGCAGTCGATATGGCTCCTTTGCAGGGGGGGCTTGAGGTGATGCTGGAGGCTGTTGGCAGTGAGTCACAGGACAGCATGGCGAAGTGGAATCTGGCGGCGTCATTCCCAAACGGTCCGCTGCAGCTGCGATTGAGAAACGGGTTGCCATTCAGGCTTTCCGAATGTCGGCTGGGGATGCTGCTGTGGGTGCGTCCTGGAAGTAGTCCGGGCACGTGGATGTTGCATCGGACGAGTATCGAGTTGCCGGACCTGGAGGCTGCGGCGGATTCTGCTGCGGCGGCAAAGGAAATGGTGATCACGCCGGGTTTCGAGTGGGTTGCCGACTATGGTGGTCAGAGCGTGAGGTATGTGGCGTTGTCTTCAAGGGTACCGATGGGAGAAATGGAGGTTTGGCTGGAAGGACGCATGGAGGCATCGCCGCTGATGCAGCCGGAGGGAGACGACTTTCGCCCATACGATCCAGGCAAACACTGGTTCTATTACCGAGTGCCTCGGGAGAACCTGCCGAAATTATGGCGAGAGATGCAGGACTGGAAGGAACTGAAGTAACAGAAGACAGGACAGAGCTGCGACGTGGTGCTGCAGGATCAACGATTCGAGAAACGAACGATTTGGTGAAGTCAGGAGTTGATTGTGAATGGAGTCACCGGCACGGGCGTGTTTGTGTGTGTGCTGCTGGTTTTTCTGTCACCTGCTGCAGCCGCTCAGCCTGAGGCAGTTCAATTGCACCATCGCATTTCCGGCGAGGCCGACTTCCCGGGGCTCACTATCGAGGCGGCTGTTGGCTGGGAGAACATTTGTCACACGCTGTGCCCTCTGGCCGTCTCTCTGAGGATCACCAATAACTCAGAACAAACACTGACCGGTCAGATCTTTCTGCGGAACCCGACATCAGGCGAAACGCGAATGATCGGTGAGGCGACTGTCAGTCCGGGTCAGGTTCGGCATGTCGGTACAGTGGCTTCAATGAGTGGCTGGGAAAAATGCGACTTGTGGTGGGAGGGGGAGCATGGGGTGCTGTGGGAACGGCAATTGGCCGTTCCGTTGGCAGCCAGTCTGTACGGTGCTTTCAGTTCGCGTCGGATATTGATTGTTGAGTCCGGGGACAGAACTTTGAGCATACCGGAAGTTCCGAAGGTGCTGAACAACGAATCGCTGCTCAGGTCATTGACAAGTACCGGGGTTACTCGTGCATTGAAGGGAAAACGTGTGTCCCGTGATGCGGCTCCCCTTGTTTCGCAGATTCCACCGTGGCAGCTGCCATCGCATCCTGCACCGTTGACGATCCTGCAAACCGTATTGCTGTCACCGACGCTTGCTCCTGAGGAGCTGAGTGATGTGCAGTATCGGGCACTCGCAAGCTGGGTGACGATTGGTGGTGTGGTAATGCTGAGCGAGCAATCGACGAAGGTATTTGAGCGACTGCAGGAGTATCTGCCGGTTCCGCAGAGTGGGGGTATCAATCGCCGTGGAGTTCGGGTGTATGCGTGTGCTGCCGGAGCGATTGAGACTTTTCCCGAGGCGGAATTCGCAAAGGAAGGAGCTGCGGTGATGATGAACATCAGCGAGTCGACGCATTCAAGACCTGGCAGTCCCCTGTTTTCGATGCTGGGTGAAAGGCTCGCCCTCAGAAAACACGCCACGCCGGTGCGTGAGTACACTTGGGAGGCCCTGCGGTGGTTCTTTGCATTGTACACCGCTGTTTTGGCTCTTCCTCTGCTGATGATCCGAACTCGACTCCGTCGAATCCTGTCATTAACGGTCGGCATCGTGGCAACTGGGTGTCTGGGGAGTCTGGCCCTCGCCACCATGATCAGGAACTCCGGCGGGGATGTCAGCTTCACAAGTGTGTCGTGGATCACTGATGGCTGCCTCGTTCAGGCTGCGGTGCTCGAAGCGACTCGGATCGATTCCGGTGAATCCAGTTTAGTCGTTCGCGGTCGAGCGCCCGACCTGCAGCTGGTGGCGGCAATCACTGAAGATCCCCTCGAAGATGATCGTGATTTGATTGACAGCATCGACACACACAAAGCCGCGGCCGGATCGCTTCCGGTATGGCCGCCATTCAATCAGTCATTAACAATGCCAGACAATCAGAAACAGCATTTCATCGGACTGAACGCAGCGACGTGGGGCAGCCGAAAGGTGATCGCCGTCGATTCCGTGCCTCTTTCCAGTGTCTTCAACGCTGCTGTTGAGATCATCAGTCTCAAGGAAGACGACTGGGGTAGTCGTCACCATCACTTATTTCATTTCCCGCATGGCACTGTGCGTCTGAAAATTGAAAGTAATTTGCCATACCGAATGGACGACTGCAGATTGAAGATCATCGCATGGAAACGGCCGGACAGCGACGGCTCCCCGTTTGGCTGGGAGATGGAGTCCATCAGAATCCAGCTTCCTGATGTCGTGCCAGCCAGCGACCTGTCGGTGCAGTTGATCGAGCTGGAGGCACGGCTGTCTTCCTCAACTGCAAGCCTGAACGGCAACAACCTGCCCGAAATTGTGCAGTCATTTAAGGTACCGCATGGCGAGATTTCGGCATGGATTGAGGGGCGGCTGGAGAGCTCGCCGCTGCTGCAGCTGGGGGGGAGTGTCTGGCGTGAAAGCAGTCCCGGCGAGCATTGGTTCTATTACAGAATTCCTGAAGAGAACCTGCCGAAATTATGGCGAGAGATGCAGGACTGGAAAAATCCCGAAGGGAGCAGGTAATCGGCGATTGTCCAGCAAAATCGCCTGCGAGTTCTGGTAGTTCGGGAGATCAGCGAGGTTTGGTTGGTTTCTGACGAATTTACCGGATTTCCTCAACACACCGCTCACCTCTGCCGATAGAGAAGAAACGGAATATGCTTCGGGTGTGTTTCGGGGATCTTTGACAATTCGCAGAGAAGTCAGAATCGAGTGCGTCGGTCGGAGACCGGCGGCTTGACAGTAACTTTATGCAAGACTTAAACTTCCGCCGATTCCAAGTTTTGGAAAAGGGTTTCAAAGTCTGTCCTGGAGCTGCAAACGTGACCAGAAAAGAGATCGTGAAGACGATTTCCGAAAAACTGGGTTTAACCCAACTCGTCGCTCACGAAATCGTGCAGAAAACGTTTGATGCCATCATTGAGACGCTGGTGGAAGAGCGTCGAATTGAACTTCGGAAGTTCGGTGTTTTCGAAGTGCGGCGTCGAAAGGCTCGTCGGGCCCGGAATCCTAAAACAGGTCGGGCAGTCGATGTGCCCGAGAAATTCACGGTGAGCTTCAAGCCCGGCAAAGAGATGGAAGCTCGGGTGCAAAATCTGAGCGATAATGATGGTGGGACCTGGTCGGACACGACCAGGGGCTCGAAATAGTTCAGGAACGCAGCGCACTGGATTCTGATTTCCCTGCGAACGGTCAATCGGGTGGCGGTCGTCTCTGTGAGTACGGCTGTGAACGAGTCCAGTGAAGGATGCTGCAATGAAAATGCGAAATCGACTGATGGTGGGGCTCCTGCTGGCAAGCGCCGCAGTCACGACCGGCTGTTTCACTCCAATCTGGAGTCCGAATCCGGATATTCGAGCCCGGCAGTTGATTTATCAGGCTGAAAGTCTCAGGCACATCCCTGAGATCTGGGAACGCATCTGGGGCCTTGAGCTGCCCGATCTGGCCACACCCTACCGCGTGCATGGCGGCGTAATCTGAAACGGCTGGCTTCGTTCGCGGGCACCTTCGGTGCGAAGCACAGCCGGGGGCTTCCGCCCAACCGCTGGTTTCGACCGCAGTCCCAGCCGCAATCCCAGCCGCATGGCGGCAGCCTGCGGGCAAACGGCCCTGCAAACGACCTGCCAACGCCCTCGCCAGCGCGCGCACCTTCGGTGCAAAGCACAGCCGGGGGCTTCCGCCCAACCGCTCAGCCGCGTCGCTTCCGCCCAACCGCTCAGCCGGGTGGCTGCCGCCCAACCTTCCTTTGCGTCTTTGCGTGAGACCAACAGTCCTGCAACTTTAGCGGCTCGTCACCTGTCTCACTCAAAATTCTCCGGGAGTTCCAGCGACCAGACTTCACTGCTGAGTGGTTGAGCGTGGCCACCGGCGAGCCAGAGTCGATCGCGGAAGATCCACGCTGAGTGTTCGTGGCGTTCCTTCCAGATGGTGCCGCAGTCCAGTGATTTCCAGTCCCGTCCGTTGCGTGAATACCAAACATCTCCGTGGTTGCGGTGAGGGTTGTTGGACCATCCTCCGAGCACCCACAGGCAGCCCTTCCAGGAGACGGCAGAGAACCACAGTCGGGGATGCCACGGTGCGTTGGGGGTTTCCTGTTGCCAGTTCACGCCGTCTTCAGAGCTCCAGACGTCGTTCATGGCGGAATACTCCGGTACATAGTTACCGCCGCCGAACACGTAGAGGCGGCCAGCGTGAGTAACAGCCTGGTGATAGGCTCGGGGTGCCCAGGCTGCCGACGGCGTTTCACACGTCCATTCCCTGCCATCCGCGGACGACCAGACGTCGTTCTTCAAACTGCTGCGATCACCAAAGTAATAGTTCTCTGTGCCCCCCAGAATCCAGAGGCGATCACGAAATTCCACGAGTCCGCCTGCCAGTCGAGGACTCCACGCGGCCTTCTGCGTGACCTGCTCCCAGTCTTTTCCGTCACCCGAAGCCCAGACTTCGCTGGTTGCTCCGTGGCCTTCCAGTCGGCCGTTTGTCCACCCCCCCATGAGCCACATCCGGTCACGAAAGACAGCAGTCATCGGCAGGTCACTGTAACGCCATGGTGCTTCGTGCTGTACTTCTTCCCAGACCACACCGTCCGGCGAGCTCCAGACGTCTCGTGGTGGTGGTGAAAAGGAATCAAACCAGCCGCCCAGAATCCACAGTCGATCCTTGTAGACGACTTCGCCGCTGGAATCCCGTGGCCGCCATCCGGCTGCAGCGGTTTCCAGTTTCCAGTTCCATTTCTGCGTCACCGACTTCGCAGCCGAGGTGGCGACAGTTTCGTCGGCCGCACATTCGATGTTCGTTTTGGGCAGGCCTCCACCGAACATTGCCGCGGTTGCGATTGCGGCGCTTGTTTTGACGAAATCAGATCGTTTCATGACTGCTCTCCTGATTGCAGCGTCCAACCCAGCAGCGCCAGACCATGCAGCGCCAGACTATCTACATAGACGGCCCCCGACAAATGCTCTGCCAGCAGTCGTCCACCGCCACCGGTGACAAACAGCTCCGGCTCACACTCGTCCCGGTAACAGCCTGAGGCCGTTTCAGTCAGCCGCGCTGCCAATTCTTTGACAGCACCCAGCTGGCCCACAAGCAATCCGGCCCGGATCGCGGACTCTGTGTTTTTTCCGGGCACTGCCGGCCAGCCTGCAGCGGCGTCGTCAACATCCAGCAGTGGCAGTCGGGCCGTGTACTCATGCAGTGCTCGAGCAGACAATCTCAGTCCAGGCAGAATACTGCCGCCGCGAAAGACACCGTCCCGAGTGATCAGATCGACCGTTGTTGCTGTGCCCGAATCGACGACAATCACTGGGCGGGCTGAGCTTCGCCAGTGGCGAGCGGCCCAGGCATTCAGGAGCCGATCGATACCTACCCGCTGCGGCTGCTCGACGTCTGCTGTGACCGGCACATCCGAGGCACTCCGCACCAGCTGGGGCCGGCAGTTTTCCAGCGGCCATGCAGCGGCCAGTTCGTCCCGCAGATCAGGATCACTTCCAGCAACCATGATGAGCTGGGGGTGGAACGTGGTATTGGAAGCCCACCATCGCGAGAGCTCTGCAGACAACTGGTTGAACGATTCAATCACACAGGCGTCAATCCGTACGGCACCGACCAACCCGCTCTGCACCGGAACGAACACTCCCAGCTTCATTCTGGTGTTGCCGATATCCAGTGCCCCGATGCAGGGCGCGGTATTCACTTTTTGTCCTTCGAGCGAACAGCAGCGCGGGCGATCCATTTCTCTGGATCTTCCTCGAACGCTGCTTTGCATCCGGAGCAGCAGACCCAGTAAGAGCGGCCTTTGAAGACGATTTCCGTGGTTCCCAGTCCTTCGGAGATGATGCAGGTTTTTTCTGCGTAGTCCGTGTCACTGAGAGCAAAGGACGTGCCCTCACGCTGGGTGGAAACGGTATCCCAGCGTGCATAGGCTGCCTTGCCGCGACGTCGAGCCACTTCGAGCAGATAGCGGTTGTTTTCCTGCTGGACGAAGGCGACCTGCCATGCTTCCTGAGCATCCGTGGTTTCTTCGTTCAATTCCAGCCGATAGACGCGGTGCAATTTGTCGTCACTGCCTGTGATTTCGTGGGGAGCTTCTGTGAATTCGCCGGAAAACCGCCGCTCTTTGCCATCGCCATCGACCGCTGTGAGCAGGAACTTCTGCAGTTGAGTGTCCCAGGTGAGTCGGCCGTTGCGGAGATAAGGGCTTTTGTCGGAATTGAGTGTCAGGGCGGGCTGAGCGGGATCGGTTCGGAGATCCCAAACCCACTCGTGACTGTCCACCGCCTTGAAGGATTCGAATTCGCGCCGCGTCGTTCCTCGCCACTGCCCCAACAGCACCTGGAGAGGCTGCAGCTGGCGAATAACGGCCTGAATCTGCTGCTCTCCGGATCCGGCACTGCCTTTCCCTGGGGTGCCGTCATCGGAAGCACGGCCCTGGAGCGCGGTCAGGTTGAGCGGCTTGAACTGGGGAACGTCCTCGGCTGATTCGCTGGATGCGGAAGCGGATGCCGGCTCACTGGTTGTGGCGGCAGTTGTGGCGGGTGCTGGTGCGGCCGTCACCGTCTCGGCGACCGGCACATCGTCATCGCTGGAACAGCCGATCAGGAGGAGTGCGAGTCCTGTCAGCAGTCGTGGTGAGGCGAGGGAGAGCGAACGCAGAGGGGGTGCAGATTGATGTGCAGTTTGCAGCATGGGCTTGAATTCCTGAGTGGCGGAGGCCGTCGGGGCAGCCGGGACGCTAACGCTGATAGATTGGCAGAAAGCCCTTTTCCAGTTGCAGCATCATACAGTTCAGACTGGTGGCGTACACTGTGCCGACCTGAGCATCGGCCCAGCCGCCGCCGGACTGCATTTCCCGAAGCAGTTTTTCTGTGAGTTCTTTGCGGTAGCGCTGCCAGTCCTCGCCGCCGGTTCGGTAGACGACCTGGGCAAAGTAGAAGTGCATGTAGTGCCAGAATCCGTTGCTGGAGCTGAGGTTTTTATCGGGCCAGACATTGCGGCGACAGTAATCCCGCATCCGCGTGGTGAGTTCGGTGTCGTATTCGCCGGCGTTAAACATGGCAGCCAGCGCTGCTGCGGTGATTGGCGGACGAGCCCCTCCGCCACGAATACTGTATTGAACGCCACCTTCCGAGGTTGTGCATTCTTCGATGTATTTTTTTGCTCGATCGATGATTTCACGTGAAACCGGAATCCCGGCGTTGCGACAGGCTCGCAGTCCCTGCACCTGAGTGATGCAGGTGGAGCCTTCGTCGAAATCGTTGCCCTCCGCCGCCGACACGTATCCCCAGCCCCCGCGGCTGGTCTGAGCATCCGCGCAGAACTGGACGGCCTTTGTGAGCACTTCGCGCAACTCTTCACGACGCTTCTCGTCCTCTTCTTCACCGTATACCTGGCTGAGAAAGACCATGGAGTAGCCATGACCGTACGTGTAGTGGAAGTCGTCACGAAAACCGATCAATCCATTCGGTCGGCTCATTGAGACCAGAAAATCAACGGCCAGTCGTATGGGCTTTGCGTAGCGGCCGGTGGTGGTGGTGGAGCCTTCGGCCAGCATTGCAGTTCCGGCGAGAGCAGTCATCGCCACGCGGTACTGACCATCGTTTGCCTCCCAGTATCCCTGACGCTTTTGCAGACCGACAAGATAGTCGAGCGATTGCTGGACGGATTTATCGACTTCGGACTGTTCGTCGGCCGGAAGTGCCCGACAATTTGCGCTGAGACAAAGAGCAACGCAAGCGGATACGGCAAGCAGCAGCGTGTGCTTCGCGTGCGAGTTGCTGAAGGACTGACAGGCCATCGTTGCCCCCGGTGTTTGATCAGTGCAGGCAGACATTCACAAGAAACGCCCCGGCAGGTAAATTTTCTGTGAGTTGGCTGCGTTTGGCAATCCCGGGATCGGAGATTAACGGGAGAAAACAAAGTTTGGCGTGCCATCCGTTGCCGGAATCTGTGGGGTCAGCGAGAGCCTTGGGGGGGATGCAGGGTGAAACTGTGACTTGCAGCAAAAGTCCCTGGGGCGTACTCCCAGCCTGCCCCTGACGGGACCGCTCGCTGCCTTTCAGCCGGCTGCTGTCCAGTTTTGACTTTCCGCTTTCGCTTTCCGGGGGTAAGCTACACGGAGCACCCGACCCGCGTCCCGCGGTACTGTCCTGCCCCACTGCCCAGCGGCATCCCGACCCACCATCCCACCGACAAGCTGCCTCGCTGCCTCGCTCAAGGATTCCTCATGCAACGCCGCCGATTCCTTGTCGCCTCCGCTGCTGGAGTTTCCGGCTACAGTTTTGCCACTCCTGGTGTGTCGGCTGCGCGTTCGCCGAACGGCCGTGTCGCCAACGCCACCGGCGGGACTGCTCGATCCACCATCCTGTTTTTTCTGAGCGGTGGTGCGTCCCATATTGATACGTGGGACATGAAGCCGAATGCGCCGCTGGAGTATCGCGGTCCATTCCGCCCCGTCGGCACGTCAGCTCCGGGTGTGCAGCTGTGCGAGCACCTGCCGCTGCTGGCTCAGCAGGCCCATCACCTTGCAGTGGTGAACAGCATTGGGGGTTCTGTGAGCACGAACGACCATCACGCGGGGTACTATTACAATCTGACGGGACACGTGCCGGATTCCACGTTTTTGAGTCTTGGCAACAATCGCACTCCCTATGCGTCGGACTGGCCCTACATGGGTGCAGTTGTGGCATCGCGGCGACCGGCTCACCCGGAGCTCACGAATGCGATTACCGTGCCACATATGGAAGGCGCTCCCGCATATACTCGGCCTGGCCAGTTTTCTGCTCGCCTTGGAACTCAGTTTGACCCGCTTTACGTCAACGGCAGCCGCGAGAAACCGCTGCGTTTCCAGGCACCTGCGATTACGCTGGAGGGCGACGTCACCCCTGAGCGACTTACCAGCCGCACCGCGATGCTCAAAGCCATCGACTCCGCTCGCCGCGGGCTTGACGAATCCAGTCGCACTGCAGCGTGGTCTGCGCAGCAGCAGCGAGCCTTCTCGCTGCTGGCCTCTCCCCGCACCACCTCCGCCTTTAATCTCGCCGACGAATCCCCGGAGGTGCTGGAGCGTTACGGCCGGTCGATCAACGGCACGAGCCTGGTTCTGGCGCGTCGTCTGGTGGAAGCCGGGGTCCCATTTATCACGGTGTTCTGGATGGGAGATGAGAAGGAGTCAGATAAGCGCAAGTGTGCCAGCGGCGGTGGCTGGGATACACACGGCAACAATTTCGCCTGTCTGCGGGACTGGCTGCTTCCCGAATTCGACCGTGGATTTTCGGCATTGATTGCTGATCTTCACGACCGCGGGCTGCTCGATCAAACCCTGCTGCTGGTCACCAGTGAAATGGGCCGCAAGCCTCGCATCGGCGACCCGCGTTCCGGAGGTCCCTCGGGCGCCGGACGCGATCACTGGACACACTGCCTCACCGATCTGCTGGCTGGAGGCGGTATTCGCGGCGGACAGGTCTGGGGCAGCAGCGATCGCTATGGCGAATATCCCCAGGATCGCCCACTGACTCCAGCTGACGTTACCAAAACCGTCTATCACGCCATGGGCATCAGTGACCTGACGGCCTACGACAACCAAAACCGCCCCTATAATCTGCTCGACGTCGGCGAACCGCTTACCGGTCTGTTCTGATTCCGCCTGGATCTGATTTTGTCCGCGTTTGATTCCCCTGATTCCCCGCAGAGAGTGTCTGCGACCTTCTTGAAAAGCCTCCGCCTATGAAAACGTTGAATCGCCGTTCCTTCCTCAGTCTTGCCGGGGCTTCCGCGACCATTTTCGCTGTAGCTCCACCGGCTGCTCAATCGGCACTGCTGCTTCCTGCGGCTTCCACAACCGATTCACTCCCGATGCAGCTCTGGAAAAGCCTCACCGACGAGCAGCGGATGAAAGTCTGTCTGCCTGCCAACCACCCACGTCGCCAGTACGTGAGCAACTGGTGGTATATCCATCCGAACTATCGAATTCCGACAACATTTACTCCGGATCAGCAGGAGCTGATCCATAAGATCTTCGATTCTCTGCACAGCAGTGAGTACATCGAGGACGTGCGCAAGCAGGTGAAGATCGACCAGTACGGTCAGTCCAAAAACGCTCCGGCCGCGGGGTTTTTTGGAACGCCGGATGACCCCGATTTCGAGTTCATCTACACCGGTCATCACGTGACTCGCCGCTGCAGTGCTCTCACCGACAAAGGTCAGGGCTTCGGCGGTGCTCCGATCTTCTACGGTCACTATCCGCATT
Source organism: Planctomycetaceae bacterium (assembly GCA_046074645.1). Classification (GTDB taxonomy): domain Bacteria; phylum Planctomycetota; class Planctomycetia; order Planctomycetales; family Planctomycetaceae; genus SXXK01. The sequence goes on along the minus strand of JBJTOP010000230.1, from coordinate 2,076 downwards.
CTGAAGAAAACATGCGGGACAACTTTAACGAGGCTTCGGATCACCCAGGCAATCTTTACTGGTACCAGGGTCGGATCTTCAACCAGTTCGTGCAGGGACTGGATGCGACTCAGCAGGCTCAGGGGCTTGTCTCCGCCGAACCTCGCAGTGAAGACCCGGGATCTGTCATCAGCACTCCCACAACCCCGCAGGGACTGGCAGTGGCTGGCCTGAGTGCCGATCAGAAGAAGCTGTTTATCGACACGCTGCGGAACATGCTGGCGATGTTCCGGGCTGACGACGTGACCGCAACGATTCAGGCGATTGAACAGAAGGGGATTGCCGATCGCCTTCACGTTTCGTGGTTTGCGGGCAAATACGACATTGGTGGTGACAAGGTTTGGGATACGTGGCAGATCGAAGGCCCTGACATGGTCTGGTACTTCCGTGGCCAGCCACATATTCACTGCTATCTGCACCTGAAGGGCTGAAGATTAAGGCAGAGTCCACGAGTGTGTCTGGCCGGCAGTATCCCCGGCCAGCACGGTTTTTCCATCAGCCGCGATGATGACTCGAATGGGCAGCAGGCGAACACCGGCGGGCGTGGAAGCGTTCGCTGCGGTTGTGGCTGTAGTTGTGGCTGCGGTTGCGGTTGTGGCTGAGCCGGCGAGCGGGAACGCTTTGAGTTCCTGACCATTTGCGGACCAGACGCGAATGGTGCCATCGCGGCCGCAGGTCGCAAGTTCTCCCTGGGGTCCGAAGCGACAGTCGAGGACACCGTCTTTGTGGGCGTTGGGTTTATTGGCGAGTGGCCAGCCATCCTTGACATCCCACCAGACGACGGTGCCATCTTCGCCGCAGGAGGCTACTACGGCGGAATCACTGCGCCATGAGAGTGCCCGAACGGATTTCTTATGTTCGGACAGCGGCAGAATGACTCCGCCCGTCTGACCATCCCATAAATGAATGTTGCCAATGCGATCTGCAGTGGCGAGGTATTTTCCGTTGGGTGAAAAGGCGAGGGCGGTGACCCAGTCGGTGTGTTTGTCGATGGTTGCTTTCAGGCTGCCGTCTTCTGTGGAGAAAAGTTTTACGAGGCGGCTGGTGCACCCGATGGCAACCAATTTTTCATCGGGTGAGATATCTGCGGCGAGGATGGCATCGGGTTCATCACCGACGCTTGCGAGGCGTTTACCGGAGGCGACATCGAAGAGGACGGCTGAGCCGTTCCGGACGGGTTTACCGCCGGCCGCCAGCAGCAGTCGACCGGAGCGGCTGAAGTTGACAGCGAGTGGTTCTCCTTCGGGGAAGTCGATGGTTCCGAGTGATTGCCGGGTTGCTGGATCGACAAGGTCAATGAGGCCAAAGCCACTGAGGGCGGCGACTGCAGCGCGGGGACTGGCTGCCAGAGCGAGCACGGGGTAGGGACGTCGGGTGGGTGTACGAATCACAGGAGGCAGGCTGTTCGGGACGGCTGCTGGTCCGGCGTCGGCAGCCGGTCCAGCGGCTTTAAATCCAAGAGTGCGCATGGCGGCGGCGGAGCTGCCGGCATTTTCGCGGAGACCGGTATCGATCCATTTGCTGATGAGAGCGATTGTTTCGGGCGGCAGCGGGTCACCATCGGGTGGCATGCGTTCGCCATCTTCGGTGGCTGTGAGCACTTGAATGAGTCGGCTTGCGGAGGCGCGTCCGGCGACGACGATTTCCCCGCCGCCGCTGCCCTTGATTGCTCCGGCATAGCTGGCAAGATTCAGACCGGCTTCCTGTTTGCCATCACCGTGGCAGGTGGCGCAGGTGCGGCGGAGGACCGGGGCGACATTGTCATCCCATGTGGTGAGATTTTCGGCGGGCCTGCCTTCGTCACCCGCAGGAATTGTGGGAGAGGCTGTCAGCAGAGCGAGGGTGAACGCTGCGAGTGTGGGGCGGTGGCGGAGTGATGGCATGGCAAATCAGTGATTGAAGAGGAACTCGGTGGAATCCAGCAGTCCGGCGAAAATGTCGGCGTACACGGCTTCCGGCTTACCATCCTGAAGCAGTTGCAGGAGTGTCTGCAGTTCGTCGGGCGTTGGTCGGCGAGCGAGCGTGCGGATGAAGATG
>JBJTOP010000229.1:0-10617 GCA_046074645.1 Planctomycetaceae bacterium | reverse complement strand
GAGAAGCGGAAATCCCAAGTCCATGGCACCCAACCGGTCCCCATAGCAGTAAAACGGACTTCCAGTCCGTCGGTCGCGTCATGCGGCCGATGTCAATCGGCGGTTTCGGGAACGGTTCAGGTGCCATGCACCACACCACCTGCACCACGCCACCCCGATCGCTATGAAATTCCCCCAAAAAAACCGCCGCAAAACACCCCTGCCGAGCCGCGACCGTCAGGGAGTGGAATCACCACCAAGTCGCCTCGCCGGAAGTCGTAAGGTACATGGCACCTGCACGGTCGTTCCAGAGAACTTTAACGCCATTGGGCTGCCGCCATGCGGCTGGTCACTGAGCGGTTTGGCGGCAGCCCAGTGGCACTCACTTTGTCGCCTTTCGCTCTGAAAAAGGACTTCCAGTGCCGTTCTTTCGCGGAGCGAAAGACGACTATCGCAGCCCATGGTCTGATCCCATCTCAAATGTCCCTGCGGGATTCGACCATTGTTCTGCGATTGTGTCCTATCGTCGTGCTTCGCTGAGGCTCATACCAAACCAGCGCCGCAGGATTGCTTCGCCGAGAGCAGAGATACCGCCGAAGGACAGTGTTCCGAGGAGTGTGGAAATGAGGACGACAGCGTAGAGTTCGGAAAGGACGAGGGAGGCGGATTTTCGCTGAATCAGTGCGCCCAGCCCAGGCGTCCCGGAGCCCACAAAAAACTCGCCCACGATTGCACCAACGATGGCACTGCCGCTGGAGATACGGATGCCCGACAGCAAGTACGGCAGAGCGGCGGGGACTCGCAGGTGGATCAGAGTTTGCCACCGCGTGGCCTGGTTGAGTCGAAACAGATCCTGCAGGTCGGTGCTGACCTGCAGCAATCCCGTGGTGGTGTTGGTGATGATTGGAAACAGGCTCAGAATGGCGGCCACGAGTGCGACGCTGATGAAACCGCGGCCGAGCGTGACGATGACGATGGGAGCAATGGCGATAATCGGGACGGTTTGAAGCAGCACTGCGTAGGGATAGAAGGCCCGGCGAATGGCACCGGACTGCGAGAATGCGAAGGCAGTCAGAGTTCCTGCGGCTGTGCCGACGGCAAGTCCTGTGGCAGCGGCGGCGGCAGTTCGCAGGGCGGCTTCTGAGAGTTGCCAGCGAATTTTCCAGCCGGCCTGCAGGACGAGGATCGGCCCGGGAAACAGGACGGGGCTGATCTGGAATAACCATACGGCGGCCTGCCAGCCTGCCAGGAGCAACGCGAGTACTGTGAGGGGCAGCAGCAGATCGGGAAGCTGACGTCTGCGGAGTGTCGGGTGATGACTTCGGGAGCTGGGCTGTGTCATGATTGCAGCAGTGCGGTATTCAGGGCGTTCAGCGTGGTATGAAATTCAGCAGACGTCCGTCGCTCTGTCCCTTCCGTTGTTCTTGGAACCGGGATGCTGTTGGTGATTCCCACGGGAGCAGGCTGAATGATCAGCACACGGTCGCTTAGCCATGCGGCTTCCTGCAGATTGTGAGTGACGAGCACGGTGGTAAGTCCTCGCTGTTCGTGCACACGGCGAAGGTCATCCTGAAGTTTCATCCGCAGCAGATCGTCCACGGCGGCGAAGGGTTCATCGAGCAGCAGAACGCGGGGACTGCGGACAAGGGCTCGTGCCAGGGATAATCTCATCTGCATGCCGCCCGAGAGTTCTGCGGGTCGCTTGTGGGCGTCTTCTTCGCGGAGTCCGACCTGTCGCATGAGTTGCAGCAGTTCGAGATCGGTGGAGCGAGCGGACTGTTGGGTGCCGAGTTCCAGTGGCAGCCGCAGGTTGCTGATGGCGGTCCTCCACGGGAGCAGGGCGGGTTGCTGGAACACAAATCCGGCTTCGACAGGGATTTCTCCCGCGGGAAGGCCGGCGTAGCTGACACGTCCGGACGAGGGCTTGAGGAGTCCTGCCAGCAACTTGAGGAGCGTGGATTTGCCACAGCCGGAAGGCCCTGCGAGCGTGACAAATTCGCCTTCGAGGATGCTGAGGTTCAGTCGCTGAAGCACTGGACGCGAACTTCCGTACGCCAGAGTGACGTCGGAGAGCTGGAACATTGCCGGAGCGGACGAAACCATGCGGGAGCGATTTTTGAAACGAGCCGGAACGGAGGCGCTGATGAGCAGAACAGCCTCACTTACTATTCGCACGGCCTGACATTACAAGGGGAATTGGGGCGAAACGAGGAGTTTCCTGTGAATTCGCCGGATGACGGGAAGATCGTAGGCTTTGCTCGGCCGCAGGCAACTCGGCAAATACTGCCGCCGGGGAATCGAAATGAACGCCACCGGGATGGATTCTCAGAGGTCGAAGTGCTGCAATTTCCGCAGCGAAGGACGCTTTACTTTCGGTCGCCTGTTCGCTAAAATTCCGCTTGTCCTACCCCGTGGTGTAACTGGTAGCACGACAGATTCTGGCTCTGTCAGTTGGGGTTCAAATCCCTACGGGGTAATCAGGTTCACACAAGGGGCCGTCCGATTTCACATCGGACGGCCCTTTTTCATTCTGTGTCGCAATCTGCGTTCCAGCGGGGGTGTTGACCATGGCGCGTCGGTTCAGTTTCGCGGTGTTCTGCGTTGCCTCGTTCTGCGTTGCATTCGCGTCGGTACTGCAGGCTCAGACGCCCGCGGCCGGGTCGCTCAAGGCGGGTGCCGCAACCAGCAACATTACTCCTGAGATTGGCGGCGGCATCGTTGGTGGCTTCGCGCCGGTGCCGTCGACGGACATTCACGACGAGCTGCACGCACGCTGCCTTGTGCTCGACGATGGCCGCACCCAGGTGGCTCTGGTGGTCTGCGACCTGCTGGGCATTCATCATGAAGTCAGCGAATCCGCCCGTCGTCGAATCGAACAGCAGACGGGCATCCCGGCAACCCACGTGCTGATCTCGGCCACTCACACACATTCCGCTACAAGTGCTCTGGGAGCCCCCCGGTATCAGCTGGACATTGAACTCGACGCCTACCAGCAGTTCGTGGTGCAGCGAATCGCCGACGGAGTGCAGCGTGCAAAAAATCGACTGCGCCCCGCGGAACTGGCTTTCGGCACCATCGACATCCCTGAACATCTCTTCAATCGCCGCTGGTACATGCGTGACGGCACAGTCCCGCCCAATCCGTTCGGCACGATTGACCGCGTGAAAATGAATCCGCCCGCGGGCAGCCCGGATTTGCTGGAACCGGCTGGTCCGATTGATCCGGCGGTTTCGATCATCAGCGTTCGCGAGCCCGGAGGTTTGGGGATTGCGGCATTCACGGCATGGTCGCTGCATTATGTGGGCGGCAACAGTGCCGCCAGCATCTCTGCCGACTACTTCGGGATGTATTGCCGGGAACTGGAGCGATTGCAGGCAGTCCCCGAATCAGCGGCCCCATTCGTGGCGATGATGGCGAACGGCACCAGTGGTGACATCAACAACATCAATTTCCGCAATCCCAGACCGGGCAAACCGCCGTGGGAGCAGATGCGGTTTGTCGCACACGATGTCGCTCAGAAAGTGCACAGCTCCCTCGCTACGCTCAAATACCGTTCAGACGTGATCCTTCAGGCTGCCTGGAAGGACCTTGAAGTGGGCCAGCGTCGTCCCACTCCGGAACAGCTGCACTGGGCCGATCAACTGCTCACGCAGCCGCCACCTGTTCCCGGAAAAGTTGATCTTCCCCGTGTCTATGCGGAACGTGTTCGCAGCCTTGAAAGTCAGCCGCCGACGGCCACCATTCCACTGCAGACTCTGCTCCTTGGAGACGTCTGTATTGGAACGATGCCCTGCGAAGTCTTCTGTGAGATTGGGTTGGAATTTCGTCGCCGCTCCCCCAGTCAGCCAGCTTTTCTTGTGTCACTGGGACACGGTTATTTCGGCTACCTTCCAACACCGGCGCAACACCAGCTTGGCGGCTACGAAACGTGGCTTGGCACCAATCGACTTGAAGTCAATGCCTCAGATAAGATGCTGACAGCGCTGCTGGAAATGGCCGCAGTTCTGCAGCAGGTCAGCGAAAAAGGTCAGCGGCCGTGATGCCGGCAAACGCAACTCGGACACGTCTGGTATCGCTCGATCAGTTTCGAGGAGCCACGATGCTCGGAATGCTGCTGGTGAACTTCCTTGGCAGCTATTCTGTTTGTCCGCGTCTGTTGCGGCACACTCATGACTACTGCAGTCTCGCCGATGTGATCATGCCGCAGTTTCTGTTTGCGGCCGGATTTTCGCTGCGATTGACTGTCTGCTCGCGATTGGCACGCGACGGAAAAGTGCCCTGGGGCCGTTTGATCCGTCGTGTGGTGTTACTGGCTGCGATCGCTGTGGGCTGGTATTCGGTGACCGATATTCAGGGAATTCGATCCCAGTTGCAGACTCGACCACTGTTCGATGTGCTGGCGTCCTGTGGCAAGCGACAGTGGTTCCAGACGCTGCTTCACATTGGGGCGACGACACTTTGGATCGTTCCGGTGCTGGTATCCGGTGGGCGTGTTCGATTGCTCTTTGCGTCGGCCTCTGCACTGCTGCACGCCGGGCTGTCGTGGTGGTTCATGTTCGACTGGGTACACGCGGATCCGCGAGCGATCGATGGGGGGCCGCTCGGTTTTCTGTCATGGTGTCTGCCGGCACTTGCCGGAACGTGGGCCTGTGATCTGCTTGGCCATGGGGCAGTCGCGGGGCGATTCTCGGCGGTGTCCCGACTGGCGTGTGCAGGGATCCTTCTCAGTCTTTGCGGCTGGCTGCTTTCAATACCAACGGTGCTTTACAACGTCTCCTCCGCTGACGGCCAGCAGCTTGCTGCGGACCCGGTGATCCCGCATCACACTCGCGTTGCCGTGTGGAATGGACAACTGGTGGAGCCCCCATTTGTTCCGCCGCCGCCATTTCAGCAGAGGCAGTGGAACTACTGGATGATGACTCAGCGGGCCTGTTCGATTTCTTACACGCTGTTCACGGCGGGTGTGTCCTGCGTGGTGTTTGCGTTGTTCAGTTCTGTCTGCGACCTGCACCAGTGGCAAAGCGGTCTGCTGCGTACACTGGGAACCAATTCACTGGCCGCCTATATTCTGCACGATGTTGCTGGCTGGTGTATTTCGCCAGCTCTCAGTCGCGACTCTGCTTTGCTGTCTGTCCTTGCCGGACTGGTTCTGTTCATTTCCCTCACGGTGGGTGCCTGTCAACTGCTGGAACGCAGAGGCTGGTACCTGCGCGTGTGAATCTTTTTGCAATTTCCGTCCACCACAGGAGCTCCAGGCGATGAAACTCAGAAAACTGATCACCTCTGCGGCACTCATGCTGGCAATCCCGACCACCGCCTTTTCCGGTGACGATCCCAACTGGGTCCGCATCCGGCTTGACGAGCGTTTTCGATCCGAGGGTGTGGCGGCCGGGGACTTCAACGGTGACGGGGTGGCGGATGTGGTCGCCGGCGACGTCTGGTACGAAGCTCCATCCCTTGATTCCGGCCGGCATACCGACGGCAGTGCCTGGAAGATTCACGAAGTTCGTGTGCCGGGTGAATTCGTTGCCGGAATTGGCTACAGCAACAGCTTCTGCAACTTTGCCCACGACATCAACGCCGACGGCCATCTCGACGTCATCATCGTGGGCTTCCCGGGCGATCCCTATCACTGGTATCAGAATCCAGGTCCCGGCAGCAACGAGCTTTGGAAGCAGCACGTGATCTGGACCAGCATCTGCAACGAGTCACCGGAGTTCGAGGATCTCGACGGCGATGGTCTGCGGGAAATCGTGCTCGGTTCGCAGCCCGAATCGCAGATGGGATTCAATTTTCTTCCCAAACCAACCGCCCCCACCGTACAGTCAGCGTTTCAGGCGATCAGTGAGAAGGGAGACCCCGGTCAGAACGGCACATTCAAATACTACCACGGACTGGGTGTCGGCGACATGAACGGTGACGGACACCGTGACGTGCTCATTGCCCATGGCTGGTGGCAGAACCCGGGCAAAATCGGCGACGGAAAAATCTGGGCGTTCCATGCTGTTCGCATCCAGGCCGAAAATGGTCCACAGCCTCTGCCACCTTGTGCCAACCTCTACGCAGATGATCTCGACAGCGATGGCGACATGGACATCTTCCTCAGCTCCGCACATACGTTCGGAGTGTGGTGGGCGGAAAACACGGGAACGGAAACGTGGAAACTTCATGAAATCGATAAGTCATTTTCTCAGACACATGCCGTAGAACAGGTGGACATCAACGGCGACGGACAGCTGGACTACGTCACCGGAAAACGTTTCTTCGCCCATAATGGTGCCGACCCGGGGGCTCACGATCCCGTTGTGATGTACTGGTTCGAGGTCGTGCGTACGAAAGGCCAGACGCCCGTAATCACTCCCCATAAAATCGTGGCTGGCACGGGAACCGGAGTGGGAACTCAGTTCGAAATTCACGACATGAACCGCGACGGCCGCCCGGACATCGTGCTCTCCAACAAAAAGGGCGTCAACGTGCTGCTGCAGAAACCAGCAAAACCCTGACCTCGATTATGCGCTGTCAGGGCTGGTGGTTTCACGCAGAGGCGCAAAGACGCAACGGAAGGACAGAAGGTACTGATTTCCGGCATTCCAGCTTTGCGTCTTCACGGGACAACAGCGAAAGGCGCAGCTGCGCATTGTTCGCCCCGTTGCGATTGCGGCCTGTAAGGTCAGTGGTCAGCCTCGTCCCTGCGACGGTGCGAGTGGGTGTGCGCGCGGGCGAGTGCGTTGGTAGTCCGTCTGCAGGGGCCTTTTGCCTGCAGGCTGCCGCCATGCGGCTGAGCGGTTGGGCGGGAGCCCCCGGCTGTGTTTCGCACCGAAGGTGCGCGCGCTGGTGAGTGCGTTGGTGGGGGCGTTTGCAGGGGCTTTTGCCCGCAGGCTGCCGCCATGCGGCTGAACCAGCGGCTGACCAGCGGCGGTGTTTCGCACCGAATGCAGCGGGGTGCATGGCACTTTTGCCAAGTGATTTCTATGGCGAGGTTCGTGACTGCGTATTTCGCTGGATGGCCAGTTCACGGTTGTCGCGAATCCAGTCTTCGCGGGTGTACAGAATCGTGGCGGTGTCGGTTTCGCGAATTTCCAGCTGTGCGAGGCGAAAGCCCATTTCGGTGATTTCCGTGAACAGCATCCACGCCAGATTCTCGACGCTTGTGGGACCGTCAAAAACCTTCATTTTCAGCTGCTCGCCCGTGCGGCGGCAGTGTTCAAGCAGCGATTCGTACAGGGGGTCATGGCGATTGATGAGCAGTCCGTGGTCGTAACGGTCCCGCAGCCATGGTTCCACCATGTCGTCAAAAGTGCCGAAGAGTGTACTGATTTCTCCGTCCCGCTCGACCTCAAACAAACAGCTGACGCCGTAGCGATGACCGTGCAGATTACTGCATTTGTCGCGCAGCGTTTCGTTGCGGTGAGCTGCGTAGAATTTGTATTCCTTGCGAATGATCATCTGTCGCTCCGTGAACAACTTCAGCCCGGGCCGATCTCGGGAAGAATATCAAATTCCCAGCGCGATTTCCGCAAAATGTGTCCCGAACCAGCACATTCCTGGGCGGATATCACCGAGATTTCCCTGCAGACCGACGCCCGCCGAAACGCAGCCGCCACGGTGGCTGTTTCCTGCGTCTTCCGGTAAATTCCACGTATGTCTCCTTTTCTCGCCGCACCACACTCCTCATGGCTCGTCGCCAACGAACTCGCGTTTGCCCTCGCAGATGGCTTTCCCGTCTCGCCAGGACATACGCTGGTCGTTACGCGTCGATTGGTACCGACATGGTTTGATGCCACCCCCGCCGAACAGGCTGCTCTGCTGTCACTGGTCAACGACGTCCGCCAACTGCTCGATCAAACTCTTCAACCCAAACCCGACGGCTACAACGTTGGCTTCAATTCCGGTGCCGCGGCCGGACAAACTGTGCCGCATGTTCACGTTCACGTCATTCCTCGCTACCACGGCGATGTGCCCGATCCCCGAGGCGGCGTGCGCGCCGTCATACCGCAGCTCGCGAATTACCTCGCTCCACCGCCACCGCCACCGTCACCACCCCCACCCCCACCGGCAGCAACATCACCCGCAACAACCCCCGCGCACAGTTCCACGCCCGCACTGCCCACGACACTCACCACCGGTCACCCCGACTCACCGCTCTGGCCACGGCTTGCCAGTCGCCTGGCCGGTGCAGCCAGTGTTGATATCCTGTCTTCCTTCGTACGGCTCTCGGGGCTGGACGTCATCGAAACCGCACTGTTCGCTGCCGTCGCCCGCGGGGCCTGCATCCGCATCCTCGTGTCTGATTACCTTGGCATCTCCGACCCCCGTGCGCTCCAGCGGCTGCTGGGATGGATCAGCGCCGCAGAAGAAACCGCCGCGGATGCCGCCGCCTCCACCAGGCTCCGCCAGCCACCGCTCGACGTGCGGCTGATCCTGACCGCCGAACTCCCCAGCTCCCCGGCCTCCTTTCACCCCAAAGCGTGGTGCATTCGCGACACGCTGGAAACAGACACCCCCACCCCCACACCCACGGCGGACGCCTCCGCGGACTTCACCGGGACCTGCCTTGTGGTGGGTTCCAGTAATCTCTCCCGCGCTGCACTGCTCACCGGCGTCGAATGGAACCTCGTCACCTCCGCCCAGGCCGCTCCTGCTGCTGCCGTTCGTTTCACGGCTGCCTTCACGGAACTCTGGCACGCCGCCCGTCCGCTCACAGCGGCTCTGATCACCGATTACAGCAACACGGTCCAGCGACTCTGGCCGGACGGCATGGCTTTTGACGAACCAGCGGTCGATAAAGTTCAGCTGGAGCCGCGGCCGTGGCAGAAGCGCGCTCTTGTAAGCCTTGTGCGGCTGCGTCAGTCGGGCTGCGGACGAGCTCTCGCCGCCGTCGCCACGGGCATGGGCAAAACGTGGCTCGCAGCACTCGATGTCTGCCAGCTTGGCCGTGAGCAACAACGCCGTCCGCGAATTCTTATCGTGGCCCACCGCAGCCAGATCCTTGCCCAGGCGGAAGCGGCCATCACCAGTCTGCTGGATACAGAATTCAAACCCGCCACCGTCTCGTGGTATCTCGGTGGACAGAATGACTTCTCCGGCGAACTCGTGGTCGCCTCCATTCAGAAACTTTGCCGCCCCGCAGGTCTTGCTCTGCTCGAAGCCACCCGCTTCGACTATGCCATCTTCGACGAAGTTCATCACGCCCAGGCCCCCACCTGGCGCCGCGTGCTTGCCAGTCTCCAGGCCGGCTTTGTGCTGGGACTCACCGCCACCCCCGAACGCGCCGACGGCATCGACGTCGCAACTCTCTTCGATGACAACCTCGCCTGTCTTGCGTCCATCGGCGATGGTATCGAAGAAGAATCGCTGGTGCCGTTCCACTACATCGGCATCGCCGACACCGTCGAATACTCACAGATCCCCTGGCGAAGCGGTCGATTCGACCCGGAGGAACTGGAACGTGCCGTCATGACCAGTGCCCGCATGGAACGGCTCCGGGAAGCCATGCAGGCCCATCCGGGCACACGGACAATCTACTTCTGCTGTTCCCGCCGCCACGCCAGTTTCACCCGCGACTGGCTCCGCAGTCACGGACTCACCGCCGCTGCCGTGTTCTCCGGCAGTGGCAGCGATCCGCTCGGCGAATCCCTCGACGCGCTCCGCAACGGTACACTCAGCAGCCTCTGCTCCGTGGACCTGTTCAACGAAGGACTCGACATCCCCGCCGTCGATCGCATCGTCATGCTCCGCCCCACCGAATCCAAAGTGCTCTTCCTGCAACAGCTGGGTCGCGGGCTGCGTACCAGTCCCGGCAAGCAACGCCTGCTGGTGCTGGACTTCGTCGGCAATCACCGCACCTTCGCCAGCCGACTGCTGCATTTGCTGGCGATTGGAAATCACAGCGCAGGGTGGAACGGCGTCCGCAATCTCATCTCCGGTTCCCCGCCACAACTCCCCCCCGGCTGCCTCGTCGATCTCGACCTCGCCGCCCGCGATCTGCTCCAGGAATTCCTCCCACACGGCGCCGTAGCCGCTCGCGATGCCTACCGCCAGTGGCGAGACGACAATCAGCGGCGTCCCACAGCGCTCGAATTCTTCCGCCACGGTTACCGCCCCGGCACCGTCGGCGCCACACAGGACGGCTGGCTGAATTTCGTGCGCAGCGAAGGTGACCTGACAGCGGAAGAAGCCGAATGCCTCAATGCTCACGCTGACTGGTTTCGCATGCTGGAAACCACAGCACTCAACCGCAGCTATAAAATGATCGTCCTGCGAGTCCTGCTGGATCGCGAGGAACTGCCCGGCGGAATTCCTCTGGAACAGCTCTCACTCAGCTGTCGCCGACATCTGCAGCAGCACCGGGTCCTGAACCGGGACATTAAGGAACAGTCCGAATTCAGTGACGCCGAATGGTGCACGTGGTGGCGCAAATGGCCCATTGGTCGCTGGCTGGACGAACAGGCCGGAAAAACCTGGTTCCAGCTGCAATCGAATCAGTTCGAATTCCGTCCACAAATCGCCCCCCACCTCGTCCCCTCCTTCATCCAGCTCACCAGCGAACTCATCGACTGGCGACTCGCCGCCTACTGCGCCAGTCGGGGACTGGAAGGGGAACCGCAGGGTGAGGGAATGGTGTGGGAGGCTGTTGTT
>JBJTOP010000228.1:0-37859 GCA_046074645.1 Planctomycetaceae bacterium | reverse complement strand
CGGACGAAATCAACCGCGCCGCACCCAAAGTCCAGGGTGCACTTCTTGAAGCGATGCAGGAACGTCGCGTGACCATCGGCGATGAAACCTTCTCGCTGCCCGCACCGTTTCTGGTCATCGCCACTCAAAACCCCGTCGAACAGGCCGGCACCTTCGAACTCCCCGAAGCCCAGCTCGACCGCTTCATGCTCTGCCACCGACTCAACTACCCCACTCCCGACGAAGAACGCGAAGTTCTCCGTCGCAACATCGGCCTCGGCATCCAGCGCCGCGATGGCGGTGCCGTTGTGCAAACCGAATTCGATGTGCTCGATCGTGAACCCGTCGGTGGCTCCGAAGAACTCATCCGCGCCATGGAAGCCGTCAACTCCGTCCACGTCAGCGAAACCTTCATCGAACACATCGTCCGACTCGTTAACGACACCCGAAACCACCCCCACCTCGAACTCGGCTGCAGCCCTCGAGCCGGTATCTCACTCATCAAATCCGCCCGCGCTCGAGCTCTCATCCGCGGTCGCTCATACGTCGCCCCCGAAGATATCCTCGCCCTCGCCGAAGACGTTATCCTCCACCGCATCCGACTCACCTACGAAGCCCTCGCCGACGGTATCACCGGCCGACACGTCCTCAGAGAAATTCTGAACACAAGAATGGGAGGAGGCGTTTAGAAAGGAGTGCGCAGAAAGTGGATTGTAGAGCGTGAAGAGGGGACAACTCAGAACAGAACGCAGGATCAGCGAACGAGACGCAAGCCAAATCAGCCAACCCAATCATCCACAACCACACGACCACTCAATAAACAACCACCTACTGCTGACCGCTGACCGCCGACAAGCTAAAGGTTTCTGATGTACGGACAGACCGCACCTATTCATCTCCCCGACTCGCGGCAATTCATCATTGCTGTTAAAAAGCTGGCCGACAGTTTCAGCTACGGCACAGATCGTTCCCCATTCCGTGGCAGCGGGATTGAATATGTCCAGTCACGGCAGTATCAGCCCGGCGACCCCGTTCGAGCACTTGACTGGAGAATTCTGGCGCGCACAGGCAAACCGTGGATTCGCGAATTCGAAACCCCCAAACGACTCCCCTGCTATCTGCTGCTCGACACGTCCGCGTCCATGACCATTTCGTCCTTTCGCCGCAGCAAATACGAAACCGCACTGCAGCTGGCCGGCGGACTGGGGCTGGCCTGTCTGGAACGCGTCAGCCCTGTGGGACTGCTCACCACCGGCGATTCCACGCTGCACGTTCGCCCATCGCTTTCCCGAGACACAATTCTCCAGTGGCTGCTGCAGCTGCGTCGCTATCGATTCGACGAACAGACGCATCTGTCTGACTGTCTGAATCGCCTCTCCCCGTCCCTGCTCAACCGCACACTGCTGATTATTCTCAGTGATCTTCACGATCCTCGAGCAGTGGCCTCCATCCGTCAGCTCAATCAGCGACATGAGTGCATTGTGCTGCAACTTCGTGACCCGCTTGAAGAAGGCCTTCCCGCGGCTGGTTATCTGCGGGCTGTCGAAGCGGAGACGGGGCGCACGCTGGTCGCTCATTCCGACGACACTCACACGTCGCAGGCCGAACTCCAGCAGGAGCTCAAGCGGGGCGGCGTGGATCACCTCGTGATTCGCACCGACCAGCACTGGCTGCCGCTTGTTCGCAACTTCTTCAAAGCCCGCGGCGTGTGGAATCGAGGTGCCCGATGAACACTCTTGCTCACACGTCGATGGCGCCGCGTGCCGTCACATTTCTGCTGGCCTTACTCCTGCTTCCGGTTGTGACATGCGCCCAGTCAGCCGATCAGTCGGAAACTTCTGAACGTGCGCCGGCCCGCATCGATGGCGATGCACAACTCACAGCCCCCGTTGGGATGTTCGCGCCCATCACTCAGGTTTTTTTCCCCGGCACTGAACTCATCCCGGATGCGGGTACAGGTTCCGCCGCAGGCCTCATCATCATCCGCATCGACGGCGTCTATCCGCACGGCGATGGCTTCCGCTATAACATGACGTGGAGCGGAGAAAAGCCGGGTGAATATGACCTCACCCAATGGCTGCGTCGCCGCGACGGCACCTCCACTGCTGACCTGCCCGCACTCCCCGTCAACGTCACCTCAGTGCTGGCCCCCGAACGGTTCACTCCCAACGAACTGCGATCACCATCGAGTGGCTGGGTGGGTGGCTATCGTGTGTTGCTGGGGTTGCTGGTTTTCTTCTGGCTGGCCGGTCTTGCTGCGTTCATCTGGTTCCGCCCTCAGACCTCAGTCAACGGATCGTCAGGGTCCTCGGGGCGGAGTCGGCTGGAACAGATTCGAGTGCAGCTGGAGGCGGTTATCAGTCGCGGTGAACTCTCCACGGCCGACAAAGCCAGCCTTGAAACGCTGATTGTCGGGTTCTGGCGAGAACAGCGAAAGCTCGCCGAACTGGAACCCGTGGCCCTGCAGCAGACCCTGCTTTCCGACCCCGAATCCGGTCCGCTCCTGCGACAGCTGGAGCGCTGGCTGTACGATCGTCCTCAGCGCGGTGACGCCGCCGAACTCGCCGATCTGCTCCTGCCCCTGCAGAAGCTGGTGGAGCGTTCTGAACACTCCACAGAAAGGGCTCCGTGATGATCCTCGCAGCCCTCGACCTCCGTTCTCTGCTGTACACCTTCGAACGCCCCTGGGTGCTCGCTGGACTGCTGATCCCCGCGCTGCTGCTGGCCCGACTCTGGAAACTGCGAGGTCGCGAAGTGGCGCTGCCCGTGGACTTCGGTTCCCGGCCTTCCCGGATCCTGATCGGTCGACTCATCGCCGCCGCAGAATCACTCACACCAGCCCTGCTCGCAATCGCCGTGATCATCGCTGCCAATCCGCAGACCACCGGAAGCCCGATCACCCAGCGAAAGCTCACCAACATCATGTTCTGTGTCGATTGTTCCGGGAGTATGCTGGCGCCCTTCGGCGAGGGTGACCGGTACGACGCATCCATGAAGGCCATTAATCAGTTTCTGCATTTCCGCGAAGGTGATGCCTTCGGACTGACGTTTTTCGCACAGGATGTCGTCCGCTGGTGCCCGCTCACCCGCGACGTATCCGCCTTCGAATGCTCACTGCCATTCATGCGTCCGGACTCTCAGCGCGCTATTGGTGGCGGGACAATGATTGCGCGTGCACTCAGCGCGTGTCGTGGGTTTCTGGAAGAACAGGAACAGGGTGATCGCATGGTGATCCTTGTATCGGATGGCCAGAGCTTTGATCTGATGAACGGGGCGGACGAAGAAACCGCCAGAGAGCTTCGGGATGCCCGCATTGTGCTCTTCGGAATTCATATCGGGGACACGGAAATCCCCGCAGAGATTTCCAACATTGCTCAAATCACCGGTGGAGAAGCATTCATCTCCGGTGACCCTGCCGCTTTGGAAACCGTCTTCCGCCGCATCGATGCCATGAAGCCTGCGGAAATTGAACAGATTGGAATTGAATACATCGACGCGCTGGCCCCCTTCTGTACGGCAGGGCTCAGCCTTGCCCTGCTGACCGCTGGTGCAGCGTTTGGTTTGAGGTACACGCCGTGGTAGACGCCGGGCAACTCACAGCATCCCAGTGGTGGCTCACAATCGCCGCTGCTCTTCTCGCCGCAGTGATCCTGGCTGCTGCCGAATGGCTGCACGCCCGTCGCATTCGCCGCATTCAGACGCTGGTGTTTGGCCCCACCGGACGCCCACGCACGTGGGCTCGCATCGCTCCGGCCCTTCGCTGTCTCTCAGCCGCCGCAGCCACCTGGGCAATGGTGATCCTGCTGCTGCTGCCCCCTCAGGTTCGTGTTCCGGGACAGGAAAGGCAAGTGCCATTCGAAAAACTCAAGCACGCTGTGCTGGTCCTTGACGTGTCTCCCAGCATGCGCCTGCAGGATGCCGGAGTGGACGGGAAACAAAGCCGCATGGTCCGTGCTCGTGAGGTGATGGAATCGTGGTTCCGCCGCATCCCCATGAATGAATACCGCGTGACAGTCATCGCCACCTACACCAAAGCGCTCCCGGTCGTGCTTGATACCAAAGATATCGCGGTCGTGGAAAATATTCTGAACGATTTGCCGATGCATTTTGCGTTCCGGTCGGGCGAGACCGATCTGTTCTCCGGTATCCAGGCTGCAGCCGACACGGCTCGAGGCTGGCGTCCCAGAAGCACCACGGTTGTCCTCGTCAGCGACGGCGACACTGTCCCCGCCACCGGCATGCCCAAAATGCCACCCTCCGTGGCCGATGTGGTGGTGGTCGGAGTGGGTGATCCCGTCAACGGCACGTTTCTGAATGGCCGCAACTCGAAGCAGGACATAAGCACTCTGCGGCAAATCGCCGTCCGACTGAAGGGGGTCTACCACAACGGCAACGACAAACATCTCCCCAGCGAACTCCTGCGGAAGCTGACTCTTTCCGCCGAAGGCCAGGAACGGTCCTTCTGGACACTCCGCCAACTGGCACTCACCATCCTCCTCGCCACCACTAGTCTCCTTGCCTTCACCCCCATCCTGCTCCACTACCTCGGCTCCCCCTGGCTCCCCGGCATCCGCAACTCCCCAAACCCTGTTCGGCAGGGTATGGACAAAGCTACCAGTTCAGTACAGAATACTCAGGTCATCTCGTCCTGAAGCGACAACAGAGTTTCACAACCACGAATTGACACGAATTCAGGTGAATTCACACGAATAGTTGC
Source organism: Planctomycetaceae bacterium (assembly GCA_046074645.1). Lineage (GTDB taxonomy): Bacteria > Planctomycetota > Planctomycetia > Planctomycetales > Planctomycetaceae > SXXK01. The sequence continues at coordinate 33,163 of JBJTOP010000228.1, read as the reverse complement.
ACAGCTGTCTATAGAGATTGTTCAGTTCCCCAGGTCCTCGGATTCGTGAAAATTCCCGCAGATTCGTGGTTGAATCGCGTTGTCCTGCTTCAAAGTTGTCAGTAAATATGATGAATCGAAATATGATGAATCGGTGACTGCAAACAGCCATTCCAGTGATCCGTTGCTTCCTTCAGTCCTTTTAGAGGGCCATCACCATGCGCAAGACTTTGCTGATTATCTGGTTGATTATTCCACTCGCCGGGTTTCTCTACCACTTCAGTGCCGGAGAAGCTCATGCGCGAATGGATCAGGTCGGGGCGCATCTGCAGTCCGGTCGTAATCTGGCCCGCCAGGCCCAGTGGACGCGGGCCTCAAAACAATTGCAGACCGCACTCGAACTGCTCCCGGACGACGCCGACGAACTTCGCCGCACTCTGCGACTGGAACTGGCTCAGGCGCAGATTCATGGTGCCGGACTGCCCGAAGCCGGCGAAGATCTCAAAAAGCTGCTCGGTGAAATCACAGCCACCGATGCTCAACCCGCTGATCCCCGATTCACGGCTCAGGTCCGCGAAGCTCTCGCGTCTTCCCAGTACTACCTCACATGGCTGATGCGACTTGAAGGCCTCCCGGAAACTGACTGGAAGCCGGAAATCGAATCCGCCCGTCAAAACTATCGACTGCTTGCCGAACAGGCCGAAGCCGGCAACAGCTCAGGCGAAGTCACACGCCAGCTCGAAAACCTCGAAGCCGCCATCCGTCTCGAACAGATGGCTCTCAGTGATCTGCAGGGGCTGCCGATTCCAAAACCCTGCCAGAACTGCTGCAGCAACTGCCGTTCCCGTCGGCCGTCGCCGAAAAAAATGGGCCAGAAGAAATCTGACGCCCGCGGCTCGTCTGCTGGCAAGCCCGCTGACGGCGAAGGGTCCTGATTCGTCGCGTTTCGCTCCGCGAAACGTCCGTCACGCCTCGCCTTCATTCAGGGTTCGTTTCGCAGAGCGAAACGCGACTTTGCTCGATGATTTTACCTTTCTCAGAGTACTCCCATGCGTCACTGGACGGTGTTCGCGGTCTGCTCCCTGCTGACCATCTCTGTCGCTTCCACACCCGCAGCTGCCCAGCTGCGGGCAACCCGCATCAGTCCGGCACAACTTCGCCAGGCCATCGAAGCGGGTATCGATCCCAGCGAACTGATGATGATGCAGGACGGCAGCGACCCGTCCACGATGTCTGCAGCCGACAGTGAAGGCCCCGTTCCCGACTCACCGGATCAGCTCGCTCAACAGAAACAGCAACTCCTGCAGTCGCTCGAATTCGACCGCCGACCATCGTCGATCCTCAAACTCTGGGCCAGCCCCAAACCCGCCGAAACTCCCGCCCCCCCGGCTGATCAGCCCCAACCCACTCCTCCTGCACCCACTCCCGAACCCACCCCAACGCCCAACCCCGATCCAGCCGCCGCCGAACGTGCCGCCGCGGCCGCCAAAGCCCGCGCTGACTTTCTGCTGTTCCGCTCCGCTCTCAACCAGCTCAGACGCACCGTCACACAGGGCGACTGGGCCGCCGTTCACAGCGCCCTGCAAACACTCCAGGAATCTGACCGCCAGCAGGTCTATGATCGTCTTCTGCAGTCACTCCTCCAGGGCCCCGCCTCGGCGCCCAAAAACCGCATGAATCAGATGATCGGAGAAAAAAATCTGATTCGGGCTGCGGACCTGGTCGAGTTGATCGAACTCTGCCCCGCCAGTACTCTCTCAGACTCCCGCCGCAGCCAGCTCGGATCGCTGGCCGCAAGCTCCGCGGACGAAGGCGAATCGGCCACCGCGCTGGCCGAAACCTTCCGCGCTCGACTCAGCGTCGATACGCCCAATCGCAAACTTACTCAGGAAGTCGCCGCGGCGATTCTGCTCGCCGCCGGACGTCTGGAAGACTGCCTCAGCTTCCTCCCGACGCTCGACGCTGCCATCGCGGCCGCAGACCTCAAAAACCTCAACCTGCACTCACAGGTGCTTGTCAGCCTTCATCAGCGAAAGCCGGACCGCCAGCGACTCGAACAGGCCTGGACCGCAGTCCAGGCAATCCTCGCCGTACCTCCGCAGCCACCAGCTCCGGCTGTCGCCCCAGCACCCGCTCCCAACCCGGCTGCCCCGGCAACTCCACCTGCCGACCACTCCAAACCAGGTCTGCTCGCCGCCGCCCAGCAGGAAATTATTCAGCAAACTGCGCTCCGCCGCGCCGTACAGCTTGTACCTCAGCTTCGCCGCGAACTGGGCGAAAAATGGCTGGCCGAAAGTTTCACCGGCGAACCCGAACGCGGCCGCAGAATACTCAGCGGTATCGGTGCTGCCGCCGCCCGCAATATGGGTGAACAGGCACAGGATCCCGACGAACGCCTGCAAACACTGCTGCTCCAGCAAACCGCCGTCGAAGCCCTGCTGACACACGCCGGCGACAATACCGACGCCTGGCGCCCTGTGCTCCACCTGCTGCTCGTTAACTGGCTCCGCGAAGCCAGCTACTCCGCTGAATGGGACCCCAGCACCTCTCGAGGGCCGCGGATGCAGCGCGATCAGTTCGGCAACTTCTTCTGGCAGCAGGACCCTGCCGAACAAATGCGGCAGATGCAGATGCAGAACGGAATGCCGCGCCCGATTCCCTCCGGCAAACTGCTCGATGCCCGCCCCAATGATCGCTGGCTGGCCTTCCTCGAATCAGGCTTCGTCCCCACATTTGCCGCCGCCTCCGCTCAACTGCACCTCAAAGTCAAAGAAGAAACGCTCGCATTTCCCTGGATCGAACAGCTCGCAAAAACTCACCCGCTGGAAGCTCGCGGACTCGTCGAAACATTCCTGTCCACGTGGTCCGAGAATAATGATCCCAACAACGAACGTCGCCGTACCAACCCCTATATGTTCTCGTTCGGCTACAACGAACGACTCAACGCCATCCCACTCACTCGCAGCCAGCAGAAACGCAATCTGCTGGAACTTGCCGAATGGGTCAAACGCATCCGTGCGCTGAACCTTGAAGGCATCAACGAAGAATGGCTGGCCACCGCCTTCACCAAAGTCCACAGCGCCGCCGAAGTCTACCAGCAGCAGGACCTCGAAGCCGTCTTCGGTGACCTGAAACTCGTCCGCCCCGAAACGCTCGCCCTGCTGCTCAATGGCATGCGCACGGCCCTCAGCACCGTCTGGCGCAATCCCCAGGTCCAGCAGGCTGCCGGTACCAATCGCAAAAAGGCCGAAATCGAAGCAGAAGTGCTCCGCGGCTACGAATCCGCTCTCGGCCTCTGTGCCACTGCACTCGCCCAACAGCCCCGCAGCTGGCAACTGCTCTCCGTTCGTGGAGCTCTCCTGCATGACCTGAACAACTATCAGAACGACCTCGCCAAATCCTCCGAATTCATCGAACGCCGACGCGAAGCCCTCGCCGCTCTTCGTGATGCCGCAGCAGCCTACTCAGAAACCGTCCAACAGCTCGATCAGGACAAATTCAGCATCGACGCCTTCAATACCTGGTTCTATGCGGCTCTCGGAGATGCCTCGCTCGAACGCATCTCCGAGGAACGCGTGGCAATCCCCGAACAGATTCCGCTCATCAGCGAAGCCCTGCAGAATCTGCCCGGCGAAGTTCGCGAACGACATCTGGATATGTTCGCCAATGACCTGTTTACTCGCATGAGCACTGTTAATCCGTCGGTCAAGTTCCGCTACGTCCGCGAAGGACTCAAACTCGCCGGAGAACGTCCGCAGGCCCGTGAAGCGAAGCAGGTATTCGATTACTACAAGGACCTTGTCACCGAAATTCAGCTCCAGGCCACTGTCGATGGCTCCGTCCGCGTCGGACATTCAACGCCCTTCGGTGTGCTGGTGTCTCTGAGACATTCCGCTGCCATCGAACGCGAGTCCGGTGGCTTCTCGCGCTATCTACAAAACCAGAATGCCGGTGGCGGCTACTACTATAACAACGGCCGCCCCAACGAAAACTATCGCGACAAATTCGAAAAAGCCGCCCGCGCAGCACTCGATGAACACTTCGAAGTCCTCTCCGTCACCTTCGAACCGGAATCCATCCAGTCGCAGCCCGATCCCGAAGCGGGCTGGCGAGTCACTCCGTATGCCTACCTGCTGCTCAAAGCCCGCGGTCCGGAAATTGATCGCCTCCCGCCCGTCCGCCTCGACCTCGACTTCCTCGATACCACAGGCTACGTCGTGCTCCCTGTCGAATCCACCAATATTTCCCTCGACTGCTCGCCCCCTGCAGGCGACCCACGCCCCGTTGAAGAACTCACCATCACACAAACACTGGATGAACGCGAAGCCGCCTCAGGAAAACTGCTGCTGGAAATCAAGGCCGTCGGTCGAGGACTCGTACCTGAACTCGAACAACTTGTTGAACTCAAATTCGACGACTTCACAGTCGCCGCTGTCGAAGACAACAAACTCTCCGTCTCCAAATTCGACGACGCCAGTCGCGCACCCGCCGTACTCTCTGAACGCCTCTGGAACGTCTCCCTGAAAGACCGTCGCGAACGCACCGCCAGCGAAACTCGCTCCTTCAGCTTCGCCTCAGCAAAGATCGAACCAAAAGAACTGCTCTTCCAGCGATTCAACGATGCTGACCTCGAATCTGTCCAGCAGACAGTAGCCCTGCAGCAGTCCTATGATGAGCCAGTAACCAGCTACACGGCGTGGGTGATTGGTTTCCTTGTGGTTACTGCCTCCGGTATTGCCGCGTGGTACTTTCTCCGTCGCCAGCCAGCACTCGTCGCAGTCACCGGACCACGCTGGCAGATACCTTCAGAAATTACGCCCTTCTCTGTGCTCACACTGCTCCGTGATATCCAGCAAAAGACCAGCCTGCAGGGTTCTGCCGCCAGCGATCTTGCCGGCTCCATCGAACGCATCGAACGCTGGTACTTTGCCAGCACCCCCTCCACTGCCCCGCAACCCGATCTCCAGTCCGAAGCCACCGGCTGGATCCAGCGCGCTGGAAACTGATTGTTTACCGTCCGGATCCCGCAAAAAGGAGCGCTCCGACTTGCAGGGGCGAAGCAAGCAACGTGAGTCGCGTGTTGCTCCGCGAAACGTCCACCCAGCTTTTCCCCGCAAAACGCCCCGCGCGGCCGATGTCAATCAGCCCGTAAGAGGCCCCTGGGCCTCTGCGTTCTTCGCGCCCTCGCCGCACAACTCAAACGACAACCCATGTAGTCGCCGCTACCCGCGGGTGGATATGCACGCCCTGGCCCAAACCAGATCGGCCGCTGCTCACTGCCGTCCAACGAGCCGCAATGGCAGTTCCAGTCACAGACAACTCAAGGTGCAGGAGAGTCCTGCAGGTGCCTTGAGGTGCATGGCACCTGCATCCCGGCTGCGAAGTTGCGGCAAAATGCCCCATCTTTGATGAGACGCGACCTAATCACGATTGGTGGATTGGTTTTTTGGAACCCCCGGTGCGTGATCTCACCAATTCGCTCGTTTGGTGGCAGCGCGATGATTGAATCAGTGTTGACGAACGTTACATTTTTCCGAATACTTTCGAATCGTGAACACTTGACAGAAGGTCTGGAATTTCCGCGCTCCCTCGCATTCAGTCCATGATTTTGGCAGAGAAAGTCTACCAGGACGTTCTGACAAGACAGTACGTCATTGCGGGTACGTTTAATTCCGTGAAGTTGCGAAAAGCTCAGCCGGCGAACGAATCGGCAACTGGCCAGCGGATGGTTGCTGTAAAGGACGTCCGTCGTGCGGGCAATCCGTGGCTCTTTCTGAGCATCACGGAGTTGCAGTCGGAAGTTCAGTTCACCATCAGGATTGTCTACCTCGTTGACAATTCGGTGATTTGTGAGACAAGTTTTCCATTGAGTTCACAGGATCGATTGGCCACAGTAGAGGTTTCCGTGCCTCTTCCATCATTCTCTTTTCGAGGGCCTGGCCATTACGCTGTTGAAGTTTTTGCGGCAGACGAAATGATTGGTTCGTATCGAGTTTCCGCCACGCAGGATGATTCAGATGTCAGCATTGACGAATAGTAGCACAACGCTTTCCAACCTGGACTGGCGTGAATTTCCAGAGAATACGCGATTCGAGTGCCGCGTTGGCCTGATTCAGGAAGAAGATGGTTCATTTCGTGTTTACGCAAAAAACCTTCCAGGTGTTGCCAGCCAGGGCGAAACAGTTGCTGAAGCGCTCGAAAACATCGTAGACGCGCTCGCAGGGGCCTTGGCTGAGCACCTGTCTTGTGGTGAAATTCCCTGGGAAGAGGATTTTGTTGAGGAAGGGACGGTTGAGAAGAGAGTGGTGGTTGATCTGTCCGCGACTGCTCAGAATCAATGAATCCTCAAAACGACGACATCGCGTCAGAATCAAAGAATGAAAGTGCCCGTATGCCCGCCGTGCGGGCGCGCGACGTCATAAGGGTTTTGGAGGCCAGCGGTTTTGCTCTGGTGAGAAGCAGCGGTAGCCATCTGCAATACAGAAAGCCAGGCCACAAAGCAGTTGTCACTGTTCCGCAACATAGGCAAAAAGATGATCAAACGCGGTACGTTGAAAGCGATTCTCCGAGGTGCGGGGCTGTCAATGGCGGAGTTTGTATCACTACTCAAATGAATGGGTTTGTCAGCATCACTGCGTAAATTGGTGAACTCAAGGTGCGGTGAACTCAGGGTGCCACGGTGAAGTCAGGGTGCCACGGTGAACTCAGGATGCCATGCACCTGAAGACCAAAACTGCAGGGAATTCACAGGTATCCGCAGCATTCCTTACGACGCCGGGGACAGTCAGCGAAGATGCCGAACAGGGTCAGGAAGAACGGCCTGAAGTGCATGGCACCGGCATCCCCGGCATCCCCTGGCACCGGCATCCCTCGACACCGGCCTTCCCCCTTATGGCACCCGCAGCCGCCCCCCGGCACCTGCATCCGTGATTCTGGAAATATCCGCCCAAGGCTCACCGGAACTCACCGTGGGGACTTCACCGTCTTCCGTGGTGGTGAGCCTGTGCGTTGCCGGCGGTGACTGGTTATGATTCGCGGAGAACTCATCCGTAACCTCTTCAGGCTCCCAGTCATGTTCCAGGTTTTCCCTGCTGGCACTTTCGTCATCGTCGTGCTGCTGTCAGCCGGTTTTTCTGCTGCCGCCAATGAAACGACCCCCAGGGTGCTCGAGATCACTGCGGATACGACGCTGGATCCTGCCATAACCTACGGGGCGTTGATTGTGCGACGCTCCGGTGTGACGATTGATGGGAACGGTGCGTGGCTGATTGGGAGTCCGATCGAGGCTGGTACGCCGGCGAAGAAGTTTCGAGGCACGGCCATTCTGGCGGAGGGTGTCTCCAATGTGACTCTTCGCAACATCAACGCACGCGGCTGGGAAACTGGTCTGGTCATCCGCAACGGGTCCGGATGGCTCATAGAGAACTGCAACTTTTCCGACAACTTCCATGATCCTGATTTTGGCTGGGGCGAGAACGGTCGCCGAGGCGGAATGCTGCTGGACCGTGTGAGTCATTCCACACTGCTTCGCAACCGCGCGAATCGTGTCTGGGATGGCTGCGTACTGCTGGACTCCAGTGACAACCTGATGATCGACAACGACTTCTCCGACTGTTCCAACACCTGTCTGAAGCTCTGGACTGCCTGCCGTAATTCGATTCGCCGCAACAAACTCAGCCGTGGCATTCGCATCGCCCCGGGCGAAGTGCACGCCCGCGACTCCACCAGCGTCCTGATCGAGAGCGGTTCCTGCGAAAACGTGTTTCTCCACAACGACTGTACTCACGGTGGTGACGGGATTTTTGTGCGAGTGCTCAATGGGTGGTGCAGTACGGATAATCATTTCGAAGCCAATGACTGTTCGTATGCCAACAACAACGGCATCGAATGCTGGGCGCCGCGGAATACGTTCATCGCCAATACGGCCAATCACTGCAGCTACGGCTTCTGGCTCGGTGGCTCCGACCAGACACGACTCATCAACAACGAAGCCTCATTCAACGGACTTGCCAGCGGTCACCACAACTCACCCCACCTCCCGGATGCCGGTCATGCGGGCATCGTGTTTCTGTTCGGTTCCTCCAGTCATACACTGGCACGCGGCAATCGCTGCGTCGGCAACAACGGTGCCGGAATCGCGCTGATTGGCGATGCTGCTTCCAATGGCAAAAAATGGCAAGCGTGGCACTGGATTCTCGAAGACAATCAGCTCCATGAAAACCGCTGGGGAATCTATGGCCAGCATGCCGACTGGATTACCCTCGCTGGCAACCAGTTTCAGCACAACAGTGCTGCGGATCAGTTCTGGGACGGCAACGTACAGAACATCCGCGAAGTACCGGCCAGTCAGAAGTCTGAGCCGGCAGCAGAGTTTCAAGCGACCGTGCAGGGTCCCGGGGTGGTGATGGTCGGCAAAGTCGCCGAATGGCAGGCTGTGATTACCGCATCCACCACAGAATCCCCCGAATTTCTCTGGAAAACCGGCGATTCGCCACTCCAGCCCGGCCAGACGTTTCGGCAACAGTTTGACCGACCAGGATTTCACCGGATCGGACTCAACGCCACCCTTCATGGACGCACCGAACCTGCCTGGCGACACGTCTATGCCGTGGCCCCCGTCACAGAGCTGGGCACCGAACATGAAGCCACCGGCTGGTCGATCACCGACTTCCACGAACGCATTCGCAGCAATCAGCAGACCTCTCGCGCGGAATTCTCCATCGACAGACACACCGCACTGATCGGGCAGCAGGCACTCCGGGTGCACATCAACCCTTATGCAGGCTTCCGCGCAGCGCTCACATGGCCCACTGACCAGTCGCTGCGGATCCCTGCCAGTGATCAGCAGCAGGTTTCTGTGTGGCTCCGAGTGATCAATTCTGACGTCACCGGCTGGCAGGGCGGCCCCTTCTTCACGCTGCATGGTCTCGCAGGTCAGCTGTGTCATCTCGAACCAGCAGCCGGACGAGACCTGATGCGGGAACTGCAGCACAGCGAGGAACGCGAAGGCTGGAGACTGCTGGAAATTCCATTGAGCGGCAGCGATGTCTGGAAACGTGACGGTGAGCTGCCAAAGGAAATTCAGGCCATCTCCATCGCCTTCGACTCGTGGGGCGCACCGCCACTGACCATCTGGCTCGACGGGCTGGCCATCACCCAGACAAGCAGGTGAAGAACCGTTCAGGTGCCATGTACCCTGCCATACCGCAATCGCCATGGAATTCGCGTTTCGGAACCCACATCGGACCATGGCCACGCAACAAGGCGTGCGGTCGATGTCAATCGGCCGGTAACGTCCCTGCCGCCGCCAGCGTTCGCCACCACAACCAGCAACGCGATGCCTGCATCCGCATTCCACGCTGAACACACCCGCGCCCTGACACGCACCGTTAATGGGGGATTAACATCCCCGCACTCCCTGGCAACGCGACTGGACGCACGAACGGACTGTGTGGGTGCCATGTACCTTGCGACTTCGAGAGGAAGCCTCATTTGCTGCATGTTTGCGAGCAAAGATGGAAGAAAAAAACATGTCGCAGGAGACGCTGGCGTCGTTGATGGGAGTCAGTCAGCCAGCAATCAGCAACATGTTGAATCGCAGATGCAGACCGCAGCGAAGAACGATCGTACGATTTGCACAGGCGCTGGGGGTTACCGAAGAAGAACTCTGGAACGCTCAGAATTAAGAAATTCACTGCCCAATATCTTCCTTTCAGCGTCACCGCAGTCAGGCAGCAACTAATCGGGTCCGCAGAAGTCGCGGCCCACGTTTTTGGCAGTCGCTGCGTCGCTCCAGCCCTGCATGCATCGCCGCTTTTTTCGCTCAGAAATTGAACCGTGGCGCCATGCCTCAAAATTCCCGTGAGTTCGGGGGCTGGCCCCCGAGCTTTCCAGCAGAACGCCGGAGCATCGCATGGGGGAGGCGATTTCACCCAACGGCCGGGCGGAAGGAGACGCGGAAGGAGACGTCCAGGGAATTCAGCAGAGTGAAATTCTTTGAAGGAAACAAGTTGGGAAAGTTAATGATCGCCGTGCGATGGTGAAACTGCGATGGTGAAACGACGGTCAGCCACGAGTTCAGGGGCGTTTTTCGCTTGAGCAAGGAAAGGTCTTGGCTTGAGGTTTTCAGCAGTGAAAAGTCTGGGTATCCGTTTCGCAGAGCGAAACGCGACTATGAGCCGCGTTCACGGCGTTTTACCATCCCACGATTGCCCCTCCTGCTGCGCGCCGTCAAACCGGTGGAATTTCGGGTCTTGAAAGCGCTGTTCCCACCGGTCACCTGTTGACCTTCCAGCCGCACAGGAGAGAACATCAAACTGAGCTTTGGCCGGTTACCAGCGGGCTGTTCATTGCCTTTTTTGCGCTGGTCGAGGACTTGTGACCGGGGATTTTACAGGAAGCTCGGCAGCCCCGTCGTTTCGACTTTACGCCCTCGGCGATGTCCGCCGTTCCATTTTGGGTGGCTGCGTATGCGGACTGCCTCGCCGGAATCGCAGCCCCTTTCAGCTGCGATCTGCACGCGTGTGGCGTGAAGTCGGCAACATCTACGCCGCCCACTTCCGCCCCCGTGTGGCGACTGCCAGGGAACCAATCAGCTGCCGCTGTTCGGCCGTCAAATACCGAAACCCCTGTGGTGGCTGAAAGCCCGGCGAGGCCTGCCGCAGTGATTCCACGGACAGGGGATGTTCAAAGGCAATCGCGTCCGCCAGAAAGATCCCAACAGCCTGATCGGATCCTGCAAAGTACCGCTGATATTCGTCCTGCGTCACGCATGCCTGATGTTGCACGACGGGCCAGAGCGTCTGCGGGGGCAGGGTGCGAATCTCCGTCACTCTGGCGATCCCCTTCAACTGCTTCTCCGGCGTGGTCGCATAGAGCACAACCTGTTGCCCCGTGACATCCCGCGGCCGCTGGCGACGGAGCTCCACTGTTTTTTCGCCGGCGAGTATGCGGTCGACTGCACTTTCTGACATCTCAGTCACAGCCTGAGCTGCGGCGGGCGGGCCGTTTCCCGTGGGCGTCGTGCCACAGAGGTTTTGCGCATAGTGTCAGCCCGCAGGTTCAGCGCCTGGTTCGGGGTTGGCGGAGTGGTTGATACTCGTCCGTGGGACGTCAGGTCCCTGGCGTCCCGTGATTCAGTGCAACTCCGGGCCACTGATTGCTGCTGCGTTTGCGGCCCGTCAGGCCAGTTCCGTCAGCCTGGCATGAAATGCCAGGATCTATGTTCTCGGAGACCAGTCGCCCTGTGTCAGGTGCCACGCCCTGTGTCAGGTGCCATGCACCTTCAAGGGACGTTACCGGCCGATTGACATCGACCGCACGCCGTGTCGCGTGGGAATGGTCCGATGTGGACAAGTGCAAAAGTGCCATGCACCACGCCACTCCGAATCGCAATGAAATTCCCCCAAACACCGCCGCAAAACACCCCAACCGAGCTGCGACCGTCAGGGAGTGGAATCACTACCGAATCGCTTCGCCGGAAGTCGCAAGGTACATGGCACCTGCACGGCATCTGCACGGTCGTGCCCGCCGCGGGGATGTTATGGGACTCATGGGACGAATGGGACCGATGAATGAGGGCGGTGGGCAGTGATTGCTGCCGGCTTATGGCATGTCAGGTGCCATGCACCTTCAAGGGACGTTACCGGCCGATTGACATCGACCGCACGCTTTGTCGCGTGGCAATGGTCCGATGTGGACAACTGCAGAAGTGCCATGCACCACGCTACCGCCAATCGCAATGAAATTCCCCCAGACACCGCCGCAAAACACCCCAACCGAGCCGCGACCGTCATGGAGTGGAATCACCACCAAATCGCGGCGCCGGAAGTCGCAAGGTACATGGCACCAGCACGGTTGTGCATGGCACCTGCACGGTTGTGCCCCCCGCGAGGATGTTATGGGACTCATGGGACAAATGGGACCGATGAATGAGGGCGGGGGGCAGTGATTGCTGCCGGTTCATGGCATTGAAGGTGCCATGCACCTCGCAGGGGTTACCGGCCGATTGACATCGACCGCACGCCTTGTCGCGTGGCAATGGTCCGATGTGGACAAGTGCAAAAGTGCCATGCACCACGCTACCCCGAAATCGCAATAAAATTTCCCCAAACACCGCCGCAAAACACCCCAACCGAGCCGCGACCGTCAGGGAGTGGAATCACCACCAAATCGCCGCGCCGGAAGTCGTAAGGTACATGGCACCTGCACGGTCCGCAAAAGGCGTCTGGGTATGGAAAAAAACTGGGTTCCGGCGGTATAGGTGCATGGCACCTGTATTCCTGTAACCGTTACCGGCCGATTGACATCGACCGCATGCCGTGGCATGGCATTTCGGGTGCCATGCACCTTTTAGTGGCGGTTTTTGTGGGTGGGGTTTCCGCTTCCTGACGGGCGCGGCTCGGGTACGGCTTGAGAGGGGAGTTGCAACGCTTCCGAGGCGGCGGCATCTGCGTTGCGACCGCGAGGGATTCGGGAACTCTGAATCGTCGTAACGCGAATCGAGGTTTCATGCCGTTTGCACGGGTCGAACGATCACACGATTACCGGCGACTTCAACGACTTCGACCTGAACACCGACATCAACCCATCCCCCTTCGCTGAGGACGTTGACGAAGCGGTCGCCGAACTGCGCGCGACCGGCGGGGCGGAGGCTGGAGATTGTGATGCCGGATTCACCGCTTTCGACCGGACTGCCGATGCCCTGATTGGCAAGCAGTGCGGGGTTGAGCCGTGGTCCTTCGTAGCCTGGGCTGCCTGGGGGTGCGAGCACGAGGCGGTTGAAGAATGGGATGGAGGGCAGGAAGCGGTTGAGCAGAATGGCGGCGATGACGACGGTAACGAGGGCTCCGAGAATCGAGGTCAGGCTGGTCACAGTTTCGTCGAAGGCGCGGGTGGTGGAGATGCCGGAGAATGTCTGGCTGGCCATAACCAGCGACGCGAGTGTCAGCAGAATGCCCGAAACGCCGAAGACCCCAAACCCCGGGATCAGAAAGATCTCGACGGCCAGCAGTCCGAGTCCGAGGAGGAACAGGACGAGTTCGAGGGTACCGGCAGTGCCACCGAGGAAGCGGCTCCAGAAAAACAGCGAGAAGCAGATGATGGAGGGGATGGCAAACAGTCCGGATGGCATGTGAGCTTCGATGTAGACACAGAGGATTCCGGCGGTGACGAGCAGAAAGGCGCCGAAGCCGGAGTTGAGGAAGGCGACGAGTCCATCGACCCATGTTTTTTGTACGGGTGGCAGGAGCACTTCGGGGGGCAGTCCGAGTCGCTGGCGGAGTTCGGTGAGATCCTGGCAGGGTGGTTCTGCGAGTCGCAGTTCGTTGGCGCGTTGGCCACCGACGGTCAGGAGGACACCTTTGCGTGTTTCGGGGACGAGCGGACCTTTGACCCATTCATCTGCCTGAGCCTGGAGTTCGGGATCGCTCATCCAGGTAACAGCTCCGGTTTTTTTGCTGGTGGCCTGGAAGACTTCGAGATCTCGGTCGATCATGGCCTGGAGCAGAGCGGGGGGCCGACCGCGTTTGCGGGCAAGCGTGGCGGCGAATTCGAGGAAGGGGCTGACAATTTTTTCAGGCGCGCGTTCGAACTGGCCGCCTGGTTCAAGCTGACCAATGACACCGATGTCGCCGATCTGCGCATCCGGATGGACCACAACCTGCTCGCAGCCGAAGGCGATAAGAGCACCTCCGCTGAGGGCACGACGGGGTATCCAGGCAACAGTCTGCATTTCTTCGGCCGGGATATCCGAGAGCAGCATCGCGATGTCCTCGGCGATGTCTTTGGAGCCGCCGGGGGAATCGACTTCGACGATAAGCACACCGACCTTTTCCGCGCGAGCGCGACGAATTTCACGGCGAGCGAAATCCCCCATGGAGGATCCGATAGCGCCGTGGATCTCGATCAGACGAGCGGAACGCGGGGTGGCGGTGGAGTCTTCGCGCAGGGCTTCCTGGGGCAGTCGCAGGAGTTCCGCAACTTCCGGGCGATTTTTTGCCGTGCGCTGTGAAAGAAAGCCGAATCGCTGGCAGTCGTCGGCGGTGAACTGAGCTGGGTTTCCGGGTTCACGAATCACGGTCGCTTCCAGAATTTCGACAGGTTGTTGACGCATGACCTGAAGTTCATCCGTGGCTGGGAACCGCGTCTGTTCAAGCCCCGCTGCATCGCGAACGCGAACGCGGTACAGCCCGGATGAATTGTCCAGCATTGCGCGAATAATGCCACGGGACAGACCGGGGTTGCGACGACTGTCGGCCAGCGACTGATAGAACTGCTGGTCGTCGGCGGCGAGCGGCTGGCCACGCCCCAAATCTCCCAGCGAAGCCTGTGGTTCAAACACGATTTCGTGGCAGGCAAGCGCGAGCGTGGCGTGATTACCGCTGACCGGTTTGGGGATCCAGGCCACCAGCCGAACGGCGGAGTATTCGGCGGACATGAGCAGGTTCAGGAGGTCGCGGACAAGGCCGGAGCGGCTTGAACCGGAGGGAATTTCCAGCACCAGTGATGCCGGGCGTGATTCGGTGGAGGCCCGATCGCGCAGCGAAACGAGGACGTTCTGCAGGGTAGCGAGTGACGCTTCTGTGAGGGGCGTGGGGAGCGTCAGGAATCGTCCGATCGGAGACACTGCGGGCACAGGAGCAGGCGGGGCAGCGGGAGTGGCGTCTGGTCCGGCCGCCGGAACAGGCTCGTCCCCCGCGAATCCAGCGGTGCCGGCGAACAGCAATCCCGTGATGATCAGGCCCAGGCGGATCAGGTTCCCACCGGGACACTGGTGGCGGCGATTCAGCATACAGGGTTTCCTTGACGGGACTGCAGGATCACAGCGATGGTGAGGTTTTGAGTGAGGATTGCAGAAGTATACGGGGGTTTGGCGAACTGGGTTCATGAAAAACGTCGAATGTCTGCTGAAAACCCTGGACTTCAGCGTTACGGGGGAGAACTGATTAGTTGCGGAATGCTTTTTGCTCGTTTCGCTGTTTTTCGGGAGCAGTTCGCGAACAAGCACATAACTGGTAAAATGAAGCTCGTATTCTCAAAGAAATGGCGAATTTCGGCTTCGTTGAGTTCTTGCGGAGTGTTTTTTCAGTCTTAGGATTCCCGATGACACTTGGAAAAATCAGCAACCTCAGGAGCCTTCAGATGCGAAGACGATTGATTCAACGAAACAGTGTCCGACGCGGCTTCACCCTGATCGAGCTGCTGGTTGTGATCGCCATTATCGCAGTTCTGATTGGTTTGCTGCTGCCTGCCGTCCAGCAGGCCCGCGCGGCGGCTCGTCAGTCCCAGTGCAGCAACAACCTGCGCCAAATTGCTGTGGCACTGCATAATTTCCACGACGTACAACAACGCCTGCCGCCCGCACGTCTCGTGCTCTACCGCCGGCACCCGGTGCTGAATAACCGCGGCGGGGAACCCGGGCTTGACGAACCCTCCTGGCTTGCTCACCTCCTGCCCTACGTCGAGCAGGACAATCTGTCCCGCCAGTGGAACCTTTATGAACCCTACAGCACGCATCCGCTCCAGGCCCGGTCTGCCGTGGTGCCGACTTATATCTGTCCGGAACGGAGAAGTGCGGCAAAGGCGATCACTGCCGACCTGACTCGTGAGATTATCGCGCCGTGTGGCTGCGTGGTCGGGCGACAGCAGGTACCTGGCGGTATGGTGAGCGATTACATGGGAAACCATGGCGATCCATCACCGGGTTCGTTCGGGCTGGAAACAGACTTCTACTGGGGTGGCCGCGGTACGGGAGTGCTGATTTCCAGCAGGCCGAAGGTTGCGTCTCCGCTCGATCCCTCCAACAAATCCGAAAAACCTCAGATCCTCGAAGGCTGGGAGGATTCCGTAAGGCTCAGCGACGTGCGGGATGGCACCAGCAGTACGCTGATGGTTGGTGAGTCGCATATTCCGGAGGGTGAAGAGCTGCAGGCGCCTTTCAACGGCCCGGCGTTCCTTGGACGCTACCTCACGCATTTCACCCGCCTTGGCGGACCTGGTATTCCTGTCGCCCATCATTCCCGCGACAAGCGCGCCGGGATGTATTCGTTCGGCAGTGCCCATCGGGGAGTCGTGAATTTCGCCTGGGTCGATGGCAGCGTCAAGCCGCTCTCCACTTCCATCAACACTCAGGTGCTTGCCAATCTCTGCAACCGCGCCGACGGCATGGCAGTCTCGGGGTATTGACTTTTTCGCTTTTTGATTTGGTCTGCCAGCCTATGTCTGTTCATCCTTCACATGCACTCAAACTCCTTCTCCCGCTCTTCCTCTGCCTGCTCACCGCTGGCTGCGGAGACAGCGGTCCGCGAATGTATCCCGCCCGCGGCCGAGTGATGTTTACGGATGGTGATCCCGTAAAACTGGGCACCGTGGAACTCCTCTCCGACGAACACGGGACGACCGCCACCGGAAAGATCGAGCAGGACGGTACTTTTGTCCTCGGAACGCTGACCGATTCCGATGGAGCTGCTGCGGGCGGTCATCGGGCGATTGTGGTGCAGGTCGCCGTGTTCGACGGAACACTCCAGCATCAGCGGGATCACGGAGCGATGGTGGACCCGCTCTACGGCAACTACACGTCTTCACCGCTCAAAGTCACGATTCGCAAAGCCGCTCGAAATGAAATCGAACTGCAGGTTGAAAAATCGCGAAAAACGGCTGCTGCTAAACGCTGAGCATCTGTTGATGTTCTGTTGCCAGTGTGTTGATAATGTGTTCATAACCTGTTGATAACCCATTGATTGCTGGTGGATTCCGATGTCTTTTCAAATAGAGCTCAGGGAAGGGGTGAACACTTTATTTCAGGGGTTGGTTTCCGAGGGCTTGGAGTGCGGGCGCCAGCTCCAGGGAGAACCGGCCACCGGAGCCCTGATTCCACACTCCGGAATCGGCCAGCGTCTGGTCGTCGCGGACGCGGACGCCAATCGAATCGGCCGCCACCAGCTGCAGATTACCTTGCTCTCGCCGGGACTTGTGCAGCTGAAAAACATCAGCTCTGCAGTCGATCTTCGCATTCACAGCGATCATCCGCTGGAAGCCGGCAAAACGCGCACATGCAGGCTCCCGGTCACCATTGCCTTTACCCCGACCAGATTGTTGATTGTCACGGAGCCACGTGAGTCTCCGGAACTCGACTCCGACCTTGAGAGCCTCTCACTTGCTCCGCGGGCTCCTGGCAGTCGGATGGACTTTTCGGAAACCTTTGCCTTCGCACCCGAGGCGCTCAATTCACAGGGCGAATACCCTGTGGAATCAGTTCTGCGGATACTCCAGGAAGTTATGGAAGTCTTTCGCAACGCGCGATCAGAAGCCGCTCTGTACAAAGCGGCCGTGAACGGTGCGGTACGGATTGTCAAGTTTGACGGTGCGCGGCTGCTGCGATTTGATGGCCGTGACTGGAGTCAGGTACAGGAGTCTCATGCGGGCAGCAATCCTTTCAGTCGACATGTTCTCCAGCAGGTGCTCAGAGATCGCCGCACGTTCTGGAGCGGTGGATCATTCAACGCCACGGCCAGCCTGTCCCTGGTGGATGCCGTTGTGGCCGCACCAATTCTCAGCCGCGACGGCGAAGTGATTGGTGCGCTGTATGCGGAACGTCAGCAGAGCGATTTGCGGCAACCGGAGCGTCAGATCACGCGCATCGATGCACAGCTGATGGAACTGCTTGCCTGCGGAGTGGCCTCTGAACTGGCGCGGCAGTCACAGGAAGAAGAATCCCGGCGGCACGAGAAGCGTTTTGAACAATTTTTCTCGCCCAAACTGGCCCGCGAACTCAATGCCCAGCCCGATTTGCTGGAAGGTCGCGACGTCGATGTCTCTGTGCTCTTTTGCGACATCAGACGTTTCAGCCGAATCAGCGAGAGTGTGGATACAAAAACTGTTTTCTCCTTCATCAATGACGTTGTTGGCGTCATTTCCGGGTGCATTGAAAAATACGATGGGGTCGTTGTGGACTATGTGGGTGACGCTGTGATGGGGATGTTTGGAGCTCCGCAGCCCCAGCCCGATCACCCATCGCGAGCCGCCCACGCCGCTCTGGAAATGCTCCGCGAACTTCCACGACTCAACGCTGACTGGAAACATCAAATCCCCGCCGATCTTGATGTCGATTTCGCCATCGGAATCAACTCCGGGCGGGCTCGAGCCGGTAACAGCGGATGCGTCTCGAAATACAAATATGGTCCTCTGGGGAATACGGTGAACCTTGCCAGCCGTATTCAGGGCGTCACCAAACACCTGCAATCCCGCATTCTCGTTTCCCGAGCCACGGCCGATCGTCTTGATGCCTCGTTCGTCCA
Organism: Planctomycetaceae bacterium; assembly: GCA_046074645.1. Taxonomy (GTDB): domain Bacteria; phylum Planctomycetota; class Planctomycetia; order Planctomycetales; family Planctomycetaceae; genus SXXK01. The sequence continues at coordinate 14,888 of JBJTOP010000228.1, read as the reverse complement.
TCGCAAAGTCTGTGATGCTCGCGTAGTGAACATTCGTGAACCGGTGTCACTCCACGAGATCTGTGAACAGGGCCCTTCAGCAGGCGAACTTAACACGACCTACCAGTTTGCGCTGAGGCAGTTTGAAACATCCGATTTCGCCGCTGCCGCCCGAACATTGACGGAGCTTCTTGTTCGCTTTCCGAAAGACGGACCGACGCTTGTGCTGCTTTCGCGAGTGGTCAACGCGCTTGTCGATGGCAAAGCTGACGAACATCCAGTCTGGAATCTCACGAGAAAGTAGGCCGGACCGTCAGAACGGCGCCAGCATGGCAACAGCGATGGCGGCAGAGCCCAGAAGAACCGCTCCCAGGCCGAACTGCTGCAGACGACGCAGGCGTTTTTTCTGACGGATTTCCAGCATCATTTCCAAACCGGCAATTCTTGCGTAACAGCCCGAGGTCCAGGGGGTCACCTGACTGAGCGGTTGAAATCCACGTTCTGTTGCACTTTTCATAGTGATCTCCGAAAACTCTCTGCTGCTCACACGGTCCTCTACAACGCTCAACCCGCAAAACGGACGAGAGGTATCGCCATTTCTCTGGCCGTTTCCCGTATTTTCCAATCGAAATTCTCATTGGGGGTATCGTTTTGAACGATCTTAACGGTCAAACAGCCGTCATTACCGGTGGTTCCACAGGCATTGGGCTGGGAATTGCCCGCTCGCTTGTCGCAGCAGGATGTCGGGTGATGCTTGTGGGGCGGAATGCGGAACGGCTGCGGCGTGCGAGCAGCGACCTGTCGATCACGGACGTTCAGGTCGCCACCGTGGCCGCGGATGTGTCTCTTGAGGCCGACGTTGTTCGGGTGTTTGCCGAAACGGATCGGGTTTTCGGCCCTGTGGATCTGTTGGTGAACAACGCCGGTGCCTTCGACGGTGGTCCGGTGGAAGATCTTTCTCTCGACGCCTGGAACCGAGTCCTTGGCGCCTGTCTGACGGGGACATTTCTGTGCACCCGGGAAGCCTTTCGCCGCATGAAACCGCGAGGTCATGGCCGCATCCTGAACATTGGTTCGATTTCGGCCCAGCGACCGCGGCTGAATTCCGCCGCCTACACGGCAGCAAAATTCGGAGTCCAGGGACTGACTCACGCGACCGCACTTGAAGGTCGCGATCACGGGATTTGTGTCAGTTGCCTGCATCCGGGCAACGTGCTGGTGGAGCGGCGGATCAATTCGGGTCTTGCCAGCGACGCGGAGCCGATGATGTCGGTTGAGGCGATTTCCCGCGCGGCGTTCACCATGCTGACGATGCCGCCGCACGTCAATTTTCTGGAAGCCATCGTGCTCCCGAATCAGCAGCTGTATGTGGGGCGTGGCTGAGTTGTCGGGCGATCAGGCTGGTGGTGTCGCTTCGGGAATTCTGTTCTGAACGCGCCGCGATCGCCATTCCGCAAGCAGGGCGTTCAGTTTTTCATGGACTTCTTCCGTTTCCTTCTCATTGTCATGCCACCACTCCGGTGACCAGATACGAATGATGTTCCAGCCGAGATTGCGGAGGATTTGTTCGCGCACCACGTCGCGGTCGCGGGCTGTGGCAGAACTGTGATACGCGGCCCCGTCACATTCGACACCAGCAAGATAAGCACCGGGTGCATCAGGGTTGACGATTCCCAGATCAATACGAAAACGAGAGACTCCGATCTGGGGAATGACTTCCCAGCCTTTGGCCCGCAGTCGTTCGGCCACAGCCTGTTCAAAGGGGGAGTCATAAGAACCAACGGAACCGCGATCCATCGCCGGGAGCGCTTTGGTGCCGCGTTCTGCGTAGTCCAGAAAAGCCTTGAGGTGCACAACACCCTGATGCTGCACCCCCGCAACGCTCAGATGTTCAGCACGAAACGAGGCGAAGACGAGCATTTCCTGTCGAGCACGGGTGACAGCGACATTGAGCCGGCGCTGCCCGCCATCACGATTGAGAGCGCCGAAATTGCGGGTGAACCGCCGCGTCTGATCGAAGCCATAGGCGATCGAGAACAGGATGACGTCCCGTTCGTCTCCCTGAACATTTTCAAGGTTCTTCACAATGGTGGGCGCTGTGCGGGCATCGTCGAAGAACCATTCAAGTTCCGGCTGAGCACTGCGGGCGCGGTCGAACAGATCTTCGATCAGTTTCTGCTGCGGCTGATTAAACGTAATCACACCCAGCGTGGGACGCTGAGCCTCGGGCAGTTGCAGCCATTCCAGCATTCTCTGCACGGCCTCGGCCGTCAATGCCTCAGCCTCGATCCGATTGGTGCGACTGCCGCCGCGGTCGAAGACTCCGGCTTCAATAAAGCGCAGACTCACCGCCTGGTCGTGCGTGACAACCGAAGGAAACGTGATCAGCTGGTTTTCGTAGTAGTGCCAGTTGGAAAAAGCGATCAGTGATTCGTGCTGACTGCGGTAGTGCCATGTGAGTTGCAGTGTGGGGAGGCCGGAGGCGCGGGCTTCGTCAAGAATGCTCTCAAGGTCCCGCTCATACTCCTCCAGCTCCTCGCTGTCCTGTTCCGAATCGGCGCGGCTGAAAAAGCTGGTGGGTGGCAGTTGTTTCGGGTCGCCAACGATGATCGTCTGACGACCTCGGGCGATCGCACCAACCGCATCCCACGTCGTGATTTGCGAAGCTTCATCGAAGACAACCACATCGAACAACTGCTGACCGGCGGGCAGGTACTGGGCAATCGAGAGTGGCGACATAAGGACACAGGGGGCCAGCGTCGAAAACGACTCCGGCATATTCGAAACCATTTCACGAATCGAGACGCTGGGCCGTTTCAGCTGCATTTGATGCCTCAGCAGCCCCAGTTCGGACTTTTTCGGGGCCTGATCCGGGGCCGGCAGAGAGCGATTGAGGCAGTGTGCCACATGGGCTCCGGCGGCCGCCCGAGCCTGCTCGTCCAGCTGACGAAACTCAGCTATGGCCGCCTCATGACTAAAACTGCGAAACTGCAGCAGTACCGGTTCACGGCTGATGGCCAGCGGCAGCCACCATCGTGCCCATGCCAGCGGAAATGCGGCTTCCGCTTCGTTTGGCTGCATGCTGGAATTCTCCAACGCTTCGACAAAGGGCAGTAATCCGTGTGCTTCGCAGCGGGTGCGGATCGCATGCCATGAGACCCACTGTCGCAATGCTCCGCGACGGGAGCGAACGAGCGCCGCGGCCTGAGCAGTATCGGCCAGCAATGTCTCCGATTTGCGGCTGCCGGGACTGCCACCTGCAGCAACCTTAAAGGCCTGAATCGCCGCTGAGAATCGCCCCAGTGCCTGCAGACAGGCTTCGGCTGCAAGCTTCATTGGTTCCACGCTGCCAGGAATGGATAACTGATTTCCAATCCGTTTCAGCAAGGCTGGAAAGTCGCCGCAGAATCGCTGCAGCGACCGCAGGCCATCGAGAATCTGCGTGGCTTCCTGAAGCCAGTTGCCGAGCAACTGTGGGTCGGTATCGAGCCCTTTCCAGCAGGGAAGCCGGGCGGCTGCAGTGCTGCTGGTGATGTATCTGAGCTTTTCCTGCATGGTATGCAGCAGCGGCAGATCGATGGCTGGATCCGGTCTTCCGGCTGGCGACCATGTCTGAAGTAATTTGCATACACGGCGACGGGCGAAGATGGACAGCGGCCAGAATTTCACGCTGGCTTCACGCCAGTCGCGATCCAGCTGATCCACGGGAATTCGCAGCACATCGTCGAGAGCATAACGGGCCGTTGTTTGCTGCCGCGCCTGCTGGAGCGTGGTCAGATGTTTCTGGAGTGTTGCGATTTCCACAGCCAGCTGCGGCAAGTCAGAATCAAATGCGACCGCGAAGGAACCTGCCGCAGCCCGGAGAATACTGCGGGCTGCCAGAGAAATTTGTTCGAGTCCATCTGCGGTGGAATCGCGATGTTCGGTGCAGCCCGCAGTCCGAGTAAACTCGCGGAGCGATTCACTGGATCGCACACACGCCTGTTCAAGCTGTTCTGCGCGCTGCAGCAGTTCATTTTCCCAGACTGGCGACCAGTCCGATTTGCGAAGAAACTTCGGGAAATCGGTACTGGCAGCGGACTTGAAGGTGACCGTGAGTTCACAAACCAGTGCTGCGAGTTCGTCCCACTGAGTTTTTGTGTGCTGCACAGTTTCAGGCCATGAGAGCTTTGGTACGGAGCGGCTGGAGCCCTGCAGAACCACGCCCATCGCCTGAAAAATCGACCAGCCGGAAGGGGATTTTCGATGCAGCGCTTCGACGTAGCCGTTGAGTTCATCTCGCTTTTTTCTGAGCTTGCTGTTCACTGACTCCCATTGATCTCGCTTGCGATTCTCGACGGCCGTCCACGATTCCTGAAGCTGCTGCAGAAACTTGCGGCGTTCAGCGCGGCTGGAATGCAGTTCCAGACACAGTTCTCCAAGTCCATTCTGCTGCAGACGCCGGTAGACCACTTCAAGAGCCGCCGTTTTTTCAGCAACGAAAAGAACCGTTTTTTTGCGTGCAAGACACTGCGCAATTATGTTGGCGATGGTCTGGCTCTTGCCCGTACCCGGCGGGCCGATGAGCACGAAGTCGTGGCCCTCCGCTGCCGCTGCCATAGCGGCAAGCTGCGAGGAGTCCGCGGGAAGCGGATGCACCAGATCGTGCGGACGGTACTTGCTGTCAAGCTCCTGACTGCGAGGAAACGGGGTGCTCACGCCGCTGCTGAAAGCCTGTTCCGGGTTTTCTACCAGATGCTTCACAACTCGGTTCTGCTGCAGCTGATCAAGGCGATCGGCGAGGTCCTTCCACATCAGGTAGCGAACAAACGAGAATGTGGCCAGCGCCGCTTCGTCGATGACCTCGAACCCCGGTATGTCCCGCACACCGGCTCGCACATCCTGAAGCACCCGGGCCACGTCAATTCCAAGTTCGTCCGTGGGCAGGGAGCCTTCCAGCCATGTGAGGTCTTTTTCGAAGTCTCTGCGGATCATCTGCAGCAGCGTGGAGTTGATTCGGGTTTCATCCTCCAGACGCTCCAGCTGATAACCCGAAACTGCACTGGCACGCTTCAGGCGGACGGGGATCAGCAGCAGTGGTGCAGAATACGCCGTCTCGTCGGCTGGCGATTTTTTCCAGCGCAGAAAGCCCAGCACGAGGAACAGCGTGTTGGAGCCACCTTCGGCAAGGTCATTGCGGGATCGACGATAAAGCTCTGTAAGTCGGGCATGAAGTTCGGTGGATGGCAAATCGACACACAGCTCACCCCGTGCAAGTGCATCTGTCGCGAAGGAACGATGCAGATCCTCACTCGTTCGCTGCCGGTGAAGCTCAGGATCACGGCCAGCCTCGGGATTGCGTTCCGGGAGTGAGATAATGGCGAGTGGTTGTTCGGAAGAGATGTGATTTTCGAGGTCCGGCAGCGAGGGACAAAGGAACGGGATGCCGTGTTTCGCACTGCGAAAGTTGAGCAGTCGGTTACGCAGGGAAAGATCAAGGAGCTTGCGCTGCCAGCGCTGAATGCGACCGTCCGGAGTCGTGGGCCGTTCTTCGATCGACTGAACAGGCAGCTGATCTGACGTTGGCAGCGCCGGCAGCGGCAGGAGCTCAGCCGACTGATCCGCGTCAGGATCAGCGCTGTGTGCCGGGAGATGCGATGCCAGCGGCAAAATTCGTGACAACCGCGCTCGCTGTATATCAACGGCCGCCACAAATTCGGCATCCCGGGAATGTTCCACATGCCGCTCGGCTCGCTCGCACGCCTGGTCAAATGTGCCAGGCGGGCGGAATGTGATGAGCGTCGTCTCGAAAAGCACCAGCTCCCGCGACTGCAACGCTTTCCGAACTTCCAAAATGTCGCTCTCAACGATCTGCCCGAATGTCCGCTGCGTAATCCAGACACCCGCGAAGCAATGACCCTTCTGCAGGACTATCACCGGATGCAGCCCAATCGCCTCTATGGCGGCGGCAAACAGCAGCGTGGAATCGAGACACGTCGCAAGCCCGGTGCTGATGACTTCACTGGGCAGACGAGTCTTCTGACCTTCCGTTTCAAAACTGGCCGGCGGGTTGGCATACGCCAGCCGAGATCCACTCACGGCGGACCAGAGCGATGCGGCAAGCATCTTTGCGCGGGCAGGGTCCCGCGACTGATATCCATCAAGTGCGGCGACATGACCGTGACTGTTGAGCACATCTGCGGCGGTGCGAAGCAGACCGGCAATTGCCGGATCGTTCGGCAGTACGAATGCAGCAAGTAACTCGGCCATGCGCGGATAACCACCCCATTCGTTTCGCGCCAGCACGCGCAGGCTGGTGCGGAATTCCGTGAGCAGATGCGGACCACGATGCAGACGGAAGATCACTCGAGCGAGTTCAGATTCGTTGAGTCCACTAAGGTAGTTTGCATCGAGTTCAAGGTCGCGGTCACTGATCGAAATGCTCCCGCCCGGTGCAATACGGTCCAGTGTCCAGCGACGGGAGCGGGCAAAGGCAGGCTGCGATTCAAATTCGAGGGTCAATCCGGAGAGCGCTTCGGCAGCTGTGTTCAGAATCTTCACCGACTGCAGAATCGGTACGGAATTCTGCCAGCTGGCATAGTTCAGTCGTTCACTGAGTACCACCTCAAGCCGCGCCACCGGCTGGCTTTCTGTTGGCTGATTGCCTGATTTCGCTGATTGCCCCGTCATGCGTTCCCTCGACTTGCCTGATAAAGAATGTCCGCAAGGGGAAATAGTGACAAATCTGATGAAAAAGTGGAGCCCAGGCAGACTGTCAAAACGGACGGCGCACGGCAGTCAGCGGCGATTCGCTGCCTCCTGAAGACACCCCTCCAGCCGCCGTGTGGCCCCCTGAATGGTCCAGCGCTCCTCGATCGACACCCTCCCCGCCGCCACACGCTCTGCAGCCCGTTCAGGCAAATCCAGTATCTGCTCCATCGCCGCCGAGATCGCAGCGGCATCATTGACCGGTACCAGCAGCCCCAATCGCCCCTGTTCCAGCACTTCAGACGGTCCCGACGGACAGTCCGCAGCAATCACCGGAGTGCCGCAGACCAGTGCTTCCAGCAGAACATTTGGCATCCCTTCCACCAGCGACGGCAACACGCAGACGTCAGCACTGGCAATCCACGCCGCCGCCCGCGGCTCAAAGCCGGGCATCCGTATCGCATCACCAAGCCCCGCTCGATCAATCTGAGACTGCAGTCGCGCCCGATGACTGCCCTCCCCCAGCAGCGCCACTCGCAGCTCGCAGTCAGCTCGCCGCGCTCCCATTCGAGCCACGGCTTCGATCAGCAGATGAAAGCCCTTCTCATGATTCAGACGGCCCGCTGAAACCACTTTCAAAAGCCGCCGACCAGGAACACGGGGACCAGCCTGCCACCACGAATTCTCTACTGCAACCCCTGACACATCGCGAATCTGGTCCACATCAATCCCATTGTACTGCACGCGGATTTTTTCCGGATCAATCCCGTAGAAACGAATGGCTGACTCACGAACACCACCGGAAACCGCCAGAACTTGCGAGGAACGATTATAAAGTCGGTGCAGAATCCGCCGCTTCAACCACTGAAAGCGACCCGCCACAGGTGCAAACCCTGTCTCCGGATTGGTGACCACTGTCGATACATTCGGTATCCCTGCTCGCTGAGCACCCGCGGCGGTGATCAGCGTCATCAGAAACGTCCGGTCATAACTCACATCCGCCTGCAACTGTTGCAGAAGTGCCGCGTAGTCGCGGACCCGCAACGCGTGCATTCGGCCTGGCATGTAGAACCGCGGCGGACGGATCCGCTCGTCACTGACATGAATCGGCACGTCTTCGGGAACCTGTCCGAGCAGCGGGCCGGCACGCTGGGCAAGGTACAGGAAGGGCTGGAAGGCCGACCGATCGAGATGCCGCAGCAGCTGTACCAGCTGACGTTCCGAGCCACCGCCGTGCATCCCGCCAATCGCAAACACCACCCTCAGCCGCGACATGTAAGCCTCCGGTTTCCGCCATTGTCGCATTTCGCTCTGCGAAATGGCTTCACTGTCGCTATGCCCTCAGGCATCACCAACAGCCTCGCCACCACCCTCACTCATCGCCGGCAACAGATCAAGCTCCGCGGCTGACGGCAGCAGAGCGGCAATCAGAAAGGTGATGTGCTCGTCCAGATCCACACCCAGATCCGCCGCCCCACGAATAATATCGTCGCGGCTCACCGCAGCCGCAAAGGAAGCCTGCTTCATTTTTTTTCGTACACTTTTCGCAGTCATCCCTGCCAGCCGCTCAGGTCGCATCAGCGCACAGGCGACGATGAAGCCACACAGCTCGTCACAGGCGTACAGAGTCCTGTCCAGTCGCGATTTCCGCGGGTAATCGCCCTGCAAATAGTCGGCGTGAGACAAAATGGCGTAGATGAGTTCTTCTGAGTAGCCCCGTTCCCGCAGGATTTTTGAGCCCTCGAGCGGATGATCCGGGGGATTGGGCCAGCGTTCGTAGTCGAAGTCATGCAGGAGCCCCACAGCGGCCCAGAGCTGTTCGTCTTCGCCCCATTTTCGAGCGTACGCGGACACTCCGGCCTCCACAGCAAACATGTGACGCTGCAGACTGACGCTCTGAACATATTCACGCAGCAGTCCCAGATGATCGTGGCGATTCATGGTACAGATTAGTTCCTCGTGACAAATTCGTCAGTGTTCATGACCGCCCGCGCGATGCTGGTCCATGCGGCATGCACCTCCGCCGGTACTGCGTCGAGCGGCTGTTTGACAAACGCTCGGGCGTCTTCCGGACTGGAATGAAAACGGGCAAGCTCGCGACTGAGGAAATCAAGGACCACGTGCTGTTCGTCTCCGGATGGCGGACGACAAAGACAAAGCTGGAAGAGCAGTTGCAGACGTTCCGTATCGGAGCCTTCGCGGAGCTGCGTCAGCACTCGACGAGCCGTGCCCTCGGCCAGCTCGGTGAAGACAATGTCATTGGCAGCCGTGAGCGACTGCAGGGGTGTGTTGGAACGCACGCGGCGGGTGCAGACAACGCTGAAGTCAGGAGCGTCGAAGGTGGTGAGCAGCGGATAGGGGGCACTGCGATAGAACATCACGTACATCGTTCGACGATAACGGTCGGGACCGTCGGCCACCGGCCAGTTCTTTTTGTTTTGCGTGAAATCATAAATACCGTCAGGTTGCGGCAGATGCACGCCAGGTCCACCAACGCGGCGATTGAGCAGTCCGCTGGCGGCAAGTGCCTGGTCCCGCACAATCTCCGCTTCGACCCGGAATCGAGGCTGCCGCGCGAGCAGGTAATTATCCGGGTCCTGTTCAATCGCCGCTTCATTGACAAGGGCTGACGTCTGGCGGTAAAGCGCAGAAGTGACAATCCGGCGGTGCAGGTGTTTAAGCGACCAGCGGTGTTCGATGAGATCGTTCGCAAGCCAGTCGAGCAGTTCCGGGTGCGTGGGGACCGAGCCCTGAAAACCAAAGTCGTTCTCCGTCTCCACCAGACCCCGACCAAAATACCGCGACCAGATGCGATTCACCAGCACGCGTGCCGTGAGCGGATTAGCGGGGGAAACTAGCCAGCGGGCAAGATCCAGACGAGATGTAAACTGCTGATCAGCAGCTGCTGCATCAAGCGCTCCAGGCACACCCGGCCGCAGCGGACCACGTTCCCGATCCGGCGTTAAAAAGTCGCCGCGGCTGAGCAGGTATGTTTCAGGATGCTGTGGCAAGTCCTTCATCACCATCTGTTTAACCGAATTGCCACGGCCCGGGAGCTGATTTTCAAGTTCGGTAATACGCGCGATCGTGGACTGCAGACGGTCGCTGACACTGCCGGATGGATCCTGTCTGAAAACGCTGGCTGTGGAAATCTCAATTGCGAAATGCCCCAGAATGTAGTTCCTGTTGAGGTCGTGCTTCAACACCACAGTCACAAAGCCATCGTCAGCAGCAACCGGAGCACCCATTGCCAGAATGGCTTCGTGAGGCGCATTCATCCGAATGCCACGAGCCTGTTGACCAGCATCCGTGTTGATGGCCCAGCCAGTGTCCGCCCGGCCGTCAATTGCGTGCTCGATGGGGTACTTTGGCTGGCTGTGGTCAGCCCATGCCGCAGCAAATGGGTAGTCCGCCGGGCCGGAACGCAGAAACACCTCCGTCAGCACGAAATTGCCGTTGGCAGCCGTGCCTGGACCCATTGCAGGAAGATCGGGTGATGTGAGCGTTCGCAGGCGGATCGCGGTCACTTTGACCGGACCGTCCAAACCGGGTGGCAGCTGCAGCTTCACAGTAAATGTGTCGCTGGCCGCAGCATGCGTCTTTGCAAAGAGAGAACCGTCCGGCTGGATCCTGAGAATACTGCTGCCGGAAGCCCCCACCGCGGCCACGGGAGCCGATTGCCAGTTCCATGCCAGCTGCGGCAGGGAGTCTCCGGCACCGGCGGACTTTTCAAGCTCCTGACGCTGACTGCGAAGCTGCTGGAGTTCCGTGAACTGCTGCCGCTGCTGGTCTGACCATCCCAGCAGCTCCTGTTCGCGAACGTCCACCGTCTCCCCGACACTGTTGGAATCGGCAGCGCCATTGAAGAAGGCGTAGAGCCGATAATAGTCCGTGTGACTGATCGGATCGTATTTGTGAGAGTGGCACTGGGCACAGCCAACTGTCAGCCCCAGCCAGACGGCGCCAGTTGTGTTGACCCGATCGATAATCGCCTCGTTGCGAAACTGGTCCGGTTTGACTCCGCCTTCTTCGTTAATCATCGTGTTGCGATGGAATGCGGTTGCAATTCGCTGTGACAGCGTCGGTGATTCCAAAAGGTCACCCGCCAGCTGCTCTATGGTGAACTGATCGAATGGCAGGTCCCTGTTGAGTGCCCCGATCACCCAGTCACGGTAAGGCCACATCACTCGAGGCCCATCGATGGTGTAGCCGTTGGAGTCGGCATAGCGAGCCTGGTCCAGCCAGTGTCGGCCCCAGCGTTCGCCGTAGTGAGGACTTTCAAGGACACGCGATACAAGCTGTTCCCAGGCGTCGGGCGACGCGTCCTGCAGGAAGGCTGCGGTTTCTTCGGGAGCTGGAAGAATCCCGAGCAGGTCCTGGAAGAGGCGGCGGATGAGCATTGGACGGTCGGCCTCCGGGGAAGGTGACAGTCCTGACCGCCGCAGCTGCTTCAGGATAAATCCGTCAATTGGATTGCGACACCAGCCGTCTTTTTGTTCCGCTGCGAGTACCGGGTGCTGCAGCGGCGCAAATGCCCAGTGCTGCTGGTATTCGGCACCGCTGCTGATCCATGAATTGAGCAGCCTGATCTGGTCAGCCGTGAGCGGTTTTCCTGATGCAGGCGGCGGCATGAGAACATCAGGATCGGAGGCCGTGATGCGGTGGGACAGCGGGCTGGCGGACGCATTCCCGGGTACAATCGCCGAACGGATCGCGTCCGGCCGAAGGTCCAGTCTCAGCTCCGCTTCCCGGGCTGTCTCGTCGGCACCGTGACAGGGGAAACAGTGATTGGAAAGAATGGGCCGGATCTGCCGCTGAAAATCGATGGTCGCCGCATCCTGACCGTGGCCCGTGCTGCTGTGGAAGCCGCAGACTGACAGCAGCGTGAAAAGTGCCACGAGGGCGATTCGGGGTGTCGCGTTCATGGTCCGGCCCGGTGAGTGGGGAGGGTGGATTTACAGCGACAGTGTACCGGACACTCAGCGGGAAAACACGTGCGGATCAACGAAAAAAGGGTTCTGTCGGCAGAACCGACAGAACCCCGGAGAAGTGTTCGCGAAATAAATGCAGGAAACTCGTCGACAGAACTTCCGGAGAACGACCGCGAACATTGCCCGACAACCCGCGGGCCGGGATGGAAACCGCTCGACCGCGAAAGGCTCGAACGAATGGACCACAAATGGAATGGGAAAGCACTCACTGAGTCATACCGCGGAATTCTCGCGACTTTAACAGAATGATGCAAGCAGAACAGCCGCGGTCGCCAAATCGCGATCTGCAGGCTTCTCGCTGGAGCCGTTTTGCGGCTCCAGCGCTTGTCCCCAGCTGAGATTTCTGGCAAACTCATGACGTTGCCGCACTGCATCTTTCCACTGCTGTGCTGCCCGACGCGTGTTCGGACAGTCGCCCTGCCAGTTTGGCACCTTCACAGCAGTCCGCCTGGTCCACTGTTTTCCAGGATACTTTCCATGTCAGGCCCCGGCCGATTCCAACTGTCCACCGCAATCCTTGCACTCGCCTGCTTCGTACCCTCTGCCCCCGCAGAAGAAATCAAAGAGACCTTCATCAGCAAAGGTCTCACGGAAAAAATGGGTGGCTATCGCCCGCTTCGCGCCGAAATGGATCAGGACGCATCCATCGTTACCAAAGCCCCGGAAGGACTCAAAAATCCAAAGTACGGCTATATCACAATTGGTGACCAGAAGTGGGCGTTCATTCTGGATGAACCCGAGGATGCTGACGGCTCACTCTACATCGACGTCAATGCCGATGGCGACCTCACCAATGACGCACGGCCGAAATGGATGGTTGCGAAAGTTGGCGAATTCAAACAGTATCGCGGTGATGGCCAGGTGAAACTGGATGACAAACGCACCGGCGAAATCGGACTCTACCGCTTCGACCCCAAAGACTCCCGCCGAGCTGTGCTCGCCAATACCCTGATGTTCTACACCGACTTCGGTACTGAACTCAGCTTCCAGCTCGACGGCAAACCGTTCACTGTGGCTGTCGGCGAAACACTCGCTGACGGCAAATCGCTCCCGCTCGATCGCGATGGCAACGGCCGCATCAGCCGTCGCTTTGAGGTCATCACCATCGGCAAGCCCTTCAACTTCACCGGCACCAGCTATGTTCTCAGTGCCGCTGAAGGCACGCCCAAACTTGACAAAGCCGCCGAACCCGTCGAACAAACACCGCTGCCACCCAATCTCACTGTCGGCCAGAAAGCACTCTCATTCACCGCCACCAATATGAACGGTGAAGCTGTTAAATTCCCCGGCGACTACAAAGGTCGCCTCGTAATGCTGGACTTCTGGGCCACATGGTGCGGTCCCTGCATTGGCGAAATTCCGCACATGCTCGAAGCCTACGCTGCTCACCATGACAGCGGCTTCGAGATCCTCGGTGTCAGCTTCGATCAGGAAGGCATGGAAGAAAAAGTCAAAGGCTTCCTCGCAGATCGCAAAATCAGCTGGAACCAGATCTACGAAGGCAAGGGCTGGAATACAGAACTGGGCACCATGCACGACGTCAGCGGCATCCCGTTCGTGCTCCTCGTTGATGGTGATACCGGCGAAATCCTCGCCGATGCCTCCAGCCTCCGCGGGCCAGGACTCTCCGAGTTCGTCGGCAAAATGCTGGCACAAAAGTCCGGCAAGCCAACTGAAGCCTCGAAATAACCAACAGCAGTTCGCACTGCCGTTCCAACCACCACTCTTAACCGTCGCGCTCATGCCGGGCGCGACGGTTTTTCTCTGCTGCACCTGATTTCAAGCCTCCCGCCACATTCCCCGCCAATCCGCCCACCACAGCCCCGCCAATCCTCTGTCTCCTCCACAACTCCGCTTTTCCCTCGGAACCCTTCCATGAACCAAACCCGCCGCCGATTTCTCCTTTCCGCCGCCGCAGCAGCAGCATCTGCCGCAGCCACTTCTGCACCCGCTTTCACCCGCCGCACTATCGCCCGACAGGGTGCCGTCGCATCCGAAAAACACTTTCAGATCAAAAACATCCAGCGCTCCGTTCACCGTATGGAATTCCGCGAAGTCCCGCGGCGAAATATGGATCGTGAAATTCCCCACTGGCGCTATTCAGATATCTGCCGCGTAACACTCCAGTGCGGTACAACCGGCATCGGCGAAACACTGATGTACTACACGTGGGGGGCAACCGGCGAAGAAGATGTCCAGCGCGCCATCGGTAAAAATGCACTCGACCTCCTCTGGGATGACTCCCTCGGCGCCGGACTTCAAATGGCCCTCTTCGATGCTGTCGGCCGCGCCACCGAACTCCCCGTACACTCACTGCTCGGCGAACAAATCCACCAGTCCACGCCACTCTCCTGGTGGAACATCGATACCTCCGCCGCCGATATGGCAGCCGAATGCCGCACCGCACTTCAACAGGGTTACATGTCCTACAAAACCAAAGGCCGCCCATGGTTTGATGTGTTTAAACAAGTCAGCCAGGCCGCGGCCGCCGTTCCCCCGGAATTCAAGATCGATATGGACTTTAATGACACACTTCGCGATGCCGATCGCGGACTCCCAATCCTGAAACGGCTCGCCGAATATCCCCAGGTTGATATCTACGAAACTCCAATTCCACAGGATGATGTCGCAGGCAATCGACGCATCGCCGAGGCCACCCACGTCAAAATCGCCATGCACTACGGCAATCCTGCCCCAGCCACTGTCGTTCGTACAGGATGCTGCGACGGTTTCGTCGCCGGCGGCGGCGCCTCCAAACTGCTCGCCATCGGTCGCTTCTGCGAACAAACCGAACTTCCACTGTGGCTGCAGCTGGTCGGCAGCGGCATCACAGCCGCCTTCTCACTGCATTTCGGCGGTGTACTCCAGCAGGCAGTCTGGCCCGCTGTCAACTGCCATCAACTCTTCGAAACCAGCCTCCTCACTTCACCAATCATCGTCCGCGGCGGCAAAGCCGAAGTCCCCAGTCGCCCCGGACTGGGGTTCGATCTCAACGAAGACGCCGCCGCTCGAATCGCAGTCGATCGACCCGAATCCCGACCAGACCCGGAACGACTCATCGAAACCAACTGGGCCGACGGCCGACGGATGTACACCGCCAGCAACGGACAAATCAACTTCATGCTCGCCGCTGCCAATTCAGAACGCTACCCCTACTTCGCTGATGGCGCCGATACACGCCTCGTTCCCAACGACGGTACACCGGCATGGCGAAAAATTTACGATCAGGCC
>JBJTOP010000227.1:0-104589 GCA_046074645.1 Planctomycetaceae bacterium | reverse complement strand
AAACGTGTTAAAGCGTGATTTGGGCTCAAAGTGCCATGCACCTTGAGGCAGTATCCGGCCCCATTTCTCGGCGGCCGCCCCACCCGGTTCCCCGGCCACCGTGCCTGCAGGGACTGTCCCCGGTGTCGAATTGACTACAGGTACATGGCACCTTGCTTCGCCTTCTGTGGCTGGAATTCGCCAAAAATGGGGCGAAAAACTGGTCTCTCAACAACGATTGTCAGGTGCTTTGGAATAAACCACTAAATAATAATTGACTTTCACTTCATGGAACACGTAAGCTGCCGCCGGATTCCAACCCAGCTTCCCGCCGTTTCACAACCTGCTATCATCCGACCCACTGTCGCCGGACTGGCGACTTTCACCTCCCTCTGTCACAGGCTAACGCGCCCATGTCCGCCTCGTCTGCTGCACCTTCCGCCGAATCTGCGGCCGCTGAACAGGACATTTGGACAGTTCGGCGGATACTCGAATGGACCACTGGCTTTCTGCGTCAAAAAGGCATTGAATCTCCTCGTCTGGAAGCAGAAATCCTTCTTGCGCACGCCCGCGGCTGCCCGCGGATTCGTCTCTACACCGACTTCAACACGGCGCTGACCGACGCCGAACGTTCCGTCATGCGTGAACTGGTTACTCGCCGGTCGCGCCGCGAACCGATCGCCTACCTTGTTGGTCACCGCGAATTCTACGGTCGCTCCTTCCACGTCACCCCTGCAGTGCTCATTCCCCGCCCCGAAACCGAAACACTGATCGATGTGTGTCTCGAATTGATACCTGCCGATCACCCTGCACAGCTGATTGAAGTTGGCATTGGTTCCGGCTGCATCGCGATCACTCTTGCCCGTCAGCGTCCGTTCTGTCGGCTCACGGCAACAGACGTATCACCTGCGGCCCTTCAGATCGCCGCCGGCAACGCAGCACGCCACGAGGTGGCTGACCGCATCACACTGCTTGAAGGCAACGCTCTGCAACCGCTGCTCTCTGCCGGTATTCTCTATGACGGACTTGTCAGCAACCCGCCCTATGTTACTGATGGAGAGCGCGGGGTGCTGCAACCCGAAATCGATCTTCATGAACCTGCTGTGGCGCTCTACGGCGGCTCTGACGGGCTGGATGTCGTTCGCTCCATAATCACCCACGCTCCTTCGCTGCTGAAACCCGGCGCCTTCATCGCTTTCGAGCTGGATCCGCTGCAGTGCGCTGCTGTCTCTTCACTGCTGGCAGACGCTTCCTTCAAAGAGATCTCCGTTCGTCAGGACATGGCTGGCCGCGATCGAATTGTGCAGGCTGTTCTTGAAAGTGCCGGCTGAAGCATTGAACGAATGGAATACAGCTCGCTGCTCCTCGGAGGCCCTTCTTGCGGCACTACTTTTGCATTCACGGAGGAACGCCGCTGGCCGGGACGGTCACGGTCAGTGGCAGCAAAAATGCGTCTTTGCCGATCCTCGCAGCATCGCTCGCCATCGACGGCTGCTCCGTCATTCGCAACCTTCCCGCGCTGCTTGACGTCCAGACAATGCTGCTGCTGCTGCAGTCAACCGGCGCTCAAATCCTCCCACCTGATGATCGCAGCTCGCAACCCAACTCCATTCCTCACTCCGTCCGTGTCCTTCCCCCAGCATCCGCGCCCGCTCCTGCCAATGAATCACTCGTCCGCCGCATGCGTGCCGGGATCTGCCTGCTTGGACCACTGCTCACCAGGTTTGGCACCGCCACAATCCCGCTCCCCGGTGGTTGCCGAATCGGCCCTCGACCCATCGATCTGCATCTCCGCGGACTTGCTGCACTTGGCGCCGACCTCGAAGTCAACGACGGCTGGGTCCACGCCCGCGCTGATCGACTCACTGCCGCCGATCTCGACCTCGCCGGCCCCGCCGGCCCCACCGTCACAGGCACCTGCAATGTGCTCTCCGCCGCAGTGCTCGCTCATGGTACCACCGTCATCCGAAACGCAGCTCAGGAGCCTGAAGTCTCGGAACTCGCACGCTTCCTCAATGCTGCTGGTGCACGCATCGAATTCCCGGAACCCGGTATCCTTGAAATCCAGGGCGTCGAACAGCTCACGGCTCCCGACTACACGGTCGTCCCCGATCGCATCGAAGCTGCCACGCTTGCAATTGCCGCTGCAGCAACTTTCGGCGATATTCGGATCTCCAACGCTCCCGTCGATCATCTCGTCGCTTTTCTCGACTGGATCTGCGACGTCGGAGTCCAGGTAACCCATGCAGCAGATGGCCTTCGTATCCGAAGCCCCGGTGTGATTCGGGCCAAAAACGTCACTGCCGAACCTTACCCCGGGCTCCCCACCGACCTGCAGGCTCAGATGACAGCCCTGCTCTGCATCGCTCCGGGAACCAGCACGGTTACTGATCGAGTATTCCCGGAACGTTTTCAACACATCCACGAGCTCAATCGACTTGGCGGATCCATCGCTTTCGAAAACGGAACAGCCCGAATTCACGGAGTTCCCCGACTCCACGGTGGCACCGTACGCGCCACAGACCTCCGCGCCAGTGCCGCGCTGGTCATTGCCGCCCTGACGGCACACGGAACCACAGAAATTCACGAAATCCAGCACCTTGATCGCGGCTATGAGCAGATGGACATCAAGCTGCAACAGCTCGGTGCCAGTATCCAGCGTCGGCCGCATGTCTGAATCCTTCCGGAAAACTTGAATTCATTTGCCTTTGGCCCGGATTTTTCAGACACTCAACAACACCGCCCGGCTTCCAAAGTTCAGCTCTGACATGACAGGAATCGCTTTCATGAGTGCCCCACGCGCCCTCCTTTTTGCTCTTGCCTCGCTGATGCTGCTCTGCCGTGCCACAGCTCTCGGTCAGGCAGCCGGCGATCTGAAGTGGAAGCAGCACACGATTAACGATCAGTCACCTTACGAAGCCTGCGGCACTGGGGACTTCAATGGGGACGGTCGTATCGATATCTTCTGCGGCGACTCGTGGTACGAAGCTCCTTCATGGAAACGTCACCAGGTTCGCAACGTCCCCGCCAGTGCTCCGAATCCCCATTATTACGAAGACTTCTGCGATGCGGTGCTGGATGTGAACGGTGATGGGCGACCGGACATCGTCACCTGCAATTACTTCGGCAAACGCGTTGGCTGGGTAGAGAATCCTGGCGGAGATGCCACTGCGAAATGGACCGAGCATGAGATCGATCTGCCGGGTAATATGGAGACCGGTGAGCTTGTGAATCTCATCGGCGACGCTCAGCCCGAATTTCTCCCAAACCCCGGCAACGTTGTCGTCTTCTATGAACTCACATCACGCAAACCGGTGCAGTGGAAGCGGCACGAATGCGGGAAGGAAGGCGCAGGGCACGGTGTCGGTGCAGGCGATGTGAATGCCGACGGTCGCCCCGACGTGATCACTCCGAAAGGCTGGTACGAACAACCGGCCGACGCCAGTGCGAAGTGGGTGTTTCACGGTGAATTTCAGCTGGGTGCTGCCGGCATCTTCATTTTAGGATATGACGTGGATGGTGATCGCCTGACGGATATCGTTTGGGGCAATGGGCACGGCTTCGGTCTGCAGTGGCTTCGGCAGTCCACTGCAGCAGATGGCACGCGAGCGTGGGAAAAGAAGGCGATTGACGACACCTTTTCTCAGGTTCACACACTGCTCCGTGCAAACCTCGATGGTGAAGGCGAACCGGAACTGATCACAGGTAAGCGGGTGTATGCCCACGAAACCGAGGCCGGGGCAACCGATGCGTCGGTGGTGTATGCATTTCAGTACGATCGCGGGGCTGCACAATGGAAACGCAGCACCATCTTCCACGGTGATCCCGCAGTCAATGCCCCGGCTGATGCAAAAGATCGCTGGGCACTGAAGGACTTTCCGAAGGGTTCCGCGGGAACCGGACTGCAGATGTCCGCCGTGGATATCGACGCCGACGGCGACCTCGACCTCGTCTGTCCCGGCAAGTCCGGGTTGTATTTGTTTGAGAATGCAGGCAGGTGATTCAGCGGTCGGTATCGAAGTGAAAGAATGGTCAACCTGCCAGCGTCTCCCGGGCAACTCGCATCACGTTTCCTCCCAGAATCATCCGGATTTGATCATCGCTGAAGCCTCTTATGACCATTCCAACAGTAAATACAGGCCAGTTGATCCAGCTCAGGCTGGATGTCATCAATTCCGTCGTTTGAAAATCATCAGCCGGCCAGAGACTGCGGAATGGTTGACGGGCACGTGGTCGTTTGGGAAGCAGGGCGGACTGAGCGCGGGAATTGGATGAGGACCACGCTGTATCGGTCCCGATGGCGACGTGTTCCGCCCCGAATGTTTTGACCGCATATTCCAGATGATCCAGAAAAGCTCTGATATCTCCGGTACCGCGAAGAAACGAAGATATACAACAGATTCCGATGTAGCCGCCGGTATCGGCGATCGCGCGAATGACCTCATCAGGTTTGCTGCGGATATGCGGATGAAGTGCTGCGCAGGTGGAATGACTGGCAACCACCGGCTTCGCTGATGCCCTCGCTGCCTCAAGACTGGTACGCCAGCCCGAATGTGCACAGTCAGGGATGACACCCTGCCGGTTCAACTCCCTGATTGCAGTACTGCCAAACTCACTCAGACCCGCGTTGCCGGGTTCTCCGCAGCCGTCACCGATCATGTTTCGCCGCTGATAAGTGAGGTGCATCATGCGGATACCCAGCTGAAAGAAGATTCGCACATTTGCCAGCTCATCCTCCGGCGTAGACCACTCCTGCGTCAGTGGAATGCCATTCCCCGTGAAATACAGGCAGCGACGACCATCGCGTTTGGCAGCTTCAATGTCAGCAGGAACAACTGCTTTGCTCAGGTCGCTGCGGAGCATATCGGTAACCCACGTAAAGCGGGCCAGACGTTTCAGCAGTCGCAGCGGATCCTGACACTCCTGACCGGCATTTTGAAACACACAGGTCACTCCCGAAACTCGCCACGCATCCAAATACTCCCGCTGCTCCAAAGCGTCAGTGACGTAACGCGTCATCGTCATATCTTCCTGAAGGTCTTCAACCTCCTGTTGTGATCCTCCGGCTTCGATTACGGAACCGAGCGTTGTCCCATCGATGGCTGCTCGCGGTGAAAACCCATAGGAGTCGAAAACGATTGATTCCGCGTGCAACCTCAGCCCGCGTTCCAGCTGGGCAGGGCTGGGCTTGAGCAGATCAAGAGCGATATTGCGGGCCTGCTGCATCGCAGGTGGCAGATTTTCTGTCATTTCCTGTACGACGTCGGCAGGGTCGGAAGCAAGCGCCGGAGTACCTGCTGCGGCCGTCGCGCGATCGACCTGAAATGCGGCCGGCAGAAATGAAGAAGCTCCGGCAGAAGACTGCAGAAAATATCGACGATGCATTCGTGTGCCCCCTCAAATCGCCAGCGAAAAACAAGCCAGAATCGATGCTGCCGCAACCACCACTGCATCGGCAAACAAATGCCCGGGCCTGCCTCCGTGCAGCAGAGCGGACGCGGCCAGTATCCCGACTGCGGACAGCGTTTCAATCAGCAGCACCCGCGGCAGAGCCCGCTGCTGAACACGAATTGCCAGAAAGACAGCGACCACCCCAGCGCCGCTGACCAGCCGTATTGCCCACCTGCGATTCACTCCCGACGTCAGCACACAGGCCGCCAGTCCCATCGTCCACGAAAAGAACAGTCGCCGATCTGCTGAATACCACTGCAGCATCAGCCAGAAGCCAGGAATTGAGAGCAGGGCCAGTTCTCGACCGATGGGTGCCGCGATTTCCCGGAGACAACGCATGACCAGCAGCAGGAGCAGTGCAGGCCAGCCTCCGAAGCACCACGCCACCAGCGCTGCCAGCAGAAACAGCAGTTCCCACGACAGGAGCACGCCGAATGACCTGCCCCCAGGGAACTCCGTCATCGCGCACCTGCCGGAGCAACCAGCTGGCGAACACGAGCCAGATCCAGGCTTTCGCCAGCCGCCGGGAATGGCAACTCCGCCACACTCCACGTTTCCGTGAACTCCGCAACTGCTCCCGGAACCAGTCGCTCCCGCGGGCCGATCGGCTCCAGCTCCACCATCTTTCCCTGCGGATACCAGACTGAAATCGTCAGACCGGCAGCTTCGTTGTAAACCCGATCCGGATCCGCCGGAAAACGCTTGACAAACAGCCGATTGTCGGGCATTGCGAAGGCCAGCCATCCGGCATAGCTGTCGAAGCCCAGCTTAGGACGTCGCGGTGGGCCGAGAATTTCCAGCACTCCGTCGCGTTCCCGGATCTGTGGGTCCACCGCCTTCGGATTGATGCCGCCATCTTCTTCATACATCACATACTTCGAAGGAAAACGGCTCGGACGATCCCCCAGCGGAATGACACAAATACCCGGCTGCGGATGGAACGATCGCCCCCAGTGACAGTACTCAACGACCGAAGTGCCGGTGTTCATCAGGACCTGCCGACAGACAAGGACGGCCCCGGACCACTCGCGGTCTGCTTCCTCTGTCAGCGAAAAATCACGAATCAGCTGCACGCCGGAATCCGCATCACGAACGCTCACCAGTCGCGCCGAATGCGGACCGGTGATCTCTGCTGTCCAGGGTCCCGACCAGATGGCCGTATGACGCGGGACTACCAGCTCTGGACCAAAGTCGAACCGTCCCGCAGACGACTGCGGTGGCATGCCAGGCTTCCATGCAGACTCACGATCGTCGAGATGGAGCAGGTTGCGTCCCGCAATGGTGTACTCGAGCACTCGGCCACCCGTCTCCGGCCCCAGAACGACACGCGTGCTGCCTTTAGTCAGCTCGACCGCCTGCTCGTGGCCGTTCCAGGGGGTGATTCGAGCGGTGGGATGGCTGTTGCCACGGAACGACTTCAGCACCGCCTCGTTGAACGCATCACGAACTTCGGATGCATCGCTGTTGCCAAACCCGGACCGCTGAATCATCAGCAGCAGTATCAGATTGCGGTGAGGGTCTATCCATGCCTGAGTTCCCCAGGCGCCGCCGTGGCCGAAGGTGTCCGGCGAGAGCAGTCGAGTCACTCCCTGGGGTTTCTGAACCAGGCACCAGCCCAGCCCCCACGCGTTGCCTGGAGTGAAGCCGGTTTCAAGACTGCCGGTGTGTGGTGTGAGCATTTGCCGGGCCGTTTGCTGTGACAGCTTCAGCCGATTTGCTCGACCGTGAAAAGCATTCAGCACCGCGTTGTAGAACTTCAGCATGTCTGACGCAGTTGAATACAGCCCGCCCGATGGATTGGGCAGACGGTGAACTGTGGGATCAGGAATCGTAACGGGTTTAAGACTTCCTCGAGCATCTCCGGGCTGGTAGGTCACTGCCAGTCGGGCCGCCTGAGCAGCATTGAGCGTGAAAGTGGTGTCATGCATGCCGAGTGGTTCAGTGATGGACTCGCGGAGGTAGTCTTCGAATGGTTTACCCGAGAGCACTTCCACCAGTCTTCCGGCGACCGTCAGACCGCTGCTGTACTGCCACCTCGAGCCTGGCGAGAATTGAAAAGGCCGGCCTGCGAGTGCATCCACTTCCTGTGCCAGAGTGCGATCTCCATCCAGTCCGGAATTGTTTGGCAGGCCGGCGGTATGTGTCAGAATCTCGCGGATTGTCGGTACGCGAACTTCGCTGCCGTCTGCCAGTCTGGGATGGGCGAACGCGGGCAGATGCTGCGAAACTGGATCGTCGATGCCGCAGCGGCCGTCGGCGACAAGCAGCAGCAGCGCGGTGGCTGTAAGGGTTTTGGTGAGCGAGGCGATGCGGAAGATGGTATCCTGCTGCATTGGACGTTTGCCGGCAATGTCCGCGTCTCCTCCTGTGGATCCCAGTGGTTCCGAATTGCCGTGCTGCACTGCTGTGACAAAACCGGAGATTCGTCCCTGCTGAATAAGCTGATTGAGGCCAGCGACGTTTTGGGTCAGCGCGACCGAATCAATCGCTGGAGGTTCAGCTGCACGAGGGCATGGAGCGGCTGATGCAGGCAGCCACAGGCAGAGCAGTAAAGACAGTGTTCCGGAAAATTGCGGCATGTCGTGGAACCCCTGCAGGGCCGGAAAAGGTGGGAAAAAGTTCGGTGTGTGTTTAGTTTCCAAGTTCACGTCGGAGTGCTTCGAGTTCGGCTTCGAGGGCATCGTTACGGCGAGTGATTGCTGGAGCCAGTGCGGCTTCAACCGAATTGTCAGCGGTCAGGTGCAGTGATGTACCGGTGAGTTCCTCCATGCAACGCAGCGCCTCTGCAAATCGGGCATCGAGTGCATTGCGGATGCGAATGAGATTCTGGCAGGTGGATGCGGCCGCCTCGAGCTCCGGGCGGAGCCCTTCCACGAGCGCTTCAATTTCGGCTTTACGCTGCAGGGCCTGGCGAGCACTTGATTCGCTGCCGTTCTGCAGAGCCTGGCGAGCTCGGTTGCGCCAGTCTTCAATCTGCGACAGACAGTCCTGAATTTCCCGTTCAAGTCGCTGGTGGTTGGCAGTGCTGGAACGCACATTTCTTTGGCAGGCTGCCAGACCCTCCTGCATTTCCGCAAGAACTTCCTGCAGCAGCTGACGAGGGTTCTCAGCGGACCTGAGCATGTCAGTGAGGCTGCAGGTGATGATGTCTGTGAGTCGGCTGAAGTGTGGCATGACGGGCTTCGCGTGCGTGTAAGGAAATAAAGAGTGGGTCAACTAGATAGAGCCGAATGGTTCGCGGTATCCCTCACCGAAGCCCCGTGCTGTCAATTGCTCTCGCAGCTTTTCACGGGCCAGACGTAATCGGCTCTTGGTGGTGGAAAGGCCGGAATTGGTCGCGTCCGCGATTTCCGGCAGTGTCAGAGAATCGTAGTGATATAGAGTGAATGTCACCCGCTGCTCCTCCGGGAAATCCTGCAGCAGTCTGCGGACAAGCAAGTCCACCTCATGGTCCTCCGCGGTCGATTCTGCTGTCCGCGCAGATCCTGGCAGCTCTGATAGCCAGCTGCTGTCGCCGTCATCACCAAACCCCGGACGGTGGCGGACGGAACGCACCAGCAGGTCTGAAACCTGCCTGCGACAATGATCGATCAGCAGATTGCGGGCAATACGGAACAGGAAACCGCGAAACAGCCCCTGGGGAAGGTAGTCCCATGCGGTGCGGTAAAGCCTTAACAGAGTCTCCTGGACCAGGTCCTCAGATATCGCTGCATCCCGGGTACTGCGATAAAAAAACCGCAGCAGCGGGGCCTGCCAGACCGCCACAATCTCTGCAAACGCCCGCGCATCCCCCTCCTGCAGACGGATCATTCGCTGATCGTCTTCAAAGGAAGAATAATCGGTGGACGCCAGTTGCTCTGCCATGTTCCAGTTTCTCTGACTGACCGAACTGCAGGGTTGCAGGGATCTTAGCGAGATGTTGACGGGATGGCGAATCAACAACGTCGGGCATCCTGAACCCCAATCAGCTCCACTACAGATTACCCTACCCGTACAATCGACAAAGTCTTCCGCAGATTCCTATAACATCGATCGGAATCCTGTTTTCCGACTCAGACATTTGAAGATTTG
Source organism: Planctomycetaceae bacterium (assembly GCA_046074645.1). GTDB lineage: Bacteria > Planctomycetota > Planctomycetia > Planctomycetales > Planctomycetaceae > SXXK01. The sequence goes on along the minus strand of JBJTOP010000227.1, from coordinate 95,088 downwards.
AAACGTCTAATTGGGACGAGTTGCCTCTCACCTTGCGCTTACTCCTGCAACATCTGTTGACTGTCAGCACCTCGACATGACCACAACTCCGCAAAGGCTCCGAAATTTTCGGTCCGCCCGTTCTTCAGTCTCGATGAGTCAATCCCGTGATCGATCCCGTCTCCAACGCACTCGATGTTCTTGCCATCGGCCTCAGGCCGTATGTGGCTCGCTGCGTTACGGATGAACTGCTGGCCGAAAATCAACAGACACGCACCGATATTCAGTCGTGGGACGCCCAGTCGCTCCTCGTTTTCATGTGGGATCACTGGAACGACGTCTTCCGCTTCCAACTCAGCTTCGTCGAACGCAGTCTCGTGAGTGAACTTCGCGAATACCGCAACCGCTGGGCTCATCAGCAGCACATCCACGAAAACGATGTTTACCGCATCACCGACGGCATCGAAAGACTCCTGGTGGCCGTTGGCAGTCCCGCCGCTCAGCGTGCCGCTCGACTCCGTCGCGAATCACTCGGACGACTCTGGCGCGACGAAATCGGTCCTCCCGAAGCACCTGATTTCTTCGGAAAACTCTGGCCTTTTCTGCTCTGCGGAGCCAGCGGTATCGCACTCGATACCGCAATCATCGCATTTGGCCACGCTCCATGGTCATGGTTGATGGCCTTTCTGGTGTTCCTCGCACTCATGCGAATTGCATGGTGGCAGGTCACCCGGGAATCCCTGCATCAGCACGGCCCCCGCGAATGCTCAAACTGCGGCTGTATCATTTACACCGCCAGTTGCCCCTACTGCGAACCTTCTGTTCAGATCCAGCTTAAAGCTCCGGAACTCGCTGGCGACTCTGTCGCCCGCGCCGTCCGACCTGCCGACGAAGTCGTTGTCCCACCCCCCTTTCGAGCTGGCGGCCCCGCATGATTGCAGTCCATCACTGTTTCTTTATTGCCATTGGCATCTGTGTTCTGACGCCGTTTGCTGCTGCCCAGGAAACCAGCAACGGAACACCCGGCAGCGATGACACAAAACAACTGGTACAGTCTGTCAATGCGGCTGCCGGTGGCCGCGAAAAGCTGCTCACGACCTTCAAAATGGTCGAGCGTTACAATGCTGGCGCCGAAAAAGCACCCTCAACAAAATCTCAGTCACGCAACTCCATCCTGCAGCCCCCGAAAATCTGGACGGTGGAAGGCAAAGAACGTGGAGCAGAACCGGCAAAATTTGTGGTCTGGGCCTGGACTCTGGGATTGCTTAACGACCCCGCCACACAGCTGCAAAAAATCCCCGGCGTTCAGGAATCCGGGGCAACCACGCAGGCTGTTCGTGCTTCAGGTACCGTGACTCCCGCAATGGACCTGCACTTTGACTCTCAGACTTTTCGCCTTATCCGCATCGACTGGCGTGACGACATCTACCGCTTCAGTGAGTGGCGCGAAGTCGACGGAACCGGTTTTCCATCGCAGACCGCTATCTGGAAAAAGATGGCAGGCAAACCGTGGTTCTTCCATGAAGTGCTGTCCGTAGAGCGGCTGACGTCGCTTCCGTGAAATTCGAGTTCCCTGTTTCGGTCAGGGAATTCGCTCCAGCATCGAAGGATAGTCCGCTACGGTGGACTTCGGATAGTCTCCGGTCATCCAGCGCACAAGCAGCTCCAGATCGGTGTCGGTAAGCTGCTTAGCGGAGTACGCCGGCATGCGGTTCTTCGCACCATAGTGCCTCAGGGCATCCGGATGACGGATAAAGTCCTTCAGCCAGGCCCCTGAACCGTATGCTGCCAAGGTTGGATATCCGTTGCCGCTGGACTCGTCGACTTCCGCTGGAAAGGGCTGGCCGATCGTGTCGTGACAGGAACTGCAGGACGTCCCATTGAGTGCGCCTGCCCAGTTGCCTTCGGTGGCAAGGGCTTTTCCTTTGGCCACAAGTGCCGCATCTAATTCTGCCCCGGGGCGTGCAGCTTCAGCAAACAGAAACTCAACCAGCGCGGTCACATTGTCCGCGTTTTCGGGCGATTTGAGCGACTCAGCGTTGCCGGATGTCCAGTCGGCCATTTCGGATGCGTCGGGATCGAGAAACTCGACGGATTCACCTTTGCTCTGCTGTTCTTTGGCGACGGAGTACCAGCTGGCGTTTTTCAGCCAGCGGAAGTGGTTTGAATAATCGACGAGGATCGCCTTCATCCAGTCACGACTTGCGAAGTTGCCAAGGTCTGCTGCCGTGGGGGGCGTGACGGGAGGGGCACCGGATTCGCCGGGTTTGAGTGCGTCAGTGACGAGAGTTCCGCGGCCGTCGTGGCCATTCCAGCGGTGGCAGCTGGCGCAGTGCTGAGCGAACAGGCGGGGTCCCTGAGTGAATGGATCGCGGCGCAGCAAAGCCACAGCGCCGTCCACGGGAATCCGATCCGGGCTCTTCGCCAGCTCAATCGCTCGCCCTGCATCGCGATGAGCTTCTGCAAGAGCAGCCTGGTGACCTGGATCGTTGGCGTCTTCGTAGAAGGCCATCACGGTGAGCACCACGACGCCGACGGCGAGTGACCACATGAAGGCTTTGTTGAGGAAGTGTCCGGCCCGCCCAAGAACTCGCTCGGTCAACGGCATGACCGCGATGATTCCCATGATGATTCCTGGCACAATGATGGCTCCGAAGGTGAGTCCCAGAGCTTCGACGGCGTGGAATCGGAGGAACCGGAAGAGGAAGAGGAAGTACCATTCGGGCCGGGCGGCGTCGAATTTCACCGCAGGGTCGGCAGGGGCGCTGAGCTCAGCGGGGCGCAGCACTGCCAGCATGAGCACCACAGAGAGCACTCCCAGACAGGCTACGGCATCCTTCAGCACCTGATCCGGCCAGAACTGAGCATCGGGCGCATGTTTGGGATCGTGTACCGTGAGCCCGTGTCGGCGAAAGACATAGATGTGAAGCGCAAGGAACCCCACCAGCATTGCGGGAAGGATACCGGCGTGCATGGCAAAGAATCGGGTGAGTGTCAGATGGCCGTAGTCACGGCCGCCCTGGGCCAGTGTCTGAACTTCGGCCCCAACTACCGGAGTGGCACTCATGATGTTGGTGGTTACCTGAGTTGCGTAGTAGCCTTTCTGGTCCCAGGGAAGCAGGTAGCCGGTGAGAGACAATCCGAGAACGATCATCATCAGCACGATTCCCAGCCAGAAATTCATTTCGCGCGGCGCTTTGTAGGCGCCGTCGATCACGACCTGCATGAGGTGAATTGCCATGAGCACCACCATGGCCTGGGCGGAGTAATGGTGCAGGCCACGAATGACGCTGCCCAGAGTCATTTCGTACTGGATGTAGAAGACGCTTTCCCACGCCGTGCGAGTGCTGGGGCTGTAGGCGGACCAGAGCATGAAGCCGGTGATCACCTGAACGACGAATGTGAACACAAGGGTGCTGCCCCAGACGTAGCGCCAGCGAGCACCGCCAGGAACAGATTCGTAGAGGGCTTCATGCAGAAGTTTGCGGACGCCGGTACGGTCATCAAACCAGTTAAGCAGAGCGTTCATCGACGGGAACTTTCCGAGGCGGGAACGGGTGACTTGCGGTGGGTGTTCGGGCAGGAGTTGCTGTGGGCCGGTGGTTCAGATTGGGATTCGCTCTGAAGTCGCCCGGCGAAAGTTCTGGAACTTCACCCAGATCTCACTTCCAGCCGGATCATCCTTGCCACCGGTTCGCATGGCAACTTCCAAAGCATCCATGTCTCGCGGAGGTACCTCGTTGGATTTCTTTCCATCCAAAGCAAACGCGCTGGTGTGACATGGGCAGAAGAAGTCATTCTCTGCCCGGCGATAGTTCACAGAACAGCCCAGATGAGGACAAATGGAATTGAATGCCAGAATTGGGCCATCGCCAACCTTTCGAAGCCAGATGCTGCCGACGGGAACATTCGGAAAGCGGTTCCAGGCGTCCTCGATGTCGTCAAACACCGTGACGGACACCGGCGTACCATCCTGAGGCACTGCTTCGCGAGTGACATCCAGTCGGATAAAGCCGTTTTCGTCTTTTCGAGCAGCAGCTCCGGGTTGACTGCTGTTGGAGGACTTTTGTCGACGCAGGATGGGGTCGAGAAAAAACAAGCCTCCAAGGCTTGCCGGAATCGCGACGATGATCGTACTGATCAGTGCCGTCAGGCCCTGGTAAAGCAGGCTTCGGCGAGGTGTGCAGGAGCCGGGATTGTGGCAGCAGTTTGCAGCAGAAGAGTCAGCAGGACTGTCGGGTGCCGGTTGATTGGAATCGGTCACAGTCATGGAAGGCGTCCGAATCTGGGGCAGGGGCGGGAATGCGTGCGTGAGGTCTTTCGACGGTAAATGCACCGCACTGGCTGGTGGGTCCGTATTTGAAGGTGTCAGCAGAGCAAACTCAAATGAAACCGGGAAAAGGATCTGCAGATCCTGTATTTTGGAACTCAGGGAACATCCGATGATTCCCAGTCCGGGACAGGCATTCGCATTTGCCTGGGACGCTCAAAAGAGTAGAATTTCGGCTGCCCTCAATCCCCGTTCCGGCACCCTCCGGCCCACGCCTGCCGAAAGCACCGCCATGAACCACCACCCTGCAATTCCGTCCCGCCGCAGCATCCTCCAGCGTACGGGTTGCGGATTTGGATTGCTGGGCCTGGCAGGACTCCTGCACGATCAGGGGCTTCTGGAAACCGCCTCAGCTGCTGACGGCCTTGGCAATCGGTCCATCAACCCGCTCGCCCCGCAACCCAGCCATTTCCCGGCCCGTGCCAAACGCGTCATCTGGATCTTTATCAACGGTGGCCCCAGCCCTGTGGATACATGGAACCACCGTCCCGAACTCAGTCGCTGGGACGGTAAGTCCATCCGCGAATTCGACTCCAGCTTCAGCGACACGACCGGATTCTTCAAGCACGCCGTCGGCAACCTGATGCAGTCGCCGTTTAAATTCACGCCACGAGGACAATGCGGAAAGATGGTGCCGGACATCTTTCCGTATCTCGGTGAACACGTAGATCGCATGGCGGTCATCCAGTCCGCCTTCACCGAATCCAACAACCACTCACCCGCACTCTTTGCCATCAACACCGGTCTGCCCCGCATGGGCTTCCCCTGTGTTGGCTCATGGGTGACATACGGACTCGGCAGTGAAAGCGCCAACCTTCCGGGCTTTGTGGTGATGAGCGATCCCAAAGGTCGTGGACTCCCCAAAGGACACGCTGCCAACTGGAGCGCCGGTTTTCTTCCTGGTGTATTCCAGGGCACCTGGGTCAAGCCCTCGGGCGACCCCATCGACAACCTCAATCGACCGGGTGATCTGTCCCCCCAGTCCCAGCGCTCCAGCCTCGACCTCCTCAAACAACTCAATACCTTCCACCAGCAGCAGCGGGAAGGTGATTCTGAACTGACGGCACGCATCGAAAGCTTCGAACTGGCCTACCGTATGCAGGTCGCTGCCCCGGAAGCCCTCGACCTCTCCCAGGAAACTCTGGCCACCCAGACTCTCTACGGCATCGACGATCCCCAGTGCGAACATTTCGCCAGACAATGTCTCACCGCCCGCCGGCTCGTGGAACGCGGCGTTCGCTTCGTACAGATCTATTCCGGCGGCATGGAAAATCAGCGATCCTGGGACGGCCATAACGACATCGAGGGCAATCATCGCCAGTTCGCTGGCGAAACTGATAAACCCGTCGCCGCATTGCTTACCGATATGGCCGCCAGTGGACTGCTGGAGGACACGCTTGTGATCTGGTGCGGGGAATTCGGCCGCCTCCCCATCGCTCAAACTGGTGGTAAACCCGGACGAGACCACAACCCCCATCACATGGTCTGCTGGCTGGCCGGTGGCGGAGTGAAGGGCGGAATCAGCTACGGCAGTTCAGACGAAATCGGCTATAAGTCCGCCGAGAATCGCGTCCACCTGAACGACCTCCACGCAACCATCCTGCATCTCCTTGGTATGGACCACGAACGACTCACCTACAAATACAACGGCCGCCGCTTCCGCCTCACAGACGTTGCTGGCACCGTCATCCAGGATATCCTCTCTTAGGAACCCAACTGATGCGCGGTCTGATACTCACTTTTGCCGGCTGTGTGCTCCTGAACTCCGCCGCCACTCTTCCCGCCGATGTCATCGTGCTCCGCTCAGGTCAGCGAATCGAAGGCGAAGTGCTCAAAGTCAGCCGCGATACGCTGTTCGTCGATATCGGCGTGGACATAATCAAAGTTCCCGTCGATCAGATTCAGGAACGTACAACCTCCGAACCCGCCAAACCCGCTGCCAAAGACGCCGAGGGTGCCGTCTTCCAGACAGCCGAACTTCCCGAACGAACCGTCAAGGAACTCGTCTCCACCTTCGGCGAAGGTGTGGTACTCATCGAAACTCCAGGTGGACTGGGATCGGGCTTCATTATCAATGATCGCGGCTGGTGCGTCACTAATTATCACGTTGTCGAAGGCCAGACTCGCGTTGCCGTCACCATCTTTCACCGCAGTCCGGAAGGTGACTTCGAACGCTGCTCCATCCGCGACGTAAAAATCCTTGCCCTCAACCCCCATTTCGATCTCGCCCTGCTGGAAATCCCTCCGCAGGATAAACTGGCATTTCAGCCAGTGTTTATCGCCGAAGATGACTCACATCGCGAAGGTGACACCGTATTCGCCATCGGCAGCCCGCTCGGACTGGAACGTTCCGTGTCCGAAGGCATCGTAAGTACCCGCAACCGCAACATGGAAGGCGTTGTCTACATTCAGACGACAGCTCAGATCAATCCTGGCAACAGCGGCGGACCACTGTTCAATGATCGCGGACAGGTTGTCGGAGTCATCAATATGAAACTCACCTTTGGCGAGGGACTTGGCTTTGCTATCCCCGTCTCTTACCTCCGGCACTTTCTGAAAAATCGCGATGCTTTCGCCTACGACCGCACCAATCCCAATACCGGCTACCACTACATCGACCCACCCCGCCGCCGCAACCCCAGGGCACCCTATGAAGCCGCGGCAAAGTAACCGCAGTTCGTCACGCGAATAGACGTCTCAGGATCCAAACCGATGATCGCGCTGATTGCTCACGATGCCCAAAAGGACACGATGCTGCACTTCGTGGGGCGAAGAAAAGATTTCTTTTCCATGCAGCGGCTGGTAGCCACCGGAAACACGGGCCGCATGCTGCAGGAGCAACTGGGGCTGGACGTGGAACGCGTGGCACACGGTCCGAGCGGCGGGGACCTGATCATCGGTGGTCGCGTGGCCGAGGGCCTCATTCAGGCGGTGCTCTTTATGCGGGATCCGCTCACCGCCCAGCCCCATGAACCCGATGTGGCAGCACTCATGCGAGTCTGCGACGTTCATAATGTGCCGCTCGCCACCAACGTGGCGACCGCGGCCGCCGTCGTCGAACATCTGATGCGGCAGGAATCCCGCTGAACTTCAGCCATCCAGATTCCGTGCTGGTGATGCTTCCATCCGCAGGTCACTTGCAGGGACAGCGTTTTCCTGGACAGCGCATCGGAGCTCTGCGGCGTCAATCATTCGCTGCAGCAATCTCCAGTCAATGCGGCCACGAAAACGGACACGGCCGTCAATCTCCACGACAGGAATCGATTCGCCAAACTGTCTGATCAGCTGCGCGTCACCATCAATATCCACGACGTCGATGGACGGCAGCGCATGCTGGAAATGCAGCAGCGTCTCCAGGGCTTCGTCACAAAGTTTGCAGTCGCGGCGAGTGAGCAGTCTGCAGGAATTAAAGAGCGGCCGGCCCTGACGTTCGGCAAGTCTGTCAGGGACGGGCGATTTGAGGAGCATCGCGGCCGTCAGAAACATCGCGCCGCAAAGCAGCAGATGGATACCGCGGCTGGCATGCCAGATTCGAGGCATATCAAGCGCACTGAAGCCGGTGCGATCGCAGAAAATGAGCACTGCCAGAATGGACGCGGCAATCATCAGGGCCGTACCAATCCAGCTTTGAACGCGATCCTGAAACTCTGCACCAGCCGTCGTCATGACGTGTGACTCCATGGATTGCAAAAAACCTCCGCGTGCAGGCAGAAACAGGGTGGAAGCATATCGAGCGTTTTGAGAGTGAAAAGGGAGTTGCCGCAAAATAGTCAGGAATGTCTCTGGCAGAACATGCAGCCTCGCGAATTCACATGGCAGAAACTGCCGACTGGCAGGAGCTGCTGCAGGATCCGACCGCGGGTGAATGCAGGATTTCAGGAAATTGCCTCAGCCAACAGGAGCATGCCAGGACATACTCCGCCCCCTGCGATCTACCCGGTTGTTGGCCGGGAAGACTGGTTTGACCCACGAGGATGCTCGGATGTCTGCGAAGCTCTCTGCAACACTGCCCGCCTGTCTGCTGCTGCTGTCTGTGCTGATCCCGTCGGCATCTGCCGATGTGGAAGCCGTGCGCGGGAAACAGTACCCGCTCACCAAAAAACACGGCCCGTGGATGGTGATGGTGGCTTCAATCCGGGACGTGGAGGAAGATCGCCGTGTGAAGGATGGTTTGTCAGCGGAAGAGGCGGCGAATGAGCTGGTCTATCAGCTGAGACTTCTTGGCATTCCAGCGTATACTTATCAGCTGGAAGAGAAGCTGGGCGAGATTTCTTCGACCGGTGACAGCAGTTCGCGGAAGTTCGTTGCCCAGCACGGCTATATCTCGGTGCTTGCCGGCAACTTTCCCTCCAACACCGATGCTGAAGCCAAAAAAGTGCTGCAGTACATCAAGACGAAGTTCAAGCCCGACTTTTTGTCGGACCCGAAAAACGGCGGTATCCTGCCGCGCACTCCCGGCCGCCCCAGTCCGCTCAGCCGCGCCTTCCTCACCGCCAATCCTCTGTTCGATGGTGAAGTTCGCGATGGCGAGGAAGACAACTTCCTTGTGGATCTGAATTCCGGGCAGAAGTATTCACTGCTCCAGAACAAATCTCGCTATACACTCGTTGTGGCCACTTTCTTCGGCGGCAGCGTGATGCAGGTCAGCGGCAACGATTCCGCTCGCGCGATGGGATTCTTCGAAAGGAACTTCGGCAAGAGCCTTGATGACTGCGCCCTTCGAGCCATGCAGCTGGCGGATGCACTGCGAAGTGCCAAAAAACATGGCTACGACCGTGACTACGAAGCCTGGGTGCTCCACGAAAAATACCGATCACTCGTAGCCATCGGCTCCTTTGAAAGCAGAGAGGACCCGCGCATTCGGCCGCTCATCGCACAATTCTCAGGTAAACCCTCTCGCAATCCCCGAACTGGCGCAGAAGTGCTCGTCGGCGAAACCTTCGCGATTCCCAAAGTGACCCGCCGTGGCCAGCTGCCGCAGGATTCGTGGGTCTTCGACGGAACGCCGCAAATTCTCGAAGTTCCCCGCATTCGCTGACTGAATCTTCTCTGAGCCCCGTTCGGAGAAAACTGATCCGTGGCACTTGCCAGCTGACCCGAACCACGCCACGATTCGACTCGTGCAGGGCGAGTCACTGTTCGCCCACGCGTCAGCAACTCCCGCCACGCCAGGCTTCCCATGACGACTCAGGTCGAAACTGCAAGCATCTACGACTACCCCAAATACTACGACCTGCTGTTCGGTTCCGACGTTGCAGCAGAGTTTCGGTTTTTGAAGGAGTGTTTTGCCAAACACGCAAAATGCGAAGTTCGATCCATCTTCGAACCCGCCTGCGGTACCGGCCGTCTGCTGGTGAAACTCGGCCGAGACGGCTATCAGGTGTCCGGAAATGACCTGAATCCGAAAGCTGTCGAATTCTGCAACAAACGCCTGCATCGCCACAAGCTGCCAGCCACCGTCAGCGTGGGGGACATGGCGGACTTCACCGTCAAACGCAAATTCCACGCTGCGTTCAACATGATCAACACCTTCCGCCACCTCGCCACCGAAGAACAGGCTCAGGCACATCTTCAATGCATGGCCGCAGGACTCGTTCGCGGCGGTCTGTATGTCCTGGGGATCCACCTCGAACCAACGGTCGGCGTTCCCATGCAGGAAGAAAGCTGGTCCGCTCGCAGAGGTGATCTCGTTGTCAATTCACACATGTGGTCCAAAGGCATCGATCGCAGGACTCGACTTGAACACCTCGGACTTCATATCGATGTCTTCACCCCCACCAGCCGACTGCGGATTGTCGATCACATGGAATACCGCACGTACAAGCATGAGGAATTCCTGTCGCTGCTGGAGAAGGTTCCTTCGCTGCAAATCGCTGAAACCTATGACTTCCAGTACCGCATCACAAGACCGCACGTGATTACTCCACGTTCAGAAGACGTCGTGTTTGTGCTCCGTAAACGTTGACAAGTAACCCTCCGCTGGATTTCACGGATGAAATCATTCGCCAACCACACCGCTCTGATTACCGGCGCCGCCAGCGGCATCGGACTGGCGATCGCCAAAGCCCTCGCCCGCGAAAACTGCAGCCTGATCCTCGTCGATGTCAATGCCGATGCCCTGAAGGCCGCCGCTGCCAGCCTCGCAAATGCCTCCCGACCCGTTCACACAATCGTCTGCGATCTGGCGGACCCTGAAGCCATCCCGCCAATGGTGCAGACAGCCTCAAAACTCTCCGATGGCCCCGATCTGCTCATCAACAACGCCGGCATCGCCCTCTACGGCCCCACCAACGAAATGACTCAGGAACAGTGGGATCGTGTCCTCCAGATTAATCTGCTGGCTCCCGTTCGAATCACCAGCCTGCTCCTCCCACAACTGCTGCTGAAGGAAGATCCGCATATCGTGAATATGTGCAGCATCTCAGGGCTGGTGGCCGGAGGTCGATTTACCGCTTATCACACCAGCAAATTCGGATTGGTGGGATTTACTGAGGCACTGCGGGCGGAATTCGGCCGCCGCGGTGTGGGTGTGACAGCCATCTGTCCCGGCCCTGTTCTCACCTCACTGTACCATTCCGCACAGAACTCCCGCAGTGGTGCAGCCGTTCCTATGCCCCCAGCATGGCTGTGTGCCACCCCCGAAGCCGTCGCCACGCGAACACTCAAAGCCATCCGCAGAAACGAACGACAGGTACTCATCACTCCACTCGCCCACTTCCTTTACCTTCTGAAACGCTGCATCCCCTCCCTGATCGACTGGGCCAACCACTTCAGCCGCAATGGTCGCAAACGCAGACTGGCAGCCGCAGCAGAGGCCATGGAGGCGATGCGGAAACAGGATCCCGGGAAACGCGCGGCGTGAAACGCCCGCCTTCGCCCGGAACCTGTTGTGAGGTCGAACTCTGAGTCCGGAGTGGCTGGTGCGGTCTACTGTTCCTTCACCTTCCACTGCTCGTCAAAGAAATCCGCAGCAGCAATTCCGCCCGGTCGAACGGCGTTGGGGGGTGTGCGGAGATCAATAATCGCCCAGTCGGGCAGCATTGGGACCTGACGGGCATTGTTCAGATATGCAAACTCACGAAATGTGAAGCTGCTGTTGAGCACCACATAGCGGTTGGGATTGAGCGGATTGGGGGCGATCAGGATTGGGGCATGGTGGGCCGGATCAAAGGACTGCTTTCCGACTGTGATCACATCCGATTTCCACGTGATTGGCAGTTGGTCAGCGATGCGGCTCAACAGCTGATTGGAGCCTGGGTCACCCCAGAGCACGAGATTGGCGTTCTGAATGAGCTCTTCAGTGACATCGGTATCATTCACCACCCGCGCATCACCGCGGAAATGTCGTCTCCAGTGTTCGATGGCGCGATTGAGTTCGGTATCGACCCATTTCGCGGCAAGTTCATGCCGCGGTGTGCCGGTGGGGCGAACGAAGACAAAGGTGTCCATGAAGGCGTCATCAATCGGCCCCTGCAGTCCGTGACGTTTGCGAAGGCCGTCCGGGAGCGGACCTTCGGCCCACTTGCCTTCGGCTGTGCGATGTCCGGTGATATGCATGGTGCCGTCAGAGAGTGGTCCGGTGGCGTGCAGAAAGCCCATCTGCAGTCGGGCTCCCGGAGTCTTCGGCTGATCTTCACTAGAGACAACTTCTACCAGCAGTCCACGGTTGGGGGGATGGTGGAGGCGATTGAGCGTTTCAGGGGAGAGCGGCAGTTCTTCAGCGGAAAAATCGACAGAGAAGGCGGCGACGTTGGACGTGTCGATGACCAGATGGGCGGGATGCCCCGGTTTTTCAGTTTCGCGGCACCAGACGGTTAGTGTGGCAGGTTTCCAGTGTTCGATAAGCGAATCAATGCGGGCGGCACGCATCGTGTTGTAACGCAGCGTGTATGTGGTGAGATGAATGAGCGGTGGTGAATGATCACGGCCAGCTTTGGCAAGCGATTTGAGGCTGTCTTCGACGATTTTTTTGGACTCAGGGTCGTAGCGATGCCCCATGCCGCGGCCAATAACGTGACGAAGGCGGATGCCGTGAGTTGCGAGCGCCTGCTCCATGACGTCAGCCGCCTGTTTCTGCGAATCGTTTTCGCCGCTGTAAGCGATGGTGGGGCAATGGGTGAGATTGAGCGCCCACTTGTCGCAGTCATAGAGATTCCAGAGCGTTCGCTCCCACGGAAGTGGAGAAAGTTCTTCCTTCTGAAAGACCTTCAGAAACTGCGGGGTTTCAGAAAACCCGGCACCGGGGTTGGCAGCGAACCAGCGGTCTGAGTAGTGAGTGGCGAACTGCCAGCACGCAGCTCCACCCATCGAAAACCCCCGGACACTGATCCGGTCCTCGTCGATGCGATACCGTGCCTGCACGTCCCGCAGGGCTTCGAGCACATCGATTTCACCAGCAAACTTGAATGCGTTGCAATAGCGGCCGTAGGGGTGCACGACGATGGTGTGATCCGGTGTGAATTCGCCGGGGTTGCGCATTCGTTCCCACAGGAAATTGACTTCAGTGAGCTTTTCGCCGCGGCCGTGGAACCAGAGATCGCAGCGAGTGGGGACGCTGTGATCCAGGTCATAGGTTGGTGGAATGACCATCCCGTAAGGCTGCACAGTCTGGTCGATCCGACTGATATACCCACGCACCACAAGGCCTCGGCGGAAAGGCCAGGCGGGCTGACCTGCCAGCAATTCATCAGCGCGGCGGTGCCCTTCGGCAAGCAGCTCGTCACCGCGGTCGAATTCCTTGACGTCAAAGAATTCGTTGTAGTCCAGAGCACAGCGAACGGCACGCTCGAAGATCATGACGTCCGGGAGCAGAGCAGTGGCGTCCGCACGCTGCAGACCACGGATCTGGTCAAGCTTCTGCTGAAGCCCGCCCAGCGACGCACGCATGGCAGCCGCACGATCCTCCGGCACCGCGATTCCCTCCGCCGGAATCCGCCGCACGTTTTCGGGAATGTTGTCCTGCGGACCGTCAGCAAAGGTGACAGAGCAGAGAAGGGAGGGAACAAGAAAAATCGTGGAGAGGTGCCTGAGCAGCATGATACGAACTCAGTTGGGGACCGTTGAAGAAGACAAACCTCAGCAGCAGCCTCGAAAGTTTATCGTGTCGCGTCTCTCAGGGCAAAGGCAGGAGCGGAAGTCCAATATGTGACCAGTGAGCTGCTGGCCGGCAGTCCGCCACCGACGAACTCTGACAAGGCAGATTGCCGGAACTTTGCAACCGCGACCTGAAGTGATTTGATCGCCAGTCGTGGATGGCCTGAGCAACCTCGATGACGATCAGACCACTCACACAGCGCACTCACACAGCCCATTCACAGCAGCATTACCAGACCATCGAGGCCCGAGAGCCTGGCGTAGACGGCGAGCACCTGCTGGGAGGATGTGCAGAGTGGCTCCAGGGTGACGGCAACATGGCGACCGTGGGCAGTGCTGCGGAGCGAGAACTGAGGGTCAGTAGCCAGCTGCAGTTCGTCACGGACACACGAGACCACTCGAGCAGTGAAGTTGGAGTCGGCGTAACCGATCACTTTGAAGGTGAACGAGCAGGGGAACTGGTGGCGAGTTTCCAGCAGTTCTGCGGAGGGCAGCTGGAGCATGGCCGCGGCGTCCTTCAGGGTGACCGCTGAGCCTTGAGCGCGGCGGTTTTTTCGTGGATGAAAGGAATGTGATGACTGATGTGGCGGGCTGATCGCTCGAGGATTGTTTCGAGCGTGAGAGGGCCGGCTTCGGAATGCACACCTGTCCGCTGAAAAGCCTCGATGTCGATGCTGCGAAGAATCCGCGACATCTGACGTCGTACCAGCACAATCAGCTGCAGCTCCTGCTCGACATCCCGCTTGTCGTACTGCAGATTCGCCGCAAACGCATCCGGGTCGCCGCCGAACAGAGTCGGATTGTCTTCCGCAAGGATTCGCTTCATCCGATCCGCAAAAATTGGCTCAAAATCCGCGAGGTGACAGACAACCTGCTGAATCGACCACTTCCCCGGTACTGGATGGCTGCTCCAGTTTTCCGGAACAGTCTGGCACACAGCGTTGACAAGTTCCTGAGCCCCCTGTTCGTAGTGCTGAAGCAGCTCTTCAATGGACATGATTTGCTCAAACAAAAAGGATCGAAACTCAGACGCCGACGGAACCCGAACTTTCGTCCTGAATTGTACCAGCGTTGCGATCACAGGGAAAGGTCGCGAAACCTGAGCGAGTCGAGATTTCAATCCATTCCATTCCGGCTGCGGTTTTTCTAAACTGCCCGCCACAGTGTCCGCAACAAGAGGTTCTGGTGAATTATTGAGGTATAAAGGGATATCAGTCATGGCTGCTTCAACGTCCGTTCTCGCAGAGCGTCTGCACGAGTATCCCCGACAGGCTGTGATCGACGGAACCAGCGGAAATTCGGGCGCAGCCCTGGATGATTGCCTGAACAGATCCGGCGGAGTCCTGCAGCTGCTGCATCGCTACGCTGGTCGTACTTTCTGCACCCCTGGAAAACGCCTGCGGCTGGCAGCGGAGTCTTACTATCCGGACTACATGAATGGCACAGGCCTCGACGAAATCTGGATGTGCTGCACGGTGCCCATCGTCACCGGAGTCATCGATACTCGCACAAAAAAGGCGCCGTTTCGAGAAGGCGAAGCGCACGTGCTCACACCGGACGGGCAGGTGATCTCACTGCAGGACCTGATCGTTGCCAATCCAGACGCTGTCATGGGAAAGAAGTTGACCGCATTTGCAAATGCCATGTTCGGCAGACCCACGTGGCCGATCGTATCGAAAAAATTCGATAACCTGAACCCAATTCCCGACCATCTTCACTGGTCGAAGTGGGAAGTTTATGACATCAATTCGTTTGACAATCCCGGAGTCAGTGCGTCGCATTATCACACCACGGCCATGGGCCTGTACTCCTTTGTGACAAAGGACCAGTTCCTCGCGTGCATGAAGCGATTCGGGAAGGGCGAATACAACGGCATCCGGCACTTGGCGCCTCACGTGATGATGCAGCTTGACAATGGTTTTGTGATGCCCAACGGAGTTCTGCATTCGCCGACGAATCTTTGCACGCACGAACTGCACGTGACGATGGATGAACACTTCCTCGCGGAAGACCTCACACTTGACGGCCGCATCGGAGCCGCGGATGCCTTTTATGCGTGCAGGGAAGAGGACTATCCCAAAGCTCGCCACGAAGACTGGGAATTCCTCGTCGATAAGTTCGACTTTGCCGCAAATCAGGACCCGGATTTCGTGCTGAAGAATTCACGCCCGGCAATCGCCGCAGAACAATTCGCCGGCGACGGCGTCGATGCAAAATGGATCATCTACGGAGACTTCCTCGGCGATCAGAAGTGTTCCATTCTGCGGCTCACCGTACAGCCCGGCGGAAAAACCAGGTTTTGCCCGGAAAGTCCCGCTCTGTTCCACACCAATGGCGGCAGCGGCCGCGTTGGCGGGCTTGAAGTGCGATATCACCGAAATATGATTCTCGGCGAAATCTATCCCGAGATCGGCTTCATCACCCAGGCTGCTCTCGCAAATGGCGGCGTTGAAATCGAAAACACCGGAACTGAACCGCTGGTGCTGACCTTTGACTTTCCACAACACGCACATTCCATTACCCCGGGTACGGCCGCCCGAAATTAGTGTTCGGCCGCCAGGTATTCAGTTTCCCTGCCGTATCTCACTTCCCGGCTCCTGCTGTGATGCTCGCCGAGATTCTGCTCAGGTCCACGATCGCCGCGCGATCACCCGCCTTGCGCACCAGTTCACAAATCAGCTCAATCGCCTGAAACTCCGGGTCCACCACATACAGGCACGACGGGTGCGCAAGGAAGTCAAACACTGCGGCATTCTCGATCGTCCACTGCACGCACTGGCGGATGGATTTAAGGAACCAGTCCAGCTTCCAGCGGCCGGTGCGAAAGGCGCCGATGTCACTGATGGGACTCATTGGAACTTCAATCAGCCCATCCGGATAAGCGAAGGGCTGAGCCAGTTTGTGCGCTTCAAGAATTCCCTCCAGTACGGAGTCACTCGGCTCCTGCATTGGCTGAGTATTTGGATGAGGCGGATAGAGGCTGCTCACCCATGTATAACCCAGTTCCTGAAGCATGCCGCGGATGGCAGGATGTTGTCTCAGTCCGTCACCGAAGCCACCGGGTGTGCGAAAGCCGGAAGGCTCAATTCCCAGACGTGACTGCATCGCCTCGCTCGCCAGCCGAATGTTTTCTCGAATGGCGTCCTGCACGGGCATTCCCCTGAGCAGCCATGGGGCGCGCTGGAAACGAAACTGCAGATCCTCTATGCGGGTTGCCAGCAGATTCACGTGGTCATAGGTGTGGTTGCCGATCGGGTGGCCGTTCGCTGCCAGCTCTTTCAGCCAGCTGACATCGGGCTGTTCAAGGACTCGCCCAACGGCGAAGAAATGCAGCACTCCACCGGCGGCCTTCACTCGCCGCGCCGCTTCCAGGGAATACTGCTTCGTCTCCTCATTCAGGTTCCCTTTTTCGTAATCCCAGTGAGTGGCATCCCAAACCGGAAAATTGCGGCTCATCTCCAGATCCAGCGTGATGGCGATCTGCGCACAGCCTCGAACCGAAGCTGCCGTTTTCGCCGCCGCGTTCAGACGTGGAACCATGGCAGTAACGGCAGCCGCCTGCAGCAGGTGGCGGCGTGAGAAACGTTTCGAAGCATTCATTGCTTATTTGGCCCTGTCAGTCTGTACCCATGAAACCTGAGTAATCAGTTGGTTGAGTGCCGCGTAGGAAATCGAAGCATTCACCGCGAAACGCGGTGAGGTATTTGCGGGAAACGTGGCCAGCGAGGCATCAGCGACAAGGAACACATTGAAGTCCTTCGAAAGGTTTTCATAGCCAGCGGTGGTGCGGCAGTAGCACATATCCGTGGCATAACCCGTCAGCAGCACATGTCTGACACCATGCTGTCGCAGGAAGTCACGCAGTGGCGGATAGCCTTCGTCATCAAAGATCACCACATCGTTTGGCTGCACGGAAACCGAATCGCTGACGGGAATCGGCAGCTTCCAGAAGCCTTCACCGTTGAATCGGGCACCGGCATCGAGCCCGGGGAACTGGCGGAAGTAGTCGGAGACTGGCAGCTGCATATTGAGAGTGAACGTGGCCGGCAGAGGCTGGCCACTGTAATCGAAATCGGAAAGCACCTTTCGCAGTTGCTTTTCGCCAGCTGCTCGTTCTTCTGCCGCAGGCGTTTTTTTGAAGGACCGATAGACCTGTGTACGAATGGGATCGGCGGATCCGGGCAGACTGTACATCACAAACGCTACTCTGTCCCTCAGGCGTTTCAGAAGGGGATCGATCACCTGTTTTGTGTGCCGAGCTGCGAGTGCATTTTTTTCGGGGGTGCAGAAGTCAGCAACACCGGCTGGCTGCGGCGATTTCCACCCCCAGCTGTCATCGATTGCCCACGGATGCACCATAATGACGGCGGTGTCACTGGCGGCCAGGTGATTGGGCATCTCTATGATGCCGCGAGCGTTATAGGAGAACCGCCAGGCTCGGACATGCAGATCCGCGCCTTCGTCTGTGACGATCGCCGGCGCTTCGAAGTGAGCCTGTTCAATAATCGGCTCGAAGAACTCGGGGAAATCTGCGAGCAGTGGTTTGGGATGAGCGATTCGCTGCAGTCGGTTGTCGTAGAGCCGCGGTGGCCGGCCAGGGGGATCCTGACCGGTGGAGGTGCTGCATGAGGCGAAAAGTGCAGCAAGGATCAGCAGCCTTGCGATGGCTGGGATGCCGAAGAAACGGAGAGACTGCATCGTGGAACCCCTCGTCAAAAAAAGGGACACTCTGCTCTTTCGCTGGGCATGGGCTGCCTGACGGTCGATGCGAGCATTCAAGGGCGAGCTTTGAGATATCTTCTGTTCCTCGTGAAGTATCGACAAACAGACTGCAGCAGGCAAGCCGGTGTCACAGTGCGTTGAGTTAAACGCGTCGACACGTTGTCAGTGACCTCGGCCCGCGAGCTGCCGCCCATTGGCAGTCACTTTCGCCGTCGGGGGGCTGCGATAGTCGTCTTTCGCTCCGCGAAAGAACGGCGCTGGAAGTCCTTTCGCAGAGCGAAAGGCGACAAAGTGACTGCCATTGAGCTGCCGCCCATTCGCCTGAAGTGACGAGCGGACGGGCGAGATGTGCCCCATTCCGGCTGATGCAGCGCCAGCAGCCTTGACGGAAGGCCATCTGAAATCCAGTATGCCAACCTGGCACTGCCATGAAATCTCCATTTACGAAAGCGGCTCACATGCTCTCCCGGACATTCAGCTCTGGAATCTCGGTTCTGCTGACCTGTGCACTGATCGCCGCATGCGTCAGCTCGCTGCCGGCAGCAGAGCGGCCGAATGTGGTGATAATCTATGCTGATGATCTGGGTTACGGTGATCTGGGATGTTACGGGCATCCTTCGATTCGAACGCCGTATTTGGATCGGATGGCCGCAGAGGGCATGCGGTTTACGGAATTTTATTCCGCGGCCGAAGTGTGTACGCCAAGCCGCACTGCACTGCTGACAGGGCGATACCCGATTCGCAGTGGGATGTGTCATGACCAGTTTCGCGTGCTCCGCAATAACTCTAAAGGTGGCCTGCCGGCGAATGAAGTCACCATCGCTGAGATGCTGAAAACGGCTGGCTACGCCACAGCAATCGTCGGCAAGTGGCATCTGGGGCATTTGCCCGAACATCTGCCACTCCAGCATGGATTTGACAGCTATTTCGGCATGCCGTATTCCAACGACATGCGTCCGGCTCCGGATGCACCGAAGGATCGTGCGAAGTTTTTTGCGGAGCAGACGGAGTTCTGGCAGACGCAGCTGATCCGGGGGAACGAAATCGTCGAGGAGCGGCCGGACCAGAGGCAACTGACGAAACGTTACACCGATGAAGCAACCTCCTTCATCAAATCCAGCAAATCAAAGCCCTTTTTTCTTTACATGGCCCACAACTTTCCGCATGTGCCGCTGTTTGCCTCCGAGCAGTTTCGTGGCAGAAGTCCAGCCGGCATTTATGGGGATGTTGTCGAGGAACTGGACTGGAGTGTCGGGCAGATCCTGCAGACGCTCCGAGATGAAGGGCTTGCCGAGCAGACGCTGGTGGTCTTCAGCAGTGATAACGGTCCGTGGCTGATCTTTGATTCCCATGGCGGTTCCGCAGGAATGCTCAGGGACGGCAAAGGTTCCACGTGGGAGGGCGGCATGCGTGTGCCAGGACTCATGTGGTGGCCGGGAAAAATTCCCACCGGACGCGTGCAGCACGAAATGGGGCTGACCATGGACTTGTTGCCCACCATTGCAGCCATCACCGGAACAGCGATTCCTGAAACACAACTGGACGGCACGGATATCACGCCTCTGATGTTTGGTACCGGGAAAGTTGATCGCGGTGCGTTCATGTATTATCGCGGGAGCACACTCTACGCCTGCCGACTTGGTCCATGGAAAGCGCACTTCCTGACGCGTCCCGGCTACGGCGCTCCCAAACCTGATGCTCATGACCCGCCGCTGCTGTTTGAACTGCGAGTGGATCCGGGGGAGAAATGGAACATGGCGGCTCAGCACCCCGCGGTGCTCGAACAGATCCGCAGTGCCGTGGCGGAGCATCAACGAACCCTGATTGCCGCTCCAACACAGCTTGAAGAGGTCATCAAATAACAGGCACTTGCCGGAGCGTCAAAAAAAAACGCCCGCCTCCGATTGCTCGAAGGCGGGCTTCTGAAGTGCTTACAGCATCGTTGTAACTCGTTCAATGAGCCCCTTGTCGCCAAGAACGACATTGAGCTTTCCGGTGGCAGCGATCTTTTCCAGCGTTTCAAGTTCACGAAGACGCATCAGTGCAGGGCTGTCGGCAAGCAGCTTCGCTGTGTTGGCCTGACTGCGGATGGCCGCAGTTTCCTCCCGCCGCGCGATGAGGTTGGCTTCAGCAGCCTTGCGGGCCTCCGTCACCTTGTTCATCAGCTCCTTCATATCGCCCGGCAGTATCACGTCGCGGATCCCCACCGCAGTCACTTCCACTCCCAGAGCAGCAGCGCGTCCCCGAACGCCTTCCATCAGCTCCTTCGAGATTCCGTCCCTGTCCGCAAGGAAGCCGTCCAGTTCTCGTGAGCTGACAACGCCGCGAAGCACCAGCTGAGTGTCGCGGTAGAGCGACTGGCGAGCATCGTCGGTCTGGCTGAGCATTCTGCGGGCATCAATGACCTTCCACGTCACCACTGCGTTGATTCGCAGAGTGACCTTATCGGCCGTCATAATGTCCTGACCTGCCACATCGAGGATCGACTCGCGGAGATCCACCTCCACCACCTTTACCTCACCGGCTCCCTTCCAGAACGCATACTCCCCTGGCTGCAGCAAATCGGTGCAGCGACCGTCGATGAACAGCACACCAACTCGATCACGCTGCACCGTGCAGATCTCCAGCAGCCGTGCCGCAAGCGGTGACCGAATGATCGACCGCAGGTGCTGATGTTCGAAACGCACCGATCCAGCGTCCACGACCTCGACTCGCACCTGACGCACGCCGGTCCAGTACGCATACTGGCCAGGCGGAAGCATGTGACTGAAACGATTGTCGATCCACACGAGTGCTCGCTGAGTGTCCTGCAGATCCAGAACCGCCGCGTGGCCGGCAAGAGCTCCGGAGCGGATGATCAAATCCAGCTTCTCATGCGTCAGACATGGCTCGCGCTGGCTGACGATATCCACCTGCAGTCGATGCAGTGGGTCGAAGTGCCAGTGCGTTCCTGCGGGCAGCAATCTCTGGAACTCGCCGTCACGGAACAGCAGTCCCATTTCCCATGTACGAATTCGAAAACGACGAAAAACAAACATCTGATACCTCCTCTGTCAAAACAACTCATGGAAGACGGAACGCCTGCCTGTCACAGGGAAACTGCGGAGTCATGTGACAGCCGGGGTGTGCCAGGCAGCAACAGTCACGAGCCACTGTTGACAGTGCGGGGATTTCTCCGCGACGGTCCGAGTCTTTCGTGTCTTGTCCACGCCTGAAGAGGCCCGCGGCGGGGCACAGAACTGCAGGGCAATTTCAACAAGCTGTCCACACGGCAATCCAGTGCCGCGTGGACTGATTTCACAAGCGTCCGCCCCCCGGGTGAGTTTAATTTGGGTGCCGGTGCGTGACCGGCGAGTGGTGCGGGATTCGAACCCGCAACAACCAGTGGTAAACTGGGGCTCTTCCATTGAGCTAACCGGCACATCTGCATCTCCGTTGGAATCCATGTTCGAAACAGTCGCCGACAAACCTTACTCAGGTGCCGGGAATGTCGCTGGACAGAAATGGCAGCGTGTGTTGGCGAAGAAAAGACAGCGAGCCGGGGTAAAGGTTCAGGCGGTTTTTCGAAAGATGGTAGTCTTTCGAGAATCTGACTGTTTTCGCTGATACACTCATCCTGCCCGTCATGCAGCGGCCCACGCACCGGGCAGATCAGACTACCACGGCCAGTCGAACGCGATGTCGAGCGCCGGTGACGAATGTGTCAGACTGCCAACGCTGATCCGGTCAACACCCGTTTCCGCAATCGCTCGCACAGTCTGCAGCGTCACTCCTCCGGACGCCTCCAGCCCTGTTGCGGGGGCAAGGCGATTTCGCAACTGGACCGCCTCGCAAAGCTGGGGACAGGACATGTTATCCAGCAGCACAAGTTCGGGGCGTTCGGTGAGCGCGTCCTCGAGCTGCTCCAGAGTGTCTACTTCGATTTCGACGGGAACCGTCAGGCGATGTTCCTGCAGAAAATCGCGAGCAGCCTTGACCGCTCCTGCACAGGAACTCGAACCGCGAGCAGCCAGGTGGTTGTCCTTGATAAGCATCCCGTCGTAGAGACCGATTCGATGATTGACACCTCCGCCGCAGCGGACGGCGTATTTCTGAAGCAGACGGTAACCGGGCAGAGTTTTGCGGGTATCGAGGATCTGTGCGGAAGTGCCACGCACGGCGCGAACAAATTCTGCAGTGCGTGTGGCGATCCCGCTGAGGTGTGTCAGGAAATTCAGCACGGTGCGTTCGCCTGTCAGCAAAGTGCGAACCGGGCCGTGCAGCTCTGCCACTGCACTGCCCGAAAACACCGAATCGCCATCCGCCAGAAATACCTCAGAACGAACCTGACCGGGCAACAGCCGAAACACGAGTGGAAGAACGCCCAGCCCCGCGATCACTCCTGGCTGACGCACCACAATCCGAACAGCCGCCGACAGATGTTCCGGGATGGTCGCCCGAGACGTCAGATCACCGACTTGTTGCAGGTCTTCCTGTAGAGATAGTTCCGCAAGGTGCGCTGCAGCGACTGAGGTTTCAGTGTCAAACTGATGAAGCATAATGGAATCGATCAGGTAGGCAGCACGGAGAGCAGCGGCGAAGAGGCGGCAGGCCGGGAAGCTGCGACACCACCGTCAATGTATTCGTAAAACACATTTCGCTGCCGCGGAATGTAGCCGACATTCTCGATGCAGCGGCGGATCGTGTCCACTGTGAGATGATGCACGGTGCCAGCCTGAGAGACCACGTTTTCTTCAATCATCAGACTGCCCATGTCGTTCGCACCGAAGAGGAGTGCCAGCTGACCGACCTTTTCCCCCTGTGTCACCCATGAGGACTGGATATTGGGAACGTTGTCAAGGTAAAGACGGCTTACAGCCTGAGTCTTCAGATACTCGAAGGCGCCTGCAGGAGGGATGTGGGACATCTCCGTGTGATCCGGCTGAAAGGTCCAGCAAATAAAGGCGGTGAAACCGCCTGTCTCATCCTGCAGCTGGCGGATCCGCTCAAGGTGTTCGATGCGCTCAGCGAGCGTTTCGACATGGCCGAACATCATCGTGGCGGATGAGCGACCTCCGAGCTGATGCCAGACACGCATGACGTTCAGCCAGTCGTCCGTGAGCACCTTACCGCGGGTTATCGAGGTTCTGACCCGATCCACCAGAATTTCTCCGCCACCACCCGGGAGGCTGCCCAGCCCGGCAGCCTGAAGACGTTCAAGTACTGTGCGGAGTGGCAGGTGGCTGATCTTGGTGAAATGATGAATTTCCGGTGGACTGAAGCCGTGAATGTTGACCCTGGGGAAGTGGCTGCGGAGCGTTCTCAGCATATCTTCGTACCATTCGAGCGGCAATTTGGGGTGCAGACCACCCTGAAGCAGAATCTGGTCACCGCCGAGCGCCACCGTCTCCTCGATTTTCTTCAACAGCACATCCATCGGAAGCACGTAAACTTCCGGATGACTGGGCGGTCGATAGAACGCACAGAAATCACAGACCGCCGTGCACGCGTTGGTGTAATTGATGTTGCGGTCAATGTTGTACGTGCGAAACGGTTCGGGATGCAACCGCCTTGTCACAGCATCAGCGGCAGCACCAATTGCAGTCAGGTCGTGGGATTGAAGCAGCACAAGGCCTTCAGCCGGAGTCAGGCGGACGCCGGCAACGGCTTTGTCAAGCAGTAACGAGATCTCTGAAACGGAGTTCGACATCGGGGTTCACCAAGTGATGTTGAGCAGCCAGTTCGCAAAACAGTCGCAAACCGCTGCGTTCGGCGGAAGTCAGGTGGTAGTGCAGATTTTTCGCGAGGTAGCGTCGAGCAGTAGTCTCAGAAAGCCCCAGCCGGGGCGCTTCACTGCGGGCGATGGCAGGGATGTCGTCAACTCCCAGATCCCGCGCCTGCGAAAGCGCCTCGTCCAGACCATCCGTGAAGGCATCCTGCCGAGTGACCCACATGGCGAATACAAACGGCAGCCCCGTCCAGTCGTTCCAGAACTGGCCAAGGTCAATCACTCGGACAAAGTGTTCCGGGGGAGCGTGCATGGCACGATCGCCAATCAGCAAAACTGCATCCGCTGAAGTATCAGCGGTGGAATGTTCGAGCGGCAGCGCGGTGGATTCGGGAAACACGCCAAAGTGCTCGGCAAGGATCACACGAGTCAATGCGGCGCTGGTGCGGGAACCTTCATCAAGAGCCAGTGTGCGAATGTCCCCGGGATGCACGCGACAATAGAGACGCACGCTGAGAACTTCACCACGAGCCGCGACGCAGGCATCGGAAATCACTTCGTAACCGGGACGACGAAAATATTCGACCGAGGGAATCAGAGCAGCATCGAGAAGCCCGCTGGCCAGCTGGTCCGCCAGTCTGCTGGGGTAGTCAAGGCTGATCGACGCGCCTGGGAGCAGTCGCCCAAGGTGCTGAACCAGGGGACGCGAATTCAGGTAGGTCACTGCACCGATGCGGGGAGTGCCGGAACGTGAAGAAGGCATGTAATCTGGAAGGCGAGTCATGAGTCACCGCGGAGCTTCTGGATCCCAGTCACAAGTATACAACACTCTGACGAACGCTCAAATCCATGCGGTGAACCGAAAAAACGTGGGGAAATTAACGAGTCATGCAGCTCGCTGGAAAGGGTTTGAAGGGCGGATTCAGAAGGCGGACTGATGTTATTATGGAGAATTTGCGCAAAATAGATGGGATTTTATTGACTTGTCCCTGTGAATATGGAAGGCCCTGAACTTCACAGTGCTGGTTCCGTTTCCTGAAGGATTTCGCGGATCGCCTGGCGGTCATCGGGAGTCAGGTGGGCAAATTTCGGCGACTGGTCCTGGCCGCTCAGCACGGCCTGCAATCGCGCTCTGACTGCGTCCCGCATTTCTTCAGGCAGGTCCCGAAACGCCTGGCTATGGACAAGGTAACTGCAGGGGTAGCGAAACATGCGGGTTTGCAGGTCGAGATCGCGAAGTGAGCGTCCCTGAGCATCGCGGGGACCGGGCAGGGCGAATTGCCGGGTGAATCCTGAAGTGCCGCGAATGGGGGCCACAAGCTGAGCTTCGCCACAGAACAACAGCGCTTCGACGAGTTTGTCAGCGGCGCTCTGGATGCGTCGTGTTGTGCTTTCCAGGCGTGTCCCCGGAGCATTCTGCAAGGCCTCGTTGAGGGCCTTCTCATAATGCAGTGCCTCGCGCGTTGTAAACGCAGCGCGGGCGATGCGGTTGTGCACCAGCACCTGATGTTCGAGTACCATCAGGGCCACAATGTCGCTGTGGCCGGACAAATATGAATTTGTGTGGAAGCGGCCGCTGAGGTCGGTCTGGTTGAGCCCGGCAGAGTTGTCCACGGAATCAAACGATTCGTCGCGTTCGACTACGAGGTTGCCGAGATGTTTCTGAGCCCCGTGCAGGCCCGTGACGTACCAGCCTCCCCAGCGGTCAGCCAGTGGCGTCGTGTGATTCACATTGCGACTGCCGGCGGCCAGCAGTGGCTGACCGGAAGGATCCACCATCAGCGACCGCACCAGATGCCCGGGAATGCCTTCCGTGCGCGAAGAGCTGTGACAGACCAGACAATTGTCCGTCTGACGCTGAAACACGGGCGGTCCGGAAGCCGGTGGCTGTTGGCTCAGCGTGTAAAAGACCGTGCCCAGTCGTGAATCTGCAGCCGAGATTTCCAGCACGTCGCCAGCGACACAAAACCCCACGTACAGATCGTCAGAAAAGTAGATCGCTCGAGGTGTCGCGGGAGAAATTCGCCGCAGCTGCAGACTGGTTTTGGAAAATACCAGGCACTGCGACTCGGGTGGGATCTGCAGGGCCGTCAAAAGCGACCTGAGATAACCCGTGCCCGCTTCATGCTGCAGGCTGACTTGACCTTCCTGAAGTGACTGCTGCAGCTGTGTAATGCGATTGGCAGGGGCAGTCTGGCTGTAGAGAATCGGAGCAGCTTCGAAGTCATCCTGGCCGCGGCAACAGGAACCCGCACACACGAACGCCGCTGACGTCATGATCACGATTGCTGCGGACAAAACGGGTTTCATCGGGCGCGCCTTTTGACGGATGAGCTGGATACGCCCCGGGTAGACTATCACTCGATTAGTGGATATCAATATCCAAATTAGCGAATCGTCGGGATTTGCGGGGAATTCGTGGCCGCTGGCGGCGCAAAAAAAAGCCGCCGCGAAACCCGCATTTCGCGACGGCCTTTCTGAATTGGACTCTGCGTTTCAGCTTCAGTCGGACCGCACCCGATCTGAGCCGGGTGTCGGAGAGGGATGGTCTCCGACACCGGGCAGAACCTTGATGACTGCTTATTCAGCAGCGGTTCCGATGATCAGTTCTTCTTCTTCTTCCTGAATGATGATGCGGGGCGTGACCATAAGCATGATGCTTTCCGTTTCACGACCAACACCGCTGTTCTTGAAGAGTCGGCTGATGTAGGGAATCTTGTTCAGGATCGGCACGCCGGCCATCTTGCGACCTTCGCGGAGTCGTTTGATACCGCCAAGGAGCACTGTGCCGCCGTCAGGAACGCTCACGACTGTGCTGACGGAGATCTGAGCGATCACAGGCAGCTGAACGGTGCCGGACTGCCCGCCACCTTGCTGTCCCTGCTGACCGCCGCCACCACCGCCTCCACCACCGAAGCCACCGCCACCGCCACCGCCGCCACCGAAGCCGCCGCCGATGCCACCGAGACCGCCAAAGCCGCCACCGGCACCACCACCGCCACCGAAGCCGCCACCACCCAACCCACCACCGCCACCACCGCCGATACCAGCACCGCCGGCGTTGACGTTGGTGAAGGTCTGCACGTCAATGATGTTCATGAACGAAGGTGACATGGACAGACGCACATAGCGACGGTCCGCGGAGACCACGCCGTTCACGAACAGGAAGATACCGTCCGGGAAGGGCTGAACGAGAGGTGAGAAGCCAACGGCACCCGGAGCGATGTTTGGAACCTGGCCCACGACGAGGTATCGCTGAGTGAAGTCGGAGATCGACGCTGTCTGACCGTTGTACATCGTGACTTTCGGAGCGAACAGGATGTTCGACCGGGAATCACCCTGAGCGGCCTGGATGAAGAAGAAGGCTTCGATGTCGCTCAGAATGGCCATGCCGACCTGAATACCAGCGTTGGGCTGGAAACCGCCGAAGTCGGGCACACCGATTTCGAAGGAGCCCTGGCGGAACTGAACATCGTAGTCCTGGGTGAACTGGTTGGGACCGGACATCCCGACGACCGTGCTGTTAAAGTCATCGCGTGGGGAGTTCACGCGGTTAATCGGGTCAAACAGCCTCTGACCGCCCTGCTGAGCCTGCTGGCCCTGCTGACCGCCACCGCCCTGACCCTGCTGGTTACCGCGAAGGTCACCACCCTGGTTGTTGCCACCACCACCACCGCCACCCTGTCCACCACCACCTGGGAACTGGAGCTGACGGGAGCCGAAGGCGGGTACGCCCGGAGGATCGCCGAGGGTGTCATTGACATTCCAGTCAAAGTCCACACCGATGCGTTCGAAGAATCGGTCAGACACGCTGATGAAGCGAACTTCAACAGTGACCTGCAGGTCCTGCAGTTTGCGAAGCTGCGTAAGCAGGTCCACGATCTGTTCGTGAACAGACGTTGTCTGGCGAATCACAAGGCTGAGCGTGTTTTCTTCCTGGCCGATCGTGCCCTGACCACCATCGACATCCCATGAGCCGGGCTCGACCGTTGTTGTGATCAGATTGACCAGGCCGGAAAAGTCTGCGGCAGAGTTAACCTTGCTGCCGGTGGAGCCACCGGAGCCGGTACGTCCATTGCCACTGATGGAGACCGCGAGGTCATCGTTGACCTGATACAGACCGTTGCCATTCGGCTGAGGAGCGTTGGCCTGCGGCGCGAGGCCACCAAGCTGAGACATCGAAGCTGCATTGCCATTGCCGACAGGGATCACAAGGTCCGCCACGTTGTAGGCAACGTTGACGAATTTGGTTTCCTGCTCAAGCCGATTGGTGATCATCAGCGTTTCGTTCTCGATGGAGTAAACCAGTCCGCCGGCCTGTTCAAGGAGCAGATTCAGGGCGCTGCGGAGCGTGATGCCATCAACATCAATGCTCACAGGCTGAGTGACTGAGAGGCCTTCCGTTTCGATGGCCCGAGTTTTCATGGTGATGTTGATGCCATGGTCAACGGCAATCTGGCGAATGACGTCAGTCAGCGGCATGTCGTGGAAGTGCAGCGAGACTTTCTCGCCGAGGCTCTTTTCAATCTGCAGTTCGCTTTCAGAACGGTCGCGACTATCGACTCGACCGAATCGCTCACGACGTTTCTTCAGCTCTTCCCATGATCGAGCGTCGGGCATGGCATAGTCGCGACCCGGTGCGATAATGGCTTCTTCGACATCATTCAGCTGCTCAAGGAAGCTGTCAGCCTTGCGTTCCTTAATGTCTTCATTGAAGGCAATCTGCTTCTGCAGCTTCGCCTTCTCAACCATGATCGTGGCTTCCGGCAGATCCGGATTCAGATCCTTCGCCTTGCGGGCGATGAGCTGAGCTTCTGCGTAGCGACGTTCCTTCATCAGCTGATTGTACTGATCCACCAGCTCAGCGAATTCCTGTTCGATCCGGATTTTGGTTTCTGTTTCCCGGCGAATCTCTTCCATCACATTGCGATTGCGTTCAGCTCGCTCGATGTTCGGTGCCAGCTGCTCACGATACTCACGGATGGTCGTCTGGCTGCGTCGAACGTAGCCGGCGAGGGTTTCGAGGGATTCTTTTTCAAGTGGAGCGGCTTCGACGGTGGCGAGTGTGTTGTCAAGGATCTGCAGAGCTTCATCCGGGTTGGATGTCTTCATCTTCTCTGCGCGGAAGACGCTGTTCATGACTTCCGTCCGCAGACGGTCGTACTGCACATCAGACCGCTGGGCGGCGTCTGCGAGCACGTCACGGTCAGCAGCGACTTCTGCGTCCTGACCTTCGGCGGCCTCGATCATTGGTTCCGCTTCATCAGCAGTCGAGCCACTGGCGAGCCGAACGGACCGGGGCGTTGCAAGTTCCTGAAGGAAGTCATGCAGCTGCTGGCGCTCAATCGCACTCAGTTCACCGGCATTCTTCCACGCCGCCTGGAAGGATGCTTTCGCACCCGCTCGATCACCGCGACGCATCAGTGCGATGCCGTGGCGATACGATTCCGAAGCGGAGGATCCATCTGGAGATATGGCTGCGAATGCAGGCTCTTCCACGGCAGCTCGAGCGACGCGTGTCCCGCGGCGACCGCGGGGACCGGATTCGTTTTGAGCCATGATCCGGGCTTCTTCGATCACAAGTTCCGGGCGATCGTCGAGCAGATCCCAGGCGGCATCTTCTGTCTGAGCTTCTTCAGCGAGGCTGGCTGCGGTTTGATGGTCACCGGCGGCAAGAGCCTGGCGGGCCTGAGCGAGCAGGTCACGGGCAGCTTCCGACGGTTCTCCGCGAGCGACAGCCGAACTGCGGCTGCTGCTGCCAGCTTCAATTTCCTCCATCACCAGTTCCGGACGGTCATCGGTGACATTCCAGGCAACATTCAGCTCAGCAGCAGCCTGAGCTTTTTCCCGAGCTTCGTCGACGAGTCCCTGAGCCATGGCATCACGGGCTTCGCGGAGCAGAATGCGAGCCTCATCGGCCTCGGACTCTGCCGTCTCCTCCATGGCAGCAAACGTCTCCTCTGCAGCAGCACCGGCCTGCTGCAAACGGCGAATATCGCGTTGCACGAGCGATGGGCTGTCTTCAAACATTGCCCAGGCGGCGTTGAGCTTATCTGCCTGGCCGGCGAGTGCTGCCGCACCTTCAAGATCACCCGCGTCCATGGCGGCGCGAGCCTTCTTCAGCTTCTCAGCGGCCTCCACTGTCTTCTGGTCGGCCTGACGAACTTTTTCGGCAGCCTGTTTAATTGGTTTGCCGGCATCCGCGATAAATGTCTCAGACTTCTCGCGGGCATCGAGGTCAGCGAGCACGTGCTCGGGACGATCATCCCACAACTGCCACGAAGCCTTCAGCTGCCGAGCCTGCAGGGCGCGGGAGCGGGCGGTGGCGAAGTCGCCGGATTTCATCGCGGCGCGGGCTTCACGAACCAGACGCTGAGCTTCCCGGCGCTTGACCATGTCCCCACCAGCGGCCTTCTCAGTGCCAGCCGCCTCGGTGGCAACTTCATCAAGATCCGCCATGAAGTCGGCAGCGTCTTCGGGAACTTCCACCTTCGCTGCGGCCTTCTCCTTCGCCGAAGCCTGGGCTTTCGCCGGACCTGGTTTCGGAGATTTGCTGCTCCACGTGTCCGGGAAATTCAGTTCTGTTGGTTGTCCCTTCTTCGGGTTGTCGAGTGCGGCGAGGAACTGCTTTGGAGATTCCTCTGCAGAACCCCAGTCGGAGGACATTGAGGCCGCCGTTTCGGCAAGCCGCCGAGCCTCCTCCGGATTTCCCTGCCGCGCCTGTTCCCGAGCATCCTGAAGGAACTGTCGGGCCACAGAGCCGTACCCGTCACCGGGTTCGGTCTGGGCTGATAGCGTTCGTGACGGATCGCCGCCGCTGAACAAATACAGCGACACGGCCATCACCGAAGCGCACGTGATGAGTCCGATGGCCTTGTGCAATTGAGGATCCTCCTTCAGGAATGCCGTTCGGGGTCGAATGACCCGCCAGGCGTTCATCCATGATTTGAACGTTGTGATCGAAGCCGTCTGCCGCCGCGTGTTGAGCCACGCTGACGGCGCGGTTCGACGGCGATTACACGTCTTGATAACCGGGGCAGGCCAGGCGGGTCAAGACGGCCACGATCTGACAAAAACTCAAAATTCTCCCGTTTTTTTCAGCTCCAAATCACTTCGGCACACGCTGCCGAACACCCACCGCAGACGGCACCAAACAGCGACTCACACTTCCCGGAACGGGCAGAAAACGCCAGATTTCAACTGCGCCCGCATTGTCACATTCACCCATGCGGCCACCTCGAAACCAACTCCCGCGTCACCACCTCGCACCATCGGGACTGTGCTGCGAAAAGCCAGGGTTCAGCTTGATCGGTACAGAAATGCGTGCAGAATGGAGCCACTGCGAATGCTGATAACCTCGTACCTCTGCTCATTCCTGCAGGCTTTGCTGCCTTTCCGTGCATGAATTGCTGCGTTTTCGCATCAATTCCGCCGCTTCCTGTCATTTTCAAGCTCATTCAGTCAATCACATGTCTCCATCCTGCATTTATGATTACGACGTCGTGGTGGTCGGTGCCGGCCATGCCGGTGTCGAAGCCGCGCTCGCCGCCGCTCGCATCGGTGCCCGCACGGCACTGCTCACGATGAACTGCGATACCGTCGCTCAAATGAGCTGCAATCCCGCTATTGGCGGGGTGGCCAAGGGACAAATTGTCCGCGAAATTGATGCCCTCGGCGGAGAAATGGGCCGTGTCATCGATGCTGCCGGAATTCACTTCCGAATGCTCAATTCCAGCAAAGGGGCCGCCATGCACAGCCCCCGCGCTCAGGCTGACAAAAAAGCCTATCAATTCGAGATGAAGCATCGGATCGAACAACAGCCCGGACTCACACTCTGCCAGGAAACCGTCGATTCACTCGAAACTGAAGCCGGCCGCGTCACCGGGATTCGTGTGGCCGGCAATGCCCTCTATCGAACCCACGCTGTGATCCTTACCACCGGCACTTTTCTGAAAGCAGTCATGCATACCGGCGAACAGCAGGCCGAAGGTGGCCGCGCCGGTGACAAAGCCGCTCACGGAATGTCCGCTTCACTTCGCAACCTCGGCTTCGAACTTCGCCGCTTCAAGACCGGCACCCCCGCGCGACTCAATGGGCGTACCATCGATTTTTCACGCTGCGAACCTCAGCCCGGTGATCCCGAACCCGAACCCTTCTCCTTTCTGACCGATCACATCAGCCAGCCACAGATCCACTGCTATCTCACATCCACAACTCCTGAAATTCACGATATCATCCGCGCAAATCTGCACCGGGCACCCATGTATTCCGGCCAGATCCAGTCCACCGGCCCGAGATACTGCCCCTCCATCGAAGACAAAGTCGTTCGCTTCGCAGAAAAACAAACACACCAGATCTTTCTGGAACCCGAAGGCCGAAATACCCAGGAAGTCTACTGCAACGGCATCTCCACCAGTCTCCCGCGGGACGTCCAGGATCAGATCATTCGCAGGATACCCGGCTGCGAGAATGCGCACATCATGCGCTATGGCTACGCCGTCGAATACGACTTCGCACCACCCACCCAACTTCATGCCACCCTCGAAACTCGACTCGTACAGGGACTGTATTTTGCCGGCCAGATTAACGGCACCACCGGCTACGAAGAAGCTGCCGGACAGGGACTCATCGCCGGTATCAATGCCGCTCGAAAACTGCAGGGAAAACCACCTTTTGTGCTCGACCGCAGCCAGGCCTACCTCGGTGTCCTCATCGATGACCTCGTCACAAAAGGTGTCGATGAACCTTATCGCATGTTCACATCCCGCGCCGAATATCGATTGCTCCTGCGACACGACAACGCAGATCGCCGACTCACGCCTCTCGGCATCGAACTCGGAACCGTCTCCGCCGAACGCAAAGCCAGGTTCCTCGCCTATCAATCAGAACTCGAACGCGGCTTCCACGCCATGAAAACTCTCCGCTCACAGGGGGCCAGCCTCGAAGAATGGATGCGCCGACTGCCCCCATGGGACGAACTGCTGGCCGTGTTCCCCGCGATTGGCGAACTGGAACTTTCCGCCGCTGCCAGACGACAAATGCAGATCGAGGCCCAGTACGCCGGCTATGTCCGCCGACAGGAAGCCGAAATTGCTCGACTCCGGAAAGTAGACTCCATCCGGATTCCTGAGACTTTTGACTATCGATCCGTCACCCAGCTTCGCATGGAAGCCCGCGAAAAACTCGGCCGACACCGGCCCGCCACCGTCGGTCAGGCCAGTCGTGTCAGCGGCATTACGCCTGCCGACATCGCCGTCCTGATGTTCTCGCTCAATCCCTCACACTAAGCTCCCTTCGTCTCCTGCCTCCCGCCATGTCAGTCGGACCGCTTCTGATCTCATGGACCGTCCGCATCGCACTGCTGTGTTACACAGTCGCGACCGTTATCAATCTGCTTCAGCCAGATACGATCCAACGCCTGCGAATCGTGAGACCACTGTGGACCGCAGGAGCCCTGATGTTCGTCGCACACGTGGCCGCTGCGTTTCACTTCCAGCATCACTGGAGCCATGCACAGGCCGTGCAGAGCACCGCCATCCAGACAGAACAGATCATCGGAATCCCCTTCGGTGAGGGGCTCTGGTTCAGCTACCTCTTCCTGATGCTCTGGATTGCCGATGCCGCCTCGTCCTGGATCCAGCCCTCATCATGGCTCAATCGTCGCCCCAAAGTCACTCTCGCCCTGCATGCATGGCTGTTCTTCATTGCCTTCAACGGAGCGGTCATCTTTGAAGCCGGCCCCACACGGCCCGCCGGAATCCTTGTTACAGCGCTCTTCACAGTACTCGCACTCCGCAGGCTGAAGAGCAGCAATAGCTGAACTGGCGACGACTGATTCCCCAGTCTGCTCACGACCGATCAACGCTGCCGCTTCCAGCCTGGAAAAAACGCATTCGTCCGCCGCACGTAATCAGCATAACCAGGACGACGCTCGGCAATGTCATGCTCCAGCATCGGTACCCCGGACACTCGCATCAGAAAGAAGGCCATCACCAGCGGCGAGACGATGGTCCATAAGGGCGCACCAGCCGAAATGGAAACCAGCCACAGTCCCCACCACACACAAAAGTCGCCAAAGTAATTCGGGTGTCGTGTGGTCGCCCAGAGCCCACTGTCAAGAACACGACCAGCATTTTCCGGATTCGCGCGAAATCGCGCCAACTGCCAGTCACCGACAGCCTCGAAGATGACGCCGAGAGCCCACAACGTGGCTCCTGACGCGGCCATCGACAACTGCCAGCCCCAGGATAGTTCACTCGCGAAAACAGCGATCCCCGTCGTCAGCGGCAAACTCACAAACCACATGATCAACGCCTGCAGCAGGAACACAATTCCAAGGCTTTTCAGGTGAAAGTTGGGAGCATACTTCGCGCGCATGGCGGCGTAGCGTCGGTCTTCTTCTCCGGCTCGCAGAATTCGAATTCCCAGATGAAGTCCCAGCCGCAGCCCCCACGCAAGCACAAGACCCAGCAGCAGCCATTCCGGCCACTGCCGAGCTTCCGCTGGAACCTGCAGCAGAGCGACCGCAGTGAGCCAGCCGAAGCCCGGACCCCAGAAGGCATCAATAATGCACACGCGACCCGCCAAAAGGCTCAACAGCCAAACGAAAATCCCGCCACCGACAGCCGCAGCAAGGCACCACAAAAGCACAGCAGTCATAAGCGTTCCCGAAGCAGTCAGAACCCGGTCACGCCAGCCGCTTTTCAGCCACGGTACCGGCAGGTGACGTTTTTACATCGTAGCCGCGTTTCTGAATTTGTCCCCGAATTCCGTCAGCAGCCGCAAAGTCCTTTCGTTTGCGAGCATCATCCAGCTGCCGACAGAGTTCCAGGATTTCATCCGCTTCCGTATCAGCGCCTGCGGCCTCCACTGTCGGCGTGAGCGGTGCAACCCCCAGCACTTCGTTGACTCGGTTGAGCACTCCAAGGGCAGCTCCGGCGTCCGTTGGCGTTCCCGACGCCCACGGCAGAATCACTCCCAGCGCACCCGCGATGTTGAGATCATCGCCAATTGCCTGAGCGAAGTCCCGCAGCACCGGATGTGAGAAATCCACAGCCTCCGCCCGGCCACCACAGGCCGCCTCCAGACGGCCGCGGAAGTCCTGCAGACGACGAACAACGCCAGCCGAATCAATCAGCCCTTTGTGCGTGAAATTCATATTTCCGCGGTAGTGGGTTTTGATGAGTTCCAGCCTGAGTACGGCCGGGTGCACGGAAACGCCGGTCGGCTGCCCCTTCTCGTCTCGAACTCGACCCTGCAGCACGTCGCGAACCGTGTAAAAATTGCCCTTGCTCTTCGACATCTTCTCGCCCTCCACCAGCAGGAATCGGGCGTGCATCCAGAAACGGGCAAACTGATCCTTACCGGTCGCGCCACACGTCTGTGCAATCTCGCATTCGTGGTGCGGAAATATCAAATCCTCTCCGCCCGTATGAATATCAATCACATCGGCCGCCAGACGCCGCCGCGCCATGCAGGAACATTCAATGTGCCAGCCAGGATAGCCGGCTCCCCACGGTGAATCCCATTTCATGATGTGTGATGGATCGGGCTTCCAGAGCATAAAATCGGCCGGGTGACGCTTCGCCGCCTGATTCTCTTCGCTGATTCGGCCACCAGCGCCCATCAGTGTGCTGTCAGGTGTGTTGCCGCTCAGTTGTCCGTAACGCGGAAAACTCTCCACACTGTAATACACAACCCCGTCGCCACCCACGTACGCATGACCATTGCTGATCAGCTGGCCAATCATCTCCAGCATCGCATCGATATGCTGAGTCGCGTGCAGCACGTTCTCCGGATACTCAAAGGCGACCTTGACCCCCAGCGTTCTGGCGTCTTCAAGAAATGCGTCGGTATAGTAGCTGGCGATCTGCCACGGATCGTCCGGATTCTGCACGGCTCCCTCCGGAACCCTGCCCGACTTCTTGTCTTCCTTCAATCGACGCGCTGCCGCCTGCATCTTGTCTTCGCCACCACCGTCCGGACTGGCGTCATCCGTCATGTGACCCACATCCGTGATGTTCATTACGTGATGCACGCGGTGCCCGAAAAATTCCAGCGTCCGCCGAATCAGGTCTGCAAACAGGAACGAGCGGAAATTGCCGATGTGAGCAAAGTCGTAAACGGTCGGACCGCAGCTGTACATCCGCACGCAGTCCGGCTGCACCGGCTGAAAAACATCCGTCGAACGAGTCAGAGTATTGAAAAAGCGAATTTCCATGGCGCGGATCCGAATACCTTAGAGAGATGCTCAATTCAGCCTGCAGAGGCCGGCTTCAAAACCTTCGCAACGGGCAGCAAACCCCGCAGACCTCCGAAAAATAGCCAATTGCCGGAAATCGGGGCAGACCGATTTCCCAGGTTCCCTGAATGCATCCGGGAATTCAGCCGGACAGCCCTCGATAACGCACCAGCACAAAAAACGAATCCCGCAGGCCCGTCCGCAGTCGCTGCACAAATTCAATGCTGACGACAGCTTTCGATACGCCAGGAAGAACGCCTGTCCGCCGCAACTCCTCTGCCAGCCTGATACCTGATTCGCTGTCCGGCCGACGACGATCCAGATCTCCCAGCTCCACCAGCAGAGACGCTGTCAGCGGCTCACCACGAGGCAAACGAACTGTCACCACCACCTCGCCGCATTTCGCCAGCCACGTCTTCAGAGCAGACTCGTCCGCCAACTCTTCCACACGCAGCATCCGACCCGCAAAATTCAGCTGACCGTGATACCCGCCCAGCCATCCGGCAGGCACCCCGGAACCAGCTGCAGCCGTCGCCAGCGGTCGCACATCAAAGCCCGACCACATGGTTGGGCCAAGAGCAGCCGTGACGATCCCCACGAACAGTGCAGCCGCCGTGCTGACTGCCACTGCTGCCGCGGTCAGCGAGCGAAAATGAGGAACCAGCAGAGCTCCGCCGCAGCCGATAAGCAGAACCGCGACAGCATCCGAAACCAATCCCGGCAATCCCGAATCAGCAGCTGCCGGCAAATGATTCACAATCAACGGAAAGGCACCCAGCAGCACGGTTCCAAACGCCACAGGAGACAACTGCCAGCGCGTCGGCGAGCAACCCGAACACTGCACCAGACTCGCCAGCAGCACAGCACAGGGGGGAATCAGAGGAATCAAATAATGCGTCTGCTTGCCGCTTGTCAGACTCAGAAACACAAACCCCGCTCCCGCACGCGCCAGCGAACATCTGATCGCAATCGTCCTGTCAGACTTCAACAGCCAATAATTCTTAAGTCCCTGCCATACGGCAGGCCATAACAGCCATGGCAGCAGACAAAGTGGAGCCACTGGCAGATACCACCACGGCGGTTCTCGATGAGCAAACGAATTCACCATCCTCCCGGCAGTCTGACCAAACAGCAGCTCCTCTGCATACGCAGAACCACCCGCCGCTGCCGAGGGCAGGGCCCATGCAAGTCCCACAACTGCCGCAAGCACAATTGCTCCCAAAAGCCCCGCATACCATCGCCACCAGCCGCCCGATTGTCGCCCCTGCAGCCACCACGGTCCCGCAAGAGCCACTGGGAGTACCCACAGCAGCACCACAGGGCCCTTGCAGAGAATACCCAGCCCGGCTCCGGAACCGACCTGCAGCCAGCCACGGATCGGGCGACCTGCTCCCGCCAGCAGAACTCCGTGCACCGCCACTTCCACTGCCAGTGCCAGCAGAGTGTCGAACATGGTCAATGGACCGTAAAACAGCCACAGCAGGCAACCTGCGTGCACCGCCGCAGCTGTCGCCGCTGTCTGCTGATCCTGCGGCAAAAGCAGCTTCGCTGTTCGCCACGTGAGCAGTACCCCGAAAGCACTTGCCAGCGGAGCCACCAGACGCGCCGAAAACTCACTCACACCCGTCAGCTGCCACATCAAATTGATCAGCCAGAAAAGCAGCGGTGGCTTGTGAGCGTACGTGTCGCCGTTGAGATGTGACACCAGCAGATCACCACGTTCGTGCGCTTCCCAGGCAACCGCCAGATAACGTGTTTCATCGACAGGCAGCGGTGGCCGCACCACGACTGTGAGCAGGCTCAGCAGCAGGAGCAATGCTGCGGACCACAGTGCAGTCTTCATGGCGGAAAGCCTTCCTCAGGCTGCCCGCCGCTGCTGACCGGGATACCGCAGCGTCTCAGGCATCGGCTCGGCGGCCGCATGCCCCACAGTGACCGCAGCAGCCTGCTCGGCCTTCGCGGCGGCTTCCTGCTGCCGCCGCTCCCTGTGAATCAACTGCAGATTTCGGACGTACACAATCGTCCCGAAACACTGGCCGAAAATGAACACCGGGTCACGACGCTGCAGCGCATAGGTCAGCAGCATCCCCCCGCCAAGCAGACTCAGAT
The DNA here is from genome assembly GCA_046074645.1 of Planctomycetaceae bacterium. Taxonomy (GTDB): domain Bacteria; phylum Planctomycetota; class Planctomycetia; order Planctomycetales; family Planctomycetaceae; genus SXXK01. The sequence goes on along the minus strand of JBJTOP010000227.1, from coordinate 56,907 downwards.
ACCAGAAAGCTGTTGGAATGACACTGCGTCTCTGCCGCTCGCTGCTAAGCCACTGCACGAGAAACCTGGCCATGAAGATTGTCTGACCCAGAAAGCCGAAGCCGATCCAGAACGTCTCGCTCATGCTGATCCTCACTGTCCATCTCAATCTGCGGTACCGCTCCGCGGTGAATCAGCCACGCAACGCCTGCCAGATCCAGCAGACCGTTGAACAGCCGTCGCAGCGTATCATAATGCGATCGTCCATGCAGACGCGGACGATGGTTAACCGACATCGAAAGCACCTCGCCACCAGCCCGAACAATCAGCGCGGGCAGAAAACGATGCATGTGATTAAATCGGGGCAGCTGTAAAAACACGCTGCGGTAAAATACCTTGATCCCGCAGCCGGTATCCGGAGTTCCATCAGCCAGAATTCGTCGGCGGACAGCGTTGGCAATGCGCGAGGAAAACAACCGCCACCACGAGTCCTGACGGCGTGTGCGATGCCCGGCAATCATCCGCACACGACCGCCGAAGCGAGGCTGCAGCAGCAGGTCGATCATCGCAGGAAGATCCGCAGGATCATTCTGCCCATCACCATCCAGTGTGGCGATCAGCGCACTTTGAGCGTGGTCAATGCCGGTCACGATCGCGAGGCTCTGACCAGCACTTTTCGCGTGCCGCAGATACCGCAACGTAGGCAGCGAAGACCGCAGCGAAAACAGCACCTGCGGCGTATCGTCCGTACTCCCGTCGTCCACCACAACAATCTCGAACGTGAAACGACCCTCAAGTGCGTCTTTCACTTCATTCAACAACTGTGGCAGGTTGGCAGCTTCATTATGGGCTGCAATCACCACAGACACAGCAGTGCGGCCAACGCGGTACATACGGATCCATCCGAATGCTGAAACCAGCAACCAGTTGCCTTACCAGTCGCAAATCACCAGAAAAGGAAAATTTTCTGCCACGAAATTTCTCAGAGTACTATCGGTTTAGCAACTCCGAAACACACACAAATTCGGGTTTTTCATCCCAAACAGAATATTTCGCTGATTCGTCAAATCGATGAAGTGCATGAAGTTCATACCTGCCCATACCCTCTTCAGCCACCAAATCTCCGCCGACAACCGCCGATTCTCTTCCGGTTGCTTGTTTTTTGTTTCCGGAATCCGGTAAAAAACAGCCTCACTGGTCAACAACTCCAGAGGTTACCATGTCTGTTGCGCATCCCGCTGGCAAACGCAGTCGCCCGGCCGGCCCCCATATCAAGCTCACACGATACGACATCGCCGTGTCTGTGATGCAGACCTCCGCTCTGATCGCAGGGCTCGCCTTCATGGTGATGCTCGCCATCTGGCTGTCCAATCTGCTGCCCACACCGATTTCCAAAAAAGTCGAACTCATGCCAGCCGGTGACGGAGGCTGGGAAGATGGCACCCCGGACGCCACCCCCAACGTCGAATCCCCCGAAGACGCCGTCCCCGATCCCTCGATGGCAAACGAGGAAACCGACGTGACGGAAATCGAAGAAGTCATCGAACAGGTGGTCGAGGTGGCTGAAAATGCCGCGGTCATCGAAGCCCCCAACGAAAACACCCAACGAGAAAACTCCGGGATCCCCGGCAGTGCTGATGGGACCGGTGGACGTCCGCTCGGTTCCGGAGGGCCGGGTCGTGGCGGTGCTAAACGAGAACAGGGCTGGATTGTCGAATTCGCCGAAAAAGGCGACATCGACACCTATGCTGCCCAGCTCGATTTCTTCGGCATCGAACTCGGACTGATGCTCAAGGAAGAATCCCGCCTCATCTACCTCAGCAACTTCTCTCAGCCCCAGCCAACCCGCCGCGAAGTTCGCACCGGTGATGCTGAAAAACGCCTGTTCCTCGCGTGGCAGGACGGCAGTCAGGAACGCATCAAAGCCGACCTCGAACTCTTCAAACGCGCGGGCCTCGATGGCAGCTCCGGCCTGATTCTGCACTTCTACCCGCCAGCCACCGAACAGATGCTGGCTCAGCTCGAATTCGCCTACGGCAACCAGCAGGCGTCTGCCATTCGCCGAACCTATTTTCAGGTCCGCCGAGCAGGCAGCGGCTTCGAATTTGTCGTCACTCGCCAGGTTCTCAAATAACACCCCCTTCCGTCTCTTCATCCTCTCCTCTTTTCCGCTTTCGATATTCGGTGGTGATTAACCATGATGAGCATATTCAGTTTTCTGAATTCCATCACTCTGCTCGCACAGGAAGCTGCACCTGCTGCTGGTCCCTCCACCTTCATGAAGGTGATCGAAAACTCCATCTGGGGCGGCATCGCAATCTGCGCCGCCGGTGGCATGTGGACCGGCATCCTGCTCATGCGACGCATCAAACAAAAACAATTCCCCGGTGATGCGGCCGAACAGGCCTTCCTCAACGAACTCGGAGATTGTCTCGAACGTCGTGACTTCGATGGTGCCATCAAGGTTTGTGATAATCCCTCCATCTGGAATATGGCCCTTCCGCAACTGGCCATGCTGGCTCTGCAGGCCCGCGAAGAACCCATGAAAAAAATTCGTCAGATTGTCGGTGAACGATTCGAACGTGATATCCTCTCCAACCTCGATCGACTCAACTCATGGGTCGGGACCAGCATCAAAACCGCACCCCAGCTGGGACTGCTCGGTACAGTTCTCGGGATGATCAACGCGTTCGCCAAAATCGCCGGCGCCGCAGCCACCGGCGTCGATCCCAAGGAACTCTCCGCCGACATCAGCTTTGCCCTCTGGACCACCGCCGCCGGAATGGCCATCTCCATTCCCCTCATCGTCATGCAGGGAGCCGCCTCCAACAGCATGAAAAAGCTCCAGGAACGCATCGATGAAGGTACCGGCGCTTTCCTCGACGAACTCGCCACCGCGAAGGCTCCCCGCTGATCCAGTTTCTCCCCCATTCCTGTCCCGTCCCCCTCAATCCTGACGTCCCCGGAGCCAGCGGACGATGAGCGCCGAAGAAGAAGACGCACCGTTCCAGAAGAAAAAACGGCCATCGGAAGACACCGAAATCGACATCACGCCAATGATCGACGTCACCTTCCAGCTGCTCATCTTCTTCATGGTCACCTCCACAATGCAGGGCAACCCCCCTGCTATCGTCCCTCGCTCCGTCTCCGGTGGCTCCACAGAACTCAATAAAATCGCATTCAAACTCGTCATCAAAGCCCCCGTCGATGCCAATACCGATCCCGTAATGGAAATCGACAAGAAACCCATCACCATCGAAGAACTTCGCATCCGCCTCAACGAAGAATCCACAACCAGGCCCAACGGCATCGACCTCATGATCATGGGCGACCGCGATGTCCCCAATCGCTTCACCGGCGAACTCGAAACAATGATCTCCGAAATTCCAAATGTCGGTTTCCACTACGCCGTCCAGGATCGCCGCGAATAATGCCGGTCAGCTGGACAGCTGGTCAGCCAGTCTGCATCTGACTCGTGATCCACGCATCAACACCAACCACTGAACCACTGAAAAATAAACCCTGGCCCCTAGCCCCTGACGCCCCTTCCATGAGCGATCTGACTGACAAACGGCTCGGCGAATTTCACCTGCTTCGCAGGCTTGGAAGCGGCGGTATGGCCGAAGTGTTTCTGGCCGAGCAGACGTCGCTGCAGCGATATGTTGCCGTCAAGGTCATGAAACCCTCACTCATGGCCCTCTCCGGTGAAGACATGCTGAAACGTTTCCGCCAGGAAGCCATGATGGCGGCGGGACTGAATCACCCCAACATCGTTCAGGTCTACACAATCGGACAGGAAGGCGAGTATCACTACATCGCTCAGGAATTCGTGCAGGGACAGGACCTGGCAACCCTGCTCCGCGAACGCGGCAAACTCGATCTCACCTCCGCCTTCCATGTCATGAAACAGGTGGCGGCTGCTCTGAAAGCCTCCGGCCAGGCCGGAATCGTGCACCGGGACATCAAACCCGAAAATCTGCTCGTCAATAAAAAGGGTGAAATCAAAGTCGCCGACTTCGGGCTCGCCCAGCTGGGTGAGTCCGCTGACCGGCTGAGAGGTGTCACCATGGGCACACCTCTATATATGAGTCCCGAGCAGGTAAACGGGAGCGAACTTGATCCTCGCTCCGATATCTACAGCTTCGGCATCACCTGCTACCAGCTGCTCTGCGGAGAAACTCCCTTTCGCGGCACCACACCTGCCCAGATTGCCATTCAGCACGTCGATAATCCACCCCCAAGACTCGAAGACAAAAATCCCGAACTCCCGAAGATCGTCTGTCGGCTTGTGCACCGCATGATGGCCAAGCGTCGCTCCCTGCGATATCAGTCCGCCGAAGAAGTCCTCGAAGACATCCGCATCCTCAGTGCTGCCCACAAACAGGGCCGTTCTCTTGATCTCGTTCGTCTCCCCCGTCTCGAAGAACTCGAACGCAAATCTGAACAGGAACGCAAAAAGCCCGGCAAAGCCTCAGACGCCAGCGAACGTGACCTCGGTGAAGACTCCGTCGAACCCGCTTCGGCAGCAGCCATGGCAGCCGCTAACCTCGCCGAAACTCGCCGCTCCGCCCGCGCCCCCTTCCAGCTCCAGACCGCCGCCGTCGCCCCTGCCGACAATGATGATGATGACGACCCACCCCCACGCCGCCCTCGCCCCCAGGAAAATGCCGCCATCGACCTCACACCCGCCGTCGATGTGACCTTCCAGCTGCTCATCTTCTTCATGGTCACCGCTTCATTCAGTATGCAGAAAGCCTTCGACGTCCCACCAGCCAAACAAACCGAAGGTGTCTCCGTTGCTGTCGTTGTTCAGGACGAGTCACAGTCTGCCGTGAAGGTTCAGGTTGACGCCGACAACACCATGATCGTCGAAGAGCAGGACTCCAAACGCGCCACCAATTACCGAGAACTGCTCGAACTCCTCAAAGCTGAAAAAAGCGCCAGCCCGGACGTCACCGACATCCAGCTGGAACTCCATCCCGATTCCAACCATGAAGCCCGAGTCATCGTGATTGATGCCGCCACTCAGGCCGGTTTCACGCGCGTCCGCAATAAGGTCATCGAATGGTAACCCCCTCTAAACCCAGCCAGGAAGACTCGTCCAGCGACGCAGCTCTGGAGGCCGTCCAGCAGAAAGCCCGCCAGCAGCTCAAACGCGGTCGCATGGCACTGCTGTCCGATCGACTCACCGGCGGACCGCAGCGCCCCGGACAACAGTCCATCACCCGATCCCCTGTCGTCCTCTTCCTCTCCGGCACCACAATCGTCTGCCTCGTGCTCGCCGCTATCTTCTGGTTCATCAATCAGCGGAATGCGGAATCCCGAATGCTCAAGGAAGCCCAAACCTTCCTCGAACAACAGAAATATCTCGACGCCGAAGCCCGCTTCACTCAGTTCCTCAAAGTCTACATCAAAACCGAATCCACTCCCGCAGCCCGTATCGGTCTCCACCGCACACTCGTCGAAAAATACATTCAAACCACGACTCCGGATGTGATCCGCGGTATGACCGAACTGCGGAATCTGATGAGCGAATGCGGCGATCTCCCAGGCTACAACGAACTCACCGATACACTCCGACGCTACTCCGACAGACTCGCCTACGCCGGTGCCATCGTCGCCGAACAGGCGGCCTCCGAGGACGCCCTCCGCGTCAGCCGCGAAGCTGTTGAACTTCTCCGACGCTTCTCCGGCGAAACCGGCATCCCCCAGTCCCGCGAAGAATTCCTCGTCGATCGCCAGCGAATCGCCGAAGGCGCCATCGCCCGCAAACAATCCTTCAAAGCCACCATCGAAAAAATCACCAGCCAACTCGCCGCCGGCGAAACCGTCCCCGCTCTCGAAACACGACAGGCACTCATCGATCGCTTCCCCTCGCTCAGTACCGACAAAGACGTCACTAAAATGCTCGCGGATATCCTCAACCGCGAAAAAGAACTCGTCGTCCGCACTGATCTCGGCCGCGATGCCCCGCCCATCGACCCCGCCAATTCCCCGCTCCCCGCCGCCACGCTCGCACTCAGAACCCAGGGCCGCACCGATCTCACATCCCAGGGACGCTTCATCTTCACCATCGGCATCGACTCCTGCTGGGCCGTCGATGCAGATACCGGTGACCCCCGCTGGAGAACCGTTCTCGGCACAGAAGCACCCTTCGAACCCATCGAAGTTGATGGCTCCGAAAAAGGAGTTCTCGTCTACAGCACTCTCTCCGAAGAACTCCTGCTCCTCTCACAAGCCACCGGACAGCCACTCTGGCGCCAATCCCTCGAAAGCCGCCCCTCCGCCAAACCCATCCTGATCGCCGGAAATGTCTTCGTACCCACCGACAATCAGGAACTCTGGCAGATCGCCGCTGTCAACGGTCGCGCACTCGCCAAACTCGCCTTCCCTCAAACCGTCATCGGCCCGCCGGCCATGACCGGCGATGGCCAGAAACTTGTGCTCCCAGGCGATCAGGCCATGGTCTACACACTCTCTCTCAACCCCTTTGCCTGCGAAACCGTCTCCCACATTCCCCATCGACCGGACAGCGTTCGCGTTCCCATGCTCGCTGCCGGCCGCTACCTCCTCCTCTGCGATAACGCTTCCTCAGCCAAAGGACGCATTCAAACCCTCCAAACGGAATCCGATGGCCGTCTCTCCATCGTCGCTTCAAACGAAGTCGATGGACAGATCCTTGATCCCCCGCTCCTCCGTGGTTACGAATTGTTCGTCCCGTCCACCCCGCAACGAATTTCTGCCTTCCGCGTTGGAGACGAACGTGGTCAGCCTCCGCTTGCCAGCATCGGTGCCAACCAACTCGAAGAAGGCCTCCAGACTCAAATGTTCCTCCTCGCAGGCCCCGGAGGACAACTCTGGCTGGCAGGTCGCGATCTCCGCCGCTTCCGCACACGCACCAACTCCGTCGAACTCGACTCCGCTGTCGCCGCAGAAGGCATTCATTCCCAACCCATTCAGGTGCTCGACGAGTCCGCCTTCCTCACCACTCGCTCCGCCCAGTCTGACTCCACCTTCTTCACTCGAACCGACCGCGAACAAATGCTGGGCATCTGGCGCACCGTTATCGGCACTCGCATCATTGCCCTCGCACCCTCAGCCGGCGGAAACTCCGTCCTCGCTCTCGCCGACTATGGGGAAATCTATCGCCTGCCAGCCCCCGATATCGCCAAAGGCACGTTCGTCATCGAAAGTGTCAGCCGCTTCCGACTCCCCGACAAACTTGCCTCACCCATTCAGGGGCTCGTACTCGCTGACGGCAGGCCCGCCGCCTGGACCGGCGCTCCCGAACCCTCCCTCTGGACCTTCACACCCACCGGGCAACTCGAACGACGCTGGACACTCCCAGATGCCCCCGAAGTCCCCCCGGTTGCCATCGCAGCAGGCGCCGTCTTCGCCTCCTCCGGACGACTCCACCTGACCGCCATGGCAGAAGGAAAAACAGCCGAAGAATACCGCGCATCTCAGAACCAGACTCAACAGCAGCCCTGGAAGGCCCTCGTCGCACTCAACGACACACAGGTCCTCGCGCTCTCCGCCGCAAATGATCTCGTCCGCGTCGAATATCGCCCAACTCCAAAACCACAACTCGCCGAAGTCGGTGTCACTCGACTCCCACAACCCGTGGAACTCTCTCCAACTGTCGCCGGGAACTTCCTGTACGCCGCCAGTACCACCGGAAAACTGCTGGTCCTGCAAACCGCCACCCTCGAACTCCTCGCTCAACAGGACCTCGGCGGCGTCGCCTCCGCTCCCCCCAAAGCCGCCGGAAATATCGTCCTCGCCGAAATCGGCGGCGAACGTGCCGCCATCTTCCGCACCGAAAATGGGCTGGCACCCGCCGGCACAATTCCCCTCGATGGGTACTCACTTGTCGGCAACCCCTTCCCCGTGCCCGACGGGTTCCTCGTCGCCCGCTCCGATGGTCGTATCTTCAAACTGAATCCCGATGGCTCACCGTCTGACAAATCACTCAACCTCGCCCAGCAACTGCAGGCAGGTTTTCTGAAGCTGGGTGAGCAGATCATTATCCCAGGACTCGACGGCAGCCTCTACTCCGTCAAACCCGACCTCCAGCGGTAACATTCCATGTTCTGCAATCTGTCCGCATTTCATCGCTCCACCGCAAACCCTCGCTCCGCCCACTCCAAAGTCGGCCCGCAGCGCGGCTCAGCCTCAGGCATCCTCGCGATCACCACCGCTCTGCTGATCTGCCTCTGCAGCCACGCAACGGCCGACGAAAAAGTCACTCGCACAGAACTCCCGCGACTCTCCGAACTCCCCATCCCCGAAGCAGACGCTCTGCTGCGCGCTGACGCCAGCGACAAGGAATTCGACTGGGTCGTCATCAAGGCCGCCAACGAAGCCGACCGCCGTGTCGCCGTCGTCAATCCCCTCTTCCCTCGACCCGAAACACTCGCCAGACAGGAAGCCGAATACAAAAAACTCGAAGCCTCCCGCCCACAAAATGCCAAAGAACGTGAAACACGCGCCAATCGACTCAAAAGCCTCAAAAAACTCGTCTTCACGCTCCCAGGGGACCTCACCGAATACGCGCTCCCCGTTGAGCAGGTCGAGCAGATCATGTACTTCGAAGACCTGATGCTGCTCCGAGTTGACAAGCTGCTTGAAATCAACGACTTCCGCACCGCCTACGAACTCCTGCTCCGCGTCGAAACCGAAATCCCCGGTTGGGACAAATCCACACCTCGCTTCGAACGACTCCTCATGGTCGAAGCTGCTCAACGCGCTCAAGCCGGCGAAATCTACGCCGCTCTCGCTATGCTCGACGAAGTCCACCAGCGAAATAACAGCAACCCCGAACTCCCCGATCGCATGGGTGCCATCGTCGGTCCCATGATCGATACCGCTGTTGCCGCAGAAGACTTCCGCAAAACTCGCTATCTCATCGGCCGCATACAAAAACTCTTCCCACAACATCCACTCGTCCAGGCCACCAGCAACCGCCTGCTCCAGTCCAGCACTGCTCTGCTTGAACAAGCCACCACCGAATTCAACGCCCGCCACTTCTCCGCCGCCGCCGAACTCGCCCGACGCGCCGAACTCATCTGGCCCACCGAAGGCAACTCCCGCGCTGCCTACACCCAGTACTTCGCCCGCCACCAGACGCTCAGAATGGGTATCAATGAATTCACCGGCCAAAGTATTCACCCCGCACCACTCGAATCACGCGAACGACTGAAAGAACTCGTCGAAGCCTCCCTCTTCGAACCTTCCTCCGCCGACGAACTCACCTACTTTCGCTCCGGCTTCTTCGAAATCTGGGACCCCGCCGACCTCGGCCGCGAAGTGCTCTTCACACTCCGCGAAACCCGACCCTCCTGGCAGACTCAGCCGCTCTTCACCGCCGCCTCTGTCGCCGACGCCATCGGCCACCGCATCGACCCCCAAAACCCACTCTTCGACACCCGACTCGCTTCCTTCGTTTCCGAAGTCGCCGTCCGCTCCCCGTCCCAACTCCGCATCCGCTTCTCCCGAGTCCCACTCAGCATCGAATCGCTCCTGCGATTCCCTGTCACCAGCACCGCTCGTGACGCCGCTCAAAATTCCAGCACAACCGACGCTTCCCCGTCAGAGCCACCCGCTCCCACCACTCCATCGGCGGAAACCAAACCTGCCGTCGTCTCCACTCGCTTTGTTCAAACCGCAGCCACCACAGACGAATCCCGCTGGGTGCGTGCCATTCCCGAACCCGATGGCTTCGACGCCGGCAAATATCATATCGCCGAAATCCACGAACGTCGCTTTGCCGATCGCTCCAACATGATCCAGGCATTCATTCGCGGTGACATCGACTGCATTCCACATCTGCTTCCATGGGAAATCGAATCCTTCAAAGCGTCCACTCATCAGGTTGTCCCCTACGCACTCCCCCTGACCCACGTCATCGTCTTTAATCCGCTCTCAGACCGCATCACCAATGCTCAGCTTCGCCGCGCTCTGTCTTTTGCCGTCAATCGCGATGGAATTCTCCGCTCCACCGTGCTCCGAGACCCCGAAGCTCGCCATGGTCGTCCCACCAGCGCCGCCTGGCACCTCTCCAGCTACGCCACCGAACCCCGACAAAAACCGCCCGCCTTTAATCTCAAACTCGCCTATGCCCTCCGCTTCGCTGCCGAAAGCCAACTCAAAATCGCGGAACTCACAAAACTCACCGATGCCGCTCGAGCCCAGGCAACCAAAGACAAAGTCAACTTCGACTCCGAAGTCTTCCGCAAAAATACCAAAGTCGACTATATCAAACTCCCAAGGCTCCGCTTCGTAGTCGAACCCGACACAATCTCCACCGCAGCCGCCGACCGCATCGTTACCTACTGGCAAAAAATTGGCTTCGAAATCGATGTCATTAAAGGCGATCGTGAAGGACAGCCGCTCGCAGATACCGAATGGGACATCTGCTATCGACAGCTCCGCATGGAAGAACCCCTGCTTGAACTCTGGCCCGTCCTCACCAACGACCCCACGCTCGATATGAAACGACTGCAGCTCTTCCCCGACTGGATGCGACAGGAACTCGTCGGACTCGACTATGCCGCCAGCTTCGTCGATGCCCAGGAAAAACTCTTCCGCATCCATAACCACATCGCCGCTCAGGCCTTCCTCATCCCGCTCTGGGAAGTGGACGACTATGCCGTGTTTCGAAAAAATGTCTCCGGACTCCCACCCAAACTAATGTCCACCTACCACAACGTGGAACGCTGGATCATTCGACCATGAAACTTCTACGGAACCTGCTCTCAATGCTCCTGCCGGTGTTCGTCTCCGTGCTGCCCTTCGCCGCAGCCCAGGATACGCCCGCGCCCCCGACTGCCCAGCCGGCAACCTCGGGAGCACCTGCTCAGAACACCCCCGCATCACCCGCCCCCGCCCCCGCCCCCACCGCAGTTCCGGCCGGCTCACCTCAACCCGCGACCACACCTGAACCTGTGATCCCCCTTCAGGATCGTCCCTACCGCGTGGCCGTCGAAGTGGCCTTCAGTGGCCCCGCCGCTGCCGCTCCACATCTCCGATACAAACTCGTCGATCAAATCCGCGATGGCTTCCAGCGGATGTACGGCAGCATGTGGCGCACTCAGGTTCGTGAATCCGCATGGTTCCGACCCGGCACTCAACTCCAACTGGAGCGACTCACCGAAAACGATCTCCGCGAAACCTGGCCGGAAGCCGCCACCGAAAAACTCCTGCTCGTCTCCATCGAATGTGGACAGGCCGGATTCACAGTCAGCTGCCGCGAATACGACACCCGCATCGAGGAACTCTCTCCCAGCCTCTCACGCAGCGTGTTCACCTCCCAAAGTGTCGCTCATGCCGCCTGCGAACTCGGTCGCGACTGCTTCCGCCCCCTCCTGCTCTTCTCCGGCCCTACCATCGATAAATCACAGCTCGAATTCACCCTTCAGGCCGGCAACCTCCTGCCACCCGACCCCTCGGCCGCTCAAATTGCCAAAGGTGATGTGCTCCGCACCTTCCTTCGCCAAATGGACCGCAAAAATCCAGGCAAAGTCAAAATCCTCCAGCGGCTCGATCTCTGCTACATTCAGATAACCGATTTCAATCGCGTTCTCGGCACCGCAGGATTCTCCCAGGATGACGCCCCCGTCTCGCTGCCGGATGCTGCCGAACCCTCCACCAGCTACACCGATACCGCTCGCGTCCGCGGACTTCTGCTCTCCCACGGTCCGGTTCCCTATGGCGGCAAAGGAAGTCGAAACTTGCAGCAAATTGCCATTCGCCAGCGGCCGATGGCCTCCTCCAGCCGCGTCAAACTCGTCCTGCGAGACCGCCCCGATCGGCCGCTCGTCTGCATCCGTGTCGATCAGGTTCCGGAACGCGATTCACCACCGGAAATGCGAGTTCGTCACCTCACTGATCGCAGCGGGGAACTGCAACTGTCTGTCGATCCCGCCAAACCCACTTTCTGGCTCTACGCCTTCAGTGGCTCGACACTCCTTGCAAGAATCCCCTATGCTCCGGGAGTCATGCCCAGGGAAACTGTCAAGCTCCCCGATGACTCCATTCGTCTCGGAGTCGAAGGCGACCTGTACCTGCTCCGCGATGAGCTCGTCGATATGGTTGCCGAAAAGGCTGTCTACATGAGTATCGCGAAGAAGGCTTCGGCGGCCGGAGATAAGCCCGCATTCGAAAACGCCGTCACCAGCATCGATGCTCTGCCCGCACGTCAGCAGTTCAGTGATCGACTCGATGCCATCCGCAGCCCGGCACTCCAAAAGGCCGACGCCGTTCGTAACGCCGCCGCTAAACGCCGCATCGAATCGCTCATTACAAAAATGAGAGAATCAGTGGACAAATTCTTCGCGGCAGACAAGCGAGTGAAGGAAGCAGACGAACTGCAGAAGTTGCGGCAGGCCGCCGGGCTTCCCCCTGCCACCAGGCCCGCACCCGCACCCGCGCCCTGACCACCATCCCCAACCTCAGGCGCTCGGACGCATCTGCGAATACATCGTCAGAATCTCGTACAGGTCCGCAGAGACCCGCACGTCTTCATCCGCAAAATCACTCACCCATGTGCGGTCCCAGATAATCGCGTCCGCCAGTATCTTTGTGAATTCACCGAGCTTCATGGAGACTTCGGGCTCAGGAAACGCAACGGTATCGGTGTCATCTGAGCCGACGAAAAGACGAAGTCTGGGACGCATCCTTGATCCCCTGAACTGCAATGCCTGCCGATTGTCACAGTCCGACCGAACAAACCCGGCCGGTTTCCCCCGGCGACATCGGCGTTGCCCTCTTTATCGGGCGGTTCATCAAAATCGCTTCATCAAAAATTCCGATTGGGGAAAGGCTGCCGATTCCGCGTGAAAAATCGCTGATAACGCGGATTCTGATTCAAGTCATTGCAGGGATGCGCCTGCCGAGAACAGCCGATCCGAATTGAAATTCCACACTCCAACGCTGTCTCAATCAGTCAGCTCAAACTGCCCGTTATTCCCAAATCACCTGTTTTTCATCCGGATTGGCTTTCTGCTGCGGTCGTTCCTCGTCAGCACTTCAAGTTCATTTCCGTTGGCCGGAATTCCCGCTAGAATCAGCGGGATGAAGGTTTTCGCTGGAATTGCAGTTTCGCCCGGTATTGTCACGGGCCCGGTGCTGGTGCTGGGTTCCGAGAACTTTCGCATCCCCGGACGCTATGTCGCGCGGGACGCCGTTGATACAGAACTGCACCGCTTCCATCTTGCCCTGGAACACGTCTGCAACGACATCCAGGCCAACGAAAAACTCGTCACCTCCCAGCTCGGTCAGCAATACGGCGCTATCTTCTCCGCACATCTGCAGATGGCCCAGGACCCGCGACTCATTCGCGAAGTCGAAAGCCTGATCCGCGATCACTGCCGCTCCCCGGAATCTGCCGTCAGTCGCGTCCTTCGTGGCTATGCCGAACAACTGGAAAAACTGGGCGATCGCTACCTCTCCGAACGAGCCCTCGACATCTTCGACCTTGAAAAACGCCTCCTCCGACAGCTCCTCGGCGAAAGCCGAGAAGAACTGCGAAACCTCACCGAACCCGTGATTCTCCTCGCCCACGAACTCACCCCGGGCGAAACAGCCGATCTCGACACGCGCTTCGTACTTGGCTTCGCTACCGAGGTCGGCGGAAAAACCAGTCATACCGCCATTCTTGCCGGTGCTCTGGAAATCCCCGCCATCGTCGGACTCGGTCGCTGCCTCAGCAAAATCTCCGGTGGTGAAAACGCAATTCTCGATGGCGACCACGGACAGATACTGATCGACCCCGACGCCGATTCGCTCGCCCGCGTCCGTGATTCCCAGGCCCGCAACCTGCGCGTCCGCGAACGACTCAGACAAGTCGAACGACTCCCAGCCGAAACCGTCGATGGACATCGAATCACCATCGGTGGAAATATCGAATTCCCCGAAGAAGTGAGCCAGTGTATCAGCCGCGGAGCCGACGGAATTGGACTCTATCGCACTGAATTCCTCTTCCTCAGCGGTAACAGAGAACCCTCCGAAGCTGATCACTTCGAAGCCTACTGCCGTGTGCTCGATGCCTGCGGAGATCTGCCCGTCGTCATTCGCACCCTCGATCTCGGCGCCGACAAAGTCCCGCAAGTGCTGGAACACCAGTTCTCAGAATCCCCAAATCCCATGCTCGGGCTCCGCAGTATCCGCCTCAGCCTCCGCAGCACGGGAATGTTCAAACGGCAGCTCCGAGCCATTCTCAGGGCCTCCGTCCGCGGCAACGTCCGCATCATGTTTCCACTCGTCTCCTCTCTCCTCGAATTCCGTCAGGCAAAAATGATCCTCATGGACGTCATGGAAGACCTCGAAGAGGAAGGACTTCCGTTCCAAAGAAACATCCCCGTCGGCATGATGGTCGAAGTTCCCTCCGCCGTAATCCTCGCTCCCGAATTTGCAAAAGAAGTCGACTTCTTCTCAATTGGTACCAACGATCTCATCCAATACACTCTTGCCTGCGACCGTTCTGATCCGACCGTTGCCAATCTGTATCGCTCCGGAGACCCCTCCATCCTCCGGCTCATCCAGATGGTCGTGCAGGCGGCAGATAAACATAAAAAACCAGTCAACGTCTGCGGACAAATGAGTTCCGAGCCGCGGTTCATTCCGCTCCTGATCGGTCTCGGACTCAAAAGCCTCAGCGCCACTCCCCAGGCCATCTCACGGCTCAAGGAAGTCGTCCGCAGTCTCTCTTTGGACGATGCAAAAAAAATTGCTCAGCACGCCCTTTCGCTCGATCTGGCGCGCGACGTCGAACATTTTCTCCAGGGAGAGCTCGTCAGACTCTGCCCTGATCTTGATGAGGGCAGCGGCTTCTGAACCACTGCCCCCAAAAATCCCGTACAACAGCCCGCGACGTTCGCCGGCTGTCACAAAACAATCACAAACACCAACCAGTCAGACCAGGCCCATCATGAAAAAGGAAATGCTCATCAATGTCCTGCAACCGGAAGAAAGCCGGATTGCAATCGTCGAAGACGGTGTCCTCGAAGAACTCTACGTCGAACGCAGCAGCGCCGAAAACTACGTCGGTAATATCTACAAAGGTCGCATCGTCAATATCGAACCCAGCATCCAGGCCGCATTCGTCGATTTCGGCGTCGGACGCAACGGATTCCTCCACGTCAGCGATGTCGAATACCAGTACTACCGGCACCTCGTAAAGGACCGCGACCCCGAAGACGACGATGACGACGACGACCACGGCGGACGTCCACCAAAATACCTCAATGAACGCAACGCCCGCAACAAACCCCCAATACAGAAAATCTTCCAGCGCGGCAGCGAAGTCCTCGTCCAGGTCATCAAGGAAGGTATTGGCAACAAAGGCCCAACCCTCTCCACCTACATCTCCATCCCCGGCCGCTACCTCGTACTCATGCCAGGTCTCCAGCGCGTCGGCGTCAGTCGCAAAATCGAAGACGAAAAAACTCGCAAACGTCTCCGACAAACCATGAAAGCCCTGCAACCCCCCGAAGGACTCGGCTTCATCATCCGCACTGCCGGTATCGACCGCGAGGAATCTGACCTCCGACGTGACCTCAGCTACCTGCTCAGACTCTGGGAAACCATCGTCAACAAACTCCGCAAAACACCCTCCCCTGCCGGCATCTACGAAGAAAGTGATATGATCATCCGCACGATGCGGGATATCTACACCACGGAAATCGATTCCGTGCTCATCGACGAAGACAGCGCCTGGGAACGTGCTCGTGAATTCATGAAAATCGTCATGCCCACGCACATCAACCGCGTCCAGAGATACTCCGGCTCAGAACCCATCTTCAACAAGTATGGCATCGAAGACGAAATCGCCCGCATCCACGACCGCTACGTACCCCTCCAGGGCGGTGGATCACTCGTCATCGACCAAACAGAAGCACTCGTCGCCATCGACGTCAACAGCGGCAGCTTCCGCGCAGATTCGGATGCTGAAAAAAGCGCCTACCAGATGAATCTCCGTGCCGCTGATGCCATCGCCCGACAAATTCGACTCCGTGACCTCGGCGGTGTCATCGTCAATGACTTCATCGATATGCGCGAAGAAAAACATCGCCGCGGAGTCGAACGTGCCCTCCGTGATGCCGTCGCTCGCGATCGCGCACGCACTCGTGTCCTTCGCATCAGTCCCTTTGGACTCATCGAAATGACACGACAACGCATCCGACCCTCGCTCCGACGAAGCGTCTACGAAAATTGCCCGTCGTGCAACGGCGTCGGACAGGTAAAAACCGCCGAAAGCCTCTCTATCGAAGTCATGCGACTCGTCCTCGCTGCCGCCTCCAGCGAAACCGTCAAACGCATCGTCATCGAAGTCCACGATCGCGTCGGTAACTACCTCAATAATCGCAAACGCAAGGAACTCATCCGCATCGAAGACGAAAACGAAGTCGAAATCGTCATCGTCACCAAATCCGATGTGCTCTTCGAACACATGACCTTCAGAGCTGAAGACGCCGTCGGAAAAGAAGTCTCTCTCGCCTGATTCACTCCCGCAACACTCAGCCAGCCTTCCTCAGACGACCAAGAATTCGCTCAAAGTCGTCGTTGTCCGTGAAGTGAATCACAATCTGTCCTGCGTTGTTCCGACGCTGCCGGATATCGATCTTTGCCCCCAGCAGATCTCGAAGAGCCGTCTGCAGTGACAAAACGTGATTCGTCTGAGCAGGCTCATTGGATTCTGTTGCAGTGTCATTCGCAGATGACACTGCAGCTTCTCCAGATGCCAGCTCAGCAGCCTCCGAGCACTGCTTCACCAACTCCCGAACCAGCTCCTCTGTCCGACGAACCGATAACTGATCGGTCTCAATCTGCCTCGACAACGCTTCCTGATGCTCCACCGGCAAGGCCAGCAACGCCCGCGCATGGCCCGCCGAAATCCGATCGCTCCGCAACAGCGCCTGCACAGGCTCCGCCAGCTCCAGCAACCGCAGCATGTTGCTCAAACTCGCACGACTCATGCTCAACTGTCGCGCAAGCTCCTCTATCGTCCCTCCGAAACGCTCCAGATACTCCCGAAAAGCTCCTGCCTTCTCCAGCACATTCAGGTCTTCACGCTTCAGGTTCTCCTCCAGCGCAACCTCCATCGACTGGCGATCAGAAAAATCAATCACGCGGCAGGGTATTGTCTCAAGACCAGCCTGCTGAGCCGCTCGCCACCGACGTTCGCCAGCCACCAGCTGGTAGCCACCTTCCGCACGCGGCCTCACAATCAGCGGCTGCAGGACCCCGTGCCGCCGAATGCTCTCCGATAATTCATCAATCGCCACCTGATCAAATTCTCGCCTCGGCTGATGCGGATTACGCTCAATCAGCTCCAGCGCTATCTCGTCAGCACCAGCTGCCGGAGGACCCGACGAAGCGTGCATCGGAAGAATTGCTGGTTGTTCCGCAATTTCACCCTCGCCACTTCCCAGCAGGGCGCTCAAACCACGGCCAAGCCGTCGTTTCAGAAAATTTGGTCCACCTGCCTGCTCTGACGACTGCGCTTCCATGACTGATCCCTGTCCCAACTGAAGAACACCTGCAGGAATACCGGCTCCCCCCGTCCAAATCGGCATTCACCATGCGTTCCATGCAGCCCAATCCTGAAATTCCTCATAACCAGAACAAACTTACCTCCGCCCCTGTTCCCCCCAGAGCTTCTGTTTCACCAAATAAAATCATCCACTTTTCCTTCCTTAACTGCTCCAAACTCCACGTTTTATCAGGGGGATTGTTATAATCCCTTTGATTATCCTCTTCGTTACAGACACCCAAGGTATTCCCCGAATGGCACGCATTCAGCAGCTCGATACGCATGTCGTTAATCGCATCGCCGCCGGTGAAGTCATCGAACGCCCCGGCAGCGTCATCAAAGAACTGCTCGAAAACAGCGTCGATGCCCTCTCCACTCGCATCGATGTCGATATTCAGGGCGGCGGAATGGAACTCATCCGCGTCGCTGACAACGGCGAAGGCATTCATCCGGAGGACATGCTGCTGGCTGTCTCCAGCCACGCCACCAGTAAAATTCGCACTGACGCCGATCTCGACCACGTCAGCACGCTCGGCTTCCGCGGCGAAGCACTCGCCTCCATCGCCTCGGTCGCTCAATTTCGCATCCGCACTCGACCCGAAGACTGCACCGTCGGCCGTGAACTCGAATCCCACGGAGGGCGGATCATCACCGACCGCGACTGCGGCTGTCCCCCCGGCACAGTCATGGAAGTCCACAACCTCTTCTTCAACACTCCCGCACGCCGCCGCTTCCTCAAAAAAGCCTCCACAGAATTCGGACATATCGTCGAACAGTTCTCCCGCGTCGCACTCGCCAACCCGCGACTCCACATGGTCCTCCGACACAACGAGAAACTCGTCTACGAACTCCCTGCCGCCAACGACCCGCTCGATCGCATCCGCCGCTTCTTCGGCGCCGAAGTCGCCGATCACCTCATCGCCGTCTCCTCCGAATCCGCACTCCCCAACAACTCCGCCATCCGACTCTGGGGCTACGTCGGAGAACCGGCTCTCAGCCGCGCCACCCGCAGCCACCAGTTCCTCTTTCTTAACGGCCGCTGGATCCAGGACCGCAGCCTCCAGCACGCACTCGCCGAAGCCTACCGCGGACTGCTCATGGTCGGCAGACATCCCGTCTGCTTCCTCTTCCTCGAACTCCCTCCCGCACTCGTCGATGTCAACGTTCACCCGAACAAAAGCGAAGTTCGCTTTCAGGATGGCCAAACACTCTACCGCCAACTCCTCAAAACACTCCGCGATAAATTCCAGCTGCTCGCCTTCCAGTCAGGCATCGAACTCCCGGCACACTCCCCGACAGACACCAACCAGCCCGCGCCCGCCAATAACACCGCCACCTCAGAACTCCGCTTTGATCGCCCCCAGGCACCCAATCGCTCACACCAGCCGCTCAATCTCAACTTCCAGCACGGACAGGACTCCTATCCCCGCTCCGGCAATCATCCCGCCCCCCCACGCTCCTCCTTCAATGACAGCGCCGTCTTCCACCACCCCGGCGTCATCAAAGCCCTCGCTCTGGATCACTCGACCAATACCCCCCACACCGCTGCTCCCCCCCCACACACCACTCCTGACTCCCATCCCAACCCCTCAACTCCCACATCACATCCCACCTCCGCGGCTCCCATGCAGGTCGCCGAATCACAAATACTCACCGACGAATTCCGCGCCTTCCAAATCCACGACTGCTACATCGTCGTCGCCAGTGATGCCGGTATCGAAATCATCGACCAGCACGCGCTCCACGAACGCATCATGTACGAAGCACTCCGCCAGCGTATCCTCGCCGGAAACGTCGAATCACAGCGACTGCTCATCCCCGAAACCATCGAATGCTCCCCTGTCGAATCCGCCGCTGTACTCGAATCTGCAGACCTCTTCACAGAAATGGGCTTCGACATTCAGGACTTCGGAGGCACCACACTGCTGGTAAACTCCTGTCCCGTCCTCATCCCCCGCGGAGGACTCGTTCGCATCATCCGCGACTTCGCCGAAAAACTCGTGCAGGCCGATGGCAAAATGGCTCGCAGAGATCTCCTCGATTCCATGCTCCATACCATGTCCTGCCGCGCCGCCATCAAAGCAGGACAACGACTCACCATCGAAGAAATGCGAGAACTCCTCCGACAACGACACCTCGTCAACGACTCACACCACTGCCCCCACGGCCGACCCACCTCACTCACCATCAGCCGACATTCCCTCGATCAACAATTCGGTCGCCTCGGCTAGTCAGCCATCAGCAGGCCAGCTGACCTGCTGACCTGCTGAGCCACTGAGCCACTGAGCTGTTCAGCCAGCCATTGCCTCCCGAAAATTCCTGATGCTTGCCTGAAGAGCACTCACCGAACGGCGGAACGTACGACTAAACTCGTCCGCTGAAGACAGAAACAACTCAATACTCGCCCACGTGTTCTGCTTCACAACAAACACCTTGGCCACTTTCGTCTTTCCAGTTGCCGCTTCGGCGGCACGGACAACCTGCTGTCGCTCGGTTTCACTGTCAATCGACCAGAATGATGGATAAACAAGCCGATAGAACTCTTCGTCGCCATCTTCCAGGATCACACAGTAAGTACCTCCTTCGATCTTGATGACAATGTCACCGTCACCATCAATCTTCGGTGCGTAGCCCTCATTCGCCAGCCAACTGCGGATTTTTTCGATACGACTGCTCTTGGACATTTTTCGTTCTCCCTGAAAGTAAATGAAACTCGAACCCCAGCGGTTCAATATCAATGACGCAGCGGGCCGATCAGATTTCAGCCTTCACAGATGAAATTTTGACAGGAAAACGCAAATCAGCAGATCAACAGAAATCCTCTCTGCACGCACTTCTTTTGGGAAAATCGCCCGCCATGAAGCATCCTCACACAATACTCCTCCCGCAGTGCTATCATTGAGAAAGCGGGCAGACCCGGCGATTTGCGCAGCTCAGCAATCTGCTGCCCCGGCTCCTTCACGGAACTGGCAACCACATGAAGCTCCAGCAATTCCTCGAACACTACGGTGTACGGCTCAATCCCTTCAGTCAGGAAGATGCCCAGTCTGATCACATCTTCCAGCAGCACTGCGCCGAAACCATCCACCATCCCGCCTGGGATAAAGTCCTCGGTGACTGCCGTAACCCCAGTACCGCTGTTGTCTTCGGCGAAAAAGGGGCCGGCAAAACGGCCATCCGCCTGCAGCTCATCAAAGCACTCAACGACCACAATCAGCAATTTCCCTCCGAACGTGCATTCGTCATCAGCTATGACGATCTCAACCCATTCCTCGATGCCTTCCGCGATCGCCTTCGCGGTCGCCGCAGACACCCGGATAATGCGCTCCGCGAATGGCGACTCTGGGACCACATGGACGCCATCCTCACGCTCTGCACGCGCCGACTCTGCTCCGCACTGCTCGATCAGGCCGCCGCTGACCCCGCCCTCTCTCAGCAAACGCTCAAAGCAATGCCCCGGCAGCGCAAACGCGACCTTCTCCTGCTCGCCGCCTTCTACGATCAATCCTCCGATCAGGCTCACGCCCGCCGCTGGCAAACGCTCCGCAAACACATCGGATACTCCGCCCCCTTCGCCCGCTGGAGATGCTGGCTCGGATTCCTCATCACCCTCTGCTGCGCCGCCTTCGCACTTCGAAACGCAACCTCCAACCCCTCCAGTATCCTCGCGTCACTCAAAACATGGTGGCTCTGGCTCATCATCGCCATCGCCTCGTTCCCCTGGCTCCAAAGATCACTCTCGCTCTGGTTCCGCGCCCGCCAGACCGCCCGACAAATCCGCATCATCGACCACAGCCCAGTTGCACTCCGACAAATTCTCAACAGCTTTCCCGCCGCTGAAATCGACGATCAGCCAATCCCCTCCCGCGACCGCAGCGATGACCGCTACGAACTCCTCGCCAAACTCCAGCGATTCCTCAAACCTCTCGGCTGGTCAAGCATCATCGTGCTCGTCGATCGCGTCGATGAACCACACCTCATCAACGGCTCCGCCGAACGCATGCGAGACTTCCTCTGGTCCATGTTCGACAACAAATTCCTCAAACATCCCGGCATCGGCTTCAAAATGCTGCTACCCCGAGATGTTGTCTTCTTCCTCAGCCGCGAAGAAAAAGAATTCTACGAACGCTCAAGACTCGATAAACAAAACCTCATCAATTCCCTCGAATGGACCGGCGAATCCCTCTTTGATATGGCCACCAATCGCATCCGCGCCTGCCTCGCCGATAATCCCGCCACCGCACTCGCCGCTCGACCTGATCTCACCATCCGAGACTTCTTCGCTGACGAAATCTCCCGCGATGACCTCATCCGGAAATTCGCACGCCTTCGCGTCCCAAGGCACCTCTTTCGCTTCCTCTACCAACTCCTCACTGCACACTGCAACCGCGCCACTGAAGACCAGCCGTCATGGAAAATCAGCCGCGTGACACTCGAAACCGTCGCTGATGCCTACGCCAGAGAACTCGAAGCCTTCGACAGAGGACTCGGTACCGGCTGAATGACTCAGACTTCCGGAAACAATCCCGGCTGATCAGGCGGCAAATCCCGCGCACGCAAACCCCGCAATGTCACTCCTGATGACTCCAGATGCGCAAGTGCTCGCGATGTGATCGTCCGACCACGCGGCGTCCTCTGAATGAAACCCTCACGCAAAAGATACGGCTCCACCTCATCCTCCAGCGTATCTGCCGGAAGATTCATCGTGTGCCCAATCGCCTGAACCCCCGCCGGACCACCCCCAAAGACTCGAATTATCGTCTCAAGGTATCTCCGGTCCTGCTCCTCCAGACCCGCAGCATCCACGCCCTTCATCCGCAACGCCGCCCGAGCCACTTCAAGGGTAATTCGGCCGTCGGCACGAGCATCCGCGAAGTCCCGAGTCCATCGCAGCCAGTTGTTCGCCTTGCGCGGGGTCCCACGTGCCCTCAAAGCAATCTCATGGGCCGCCTCATCCTCGATCACAGTACGCAGCTTCCCCGCGTTCCGTCGCACAATCGTCGATAACTCTTCCGTCGTGTAAAAGTCCAGATGCTCCCGATTCACAAACCGATCCCGCAGCGGCGCAGTCAGCATGCCGCTCCGAGTCGTCGCGCCGATCACCGTGAACTGCTGCAGCTTCATATTGATCGTCCGGGCGTTCAGTCCGTCGCCAAGAGTGATATCGACCCGAAAATCCTCCATCGCCGGATAAATGAACTCCTCAACCGCAGCTGGCATTCGATGGATCTCATCAATAAACAGAACGCTCCCGTGACCGGCATTGGTGAGATATGGCAGCAGGTCCTTCGGAGCACTCAAAGATGGCCCGGCTGTTATCTGCATCTCCGTGCCAAGCTCTCGCGGAATCACTGTCGCCAGAGTTGTTTTGCCAAGTCCCGGAGGACCATCCAGCAACAGGTGACCCAGCGGCTCGCGTCGCTTCTTCGTGGCCTCCAGCAAAATCGACAGACGCTCCACCACTGCCCGCTGACCAACAACATCCTCCAGACGCGATGGCCGCAGTTCATCGTCCATCCGCTCCTGCTCGCGCGGAGCACCCCCGGCGCCGCTCGGAGGCGGTGCTCGGTCCTCACCGTCGTCGGCATCATCATCCTGACGGATCGTTGTCCTGCGTGCCATGGAATTCCTGCAGAGGCTTAGTTCGAGGCGGGCTTGAGCTTACCTTCCAGCCGTTCAATCACTTTTTTGTCCGGTCGCTTGTCCTTCTGCTCCAGTTCCAATGCCTGCTGCCACTGCTTCCGAGCTTCATCCATCTGCTTCAGCCCCTCGTGAATGTCACCAAGGTGCTCAAGAAGTGTCGAATCGTCGTGGTCCGGAATGGCCACGGCCTTTTGCTGGTATTCAAGCGCCTCTTTGAGGCGTCCAAGCTTGAAGAGCACCCAGCCGAGACTGTCGAGGTAGGATGGGTTATCGCCTTCTGCCTCCACCGCAATCCGAATCATCTTCTCGGCCTGTTCCAGCTTCTTGCCCTGATCCGCATACAGATAGCCAAGGTCATTATTGACCCCGGGGTCATTCGGATCTTCCTGATAAACCTCCTCCAGAATCGCCTCGCCCTTCGCCATTTCGCCGCTCTGTGTCCACACGTTGGAAAGCCCCATTCGGGCCAGCCTTCGCGTGGCTTTCGGCAGGTCCTCCATCTCCAGCACCGCCTGATACTGCTCGACAGCACTATCCCACCGCTGCATCATAAAATAAATGCCCGCAAGACGGATGCGAGTCTCGATGAGCTGTTCCTGATTCCCCATCTGCTGCAGAGCCCCTATCGCCTGAATCAGAATGGCTTCCGCCTGCTCGAATCGACCCTCCTCGGCTTCAATCAGTGCCAGTCGAGCCAGCAGCTGCGGTTCATTGGGAACCATCCTGAGCGCCTCGTTGAGCGCTCGACGGGCAGACTTGAGATCATCGTTCATACCGTAGGCAATCGAAAGCCTGAAAAGCGTATTCACACGGGCTCCAGGAGCAAGACCAGGCTGCGCCAACAGCTGCTCGAAGATGCGAACAGCCAGCTTTCCCTCGCCCTGCTGGAGCTGACTGACGCCGTATTTGTCCAGAGTATCCAGAAGCAGCTCGCCGTCGGGCTCCAGCTCCAGAGTGGCCTTGAGCAGGTCAGCCTGCTCCTTCTCCAGCTCCAGCTCGCCGGCAACCTGAGAACAAAACCACGTGACTGCCGGTTCCAGATCCCCAGGCTGATCATTGAAGGTCTTCACACACTCCGCAATTGTGGCCTTGCCAAACTCATCCACGGTGGTCAGGCTGTTGACCAGCGGTGCGAATTCTGCTGGTGTGATTCGGGCGCGGGCCGCACGATTCAACGCCGCAATCACGGCCGCCGAGTCTCTTCGGGCAATCTCCACTCGCACCATCCCCAGATTCGCATCTGCCTCGTTGGTCGTATCCAGCACCAGCTGAAAGACTTCCGCCGCTTCATTCGGCTTGCCCTCATCAAGCAGCAGCTGACCCAGAAACAGCCGCACCGGACCTGGCTGATCCGCGTTCCCTGCCAGCTCTTCAAGTCGTTTTGCAAGCTGTCCGCGGCGATTGGTGTTTTCATAAAGATCTCGCAGCAGAGTCAGCGACTCAGGGCTGCGACGACCAGTGTCAAAGTACTTGCCCAGATTGGCTTCGCAGTCCTCCAGCTTGTCCTGCTGGAAAAATGCCCGGGCAAGCAGCAGGTTATGTTCACCCGGAGCACCTTTCTGAAGGCGGCCCATGGCTGTGAATGCTGTGATCGCAGGTGCAGTCCTGCCCGATTCCAGAAGCACGCGGCCAACAGTTTCATAACTGGTACCACGATTCTTCAGCATCCGGCTGTGTTCCTCCGTCGATAAGCCAAAATCCTCCGGCTTTTCCAACGCTGACAGCAGCACTTCAAAACTTTCTGAAGCCGCGTTTTGATTTCGCATCTGCAGCATCACTGCACCACGAACCTGGTGAACACGCACGAAATCAGCAGATTCACGCTTCAGACGAGCACTCTTCACGGCCTGTTCAATCAAGGCAGCAGCGTCCGGCAGGCGACCGTTGGAACCCAGCAGGACTGCAAGTTCCAGACGCGTCTGGAAATCGTCCTGATCCATCGTGATGGCCTTGTTGGCCGTCCGCAGCCCCTCTTCAACACTCCCCTGGCGAAACAACACGGTGGCCAAAGCGCGAACCGGAACCGCCGACTTCGGATCCGCCTCACCGGACTTTTTGAATGCCTCCACAGCCTCGTCCAGCTTGCCTCCTCGAAGCGCCTTCTGGCCGGCCATGTACCAGGCAATCGCATCCTTGTTTCCCGGATCCAGCTGATCAGATTCGTCCCGTAATCCTCCGTTCGCCGGCTGCGACTCGTCCGCCGATACCGGAGGTTCATCCGCTGACTGAACCAAACTGGCCAGTACCGTCGATGAACTCTGCACCAGCCACAACATTGTCAGGACGCAGAAAAACAAGGAAAACCGGCACTTCCGAGCCCAAAAAGTCGGAGCAAAGGTTGAAATTGTGATGGGGCATCTCATGAGCGTCCGCCTGGCTGAAAGCCGTTGAAGATTGGGGGAATGCGGGACTATGCATATTATTGTCAGGTGGTGCCGTGTGTCGAGTTCGGTTTGAGCTGGAGTTTCCTGCAGAACATCGAGTTCCTCTTGGTGAAAATACCGCCCGGTCATCCACGCGACGGCTCCAATCACATCGGACCCCCGGGAAAATCCGCCCCGCCTCACGCAGCTCTGGCAACCTATGTAAGCGACTCCAGTCGCAATTCCCTCCCATCCACTCGCCGCAGAACGGCAGTCAAGCCTGCAGGTTCACCTGAACGAACCGCAATCAGGTCCAGCGGCCCGCTGAAGCCTGCCGCTTCATACCAGCGTTCCAGCTCCGCGATCCTCGCGTGACGCAGTTCCAGTCTTTGCAGTTCCACGGTGGACTCGGGCAGACGACTGGCGGGCAGAAACGAAGTTTGCCACTGGATCAGGGGCGGCAGAGTACCGTTCAATCGACACTCCCCGTCCTCAGGGATCGTAATCAACCACTCAAGATCACCCCGCTGCATGGATTGAACTGGTCCGAGTTCTGCCGGGCTCAGGCGCGCCACTTCGTGAATGTGGCTGGTTCGCATGACCCACGTTGACAGTCTCGGCACGCAGGGTGCCGAAGGTTGATCCAGTCCAAACCATCTCGGCTGTGCCGGGGCCGCCGCGGCGGGATCGATCGCAATCACTTCCAGATAACAGTCGCGACCGATCCTCAGCAGTCGATTATGGGTTCCCATTCGTGGGTGCTGACCACCCTGCTGCAGCGAACAGCCAAGCTGCTGCTCGATCCAGCAAACTCCGGATTCGAGCGTGGGAGCGGTGATGACAAGATGATCGATGCTGCTGACAAACTTCCGCATACGTTGATTCCCCTCAACATCCATGGCGGATATGTTACGGAACATCGTCCTCGAATGCAAAATCACACACCCGCAACATCGATTTCTGCCGTGAAAGACCCCTCACCCAACTCCCCGGTCACCGAAAACAATCTGCACGCAGTGCTCGGCACCGACGGTATTCAGCGACTGACTGCCGCCTTCTACCGCCGCATCCCCACCGATGATCTCCTCGGCCCCATGTATCCACCTGAAGACCTTCAGGGCGCTGAAGAGCGACTGCGAATGTTTCTGACGTTTCGCTTCGGTGGTCCGCAGGACTATCTGGAAAAACGAGGCCACCCGGCTCTGCGCGCTCGACATGGCCACTTCTCAATTACTCACGCCGCCCGTGATCGCTGGATGCTCCTGATGAACCAGGCGATCGACGAATGCGGCTTCGCCGCAGACGCATCAGATGTGCTCAGACAATTCCTCGGACACGTCGCCACATTTCTCATCAACCGCTGATCAGCCGCTGTTTCACGTTGCCCATGCCCCAAAAAGGAAAGCGGGCGGCTCATCGTTGCGGGTTTCGATGAACCGCCCGTCGTGAACAGAGTCCGGCACACAGCAAATCGCGAAAGGAAAGGCACGATCCGCTTCGCCGCCAGCAGCTACGTCACCAGCCCCGGCTGCGAATGCCTGAAGTCAGAACAACTTCACAGACCCCGGGAATCCGGCCCACGACGGAGTATCGTCGTCCGGATCCCTGCGTTCACTCTCTTCCTGAAGATTCACATGACTCGTCGGCACAAACGCCCCGTCGCGAGATTGCGAAAAGGGGTCCGCATCAGAGCCCGCTCCGCTCGTCGGTCGCTTCGTCTCCTCAAACCATGCTTCCCCAACTGCTTCAGAATCACCCAGCGGTTCGCAAGCGGCGCCCTTCTTAACGCCGACGGCCTGCGTCGTCGGCTGAGTCGGCTGCGGTCGGGGAGCCTCAAACGAGGCTGCCCGAAAACCCTGCGGCGGAGTTCGCCTCGCCGGCGCCTTCGCGGCTGCCGTTGTCCCGACAGAAGCTGAATCCGCTGTCGACTTCTCCGAATCCGGACTCTGCGAACGCACAATCGCCCGCGGCTGCACCGCCAAATTCTTACCCGCCGCCACTGCCACGGGTTTCTGAATGTCCCCAGCCAGGGGCTCCGAAGTGTCGGCCAGAAGCGTTTCGCTGCCCTCCAGCAATCGCGGACGACCTGCCAGCACCCAGCCGCGCCAGTTGCGTTCGAGGGCCGCTATGCCCGCGTGATCAAAATGGCTGCGAATCGCCTCTTCCCAGCCCTCTGCCTCCGCAGCATTCAAGAGCTGCAGATACACCTTCTGGCCCTTCTGCTGCACCAGGAAATCCACGAGTGTGAAGCCCTGAGCGTACAAGGTCAGCATTCGACGCGGATCTTCCGGATAGTCCTTCATTGAAAGCAATTCACGCAGAGAAAAATGCTGGTCCTGATTACGGATCACCTGATTGAGCAGATGCAGCTGCTTCATCTTCTCGGACTCGTGCTCGAACAGAGTTGCTGCTCCCTCATCGGCCCAGCGCGGCAGCGGCCGCCGAAAGTGACTGGCAAAAATCGTGTGATTCACTTCGTGTGGAATCACGGAATCCAGAATCCGCTCCAGACTGCCCTGCACTGACATCCGCCAGTTGATCACTTCGCCGTTCACAAACTGAAACGTCGTTTGCCCCCCCGCTCCGAGTGCCCCCACATTCACCGACACCCGACAGGGGCGGCTCCAGTTGGGCATGGGGCGGCCAAGCCAGTAGACAGCCAGTTCCTTTCGGTACTGCTCTGCCGCCATCGCAACCTTCTCAGCCACCTGCTTGTCTGCGGCCATCACAAGAAAATTTGCTGTTTCGTGCTTTTCCGCACCGACGGAAACTGCCGACTGCAGCCACGTCATGGCTGCAAAAACAACACCCCAAAACAGCGTGCGAGCATCCATGCTCTGTTCCTGCTACGGAAGACCTCTTCTGAATCGGCAACTTCTGCTGCCGCGGCTGCTGAACCTGCAGCAAATGCCACACCGTTCAGACAAAAAACCGGGGCTGGTCGATTCGATTTGTTGTAAAATCTGTTCTGGAAAGAACTTATTTCAAAATCGAAACCACCGCAGTTTCTGCCGATTCTTTCCTGAAGCGGCAGAATTTGCAGATGTTACAAACCCCGCGACTCCGGCTCCAGATCAGTTTTTTAAGGGCTCTGTCGCTGCAGGCCTGACGGGGACTGTTCTGGCAGCGGGAGGATTCATCTGAATCGCGGGTCCCTTCCGGACCTTACCGCTGCAGATACGCAAACAAGTCCCGCAGCTGTTGCGGCGTCAATTCGCGATACAGATTTTCAGGCATCAATGAGACGAGGGAGTCCTGCAGTTCTTCAATTTGATCGGCTGCAACTTCCTGGCGGTTGCCCATGGGATCCAGAAGAGTCAGCATCGAATCCGTGCGTGCTATTGGGAGTCCTGTGAGGATGCGGCCGTCTTTTGTCTGCACCACGATGCTCACGTACTCTCGCCGAATGACGCTGGAGGGATCGACGAGACTTACGAGCAGAAAATCTCGATCCTGACGATTTGCTGAAGTCAGATCGGGCCCGATCCGGTTGCCTTCGTCAAACAACTGATGGCAAATGGCGCAGTGCTTTTTGAAGAGTGCTCGGCCGGATTCCGCATTCCCCGCTGCTGCTCTCAGGTCATTGTTGAGTCGTCGAACTTCCGCGAGCTTTTCTTCGGGAGTGGCGGACTGGATTCGTCCCCAGTGTTTGACAACAATTTGCTGCAGTGCAGGACTGTCAAAGAGTGCGGTGCGGCGGATCTGTTCCAGCGAAACAGCAGTTGCTGATAGTTCACCGCGGTCCACTGCCTGTACCAGCACCAGTGCCCAGTTCTCGCGTGAGAGCAGTGTATCGATCAGGCGACTGTGCAGAGGTCCTTCGGGGCGATCGCGAACGATCGCCAGCAGCTGGGACGCGGTTTCCGGCGCATTCGCGGTGGCGGCCAGCTGCAGTGCGGCTGTCTGTACCACTTCGGGGTGGCTGGCTTGCAGCAGTGCGATCGCTGGTTCGGCAAGTGACGTGTCTGCAACCGGCGTGAGCATCGTGAGCAAAGCTGCACGACGACCTGAATCGGTTGCTCCGCTGAAGGCTTCCTTCACGGCTGCTGAGATGGCGTCCATGCGGCCGATCAGCACAGCCAGTCGCAGCAGAGTCAGGTCTGACGGTTGAGCGGTGAGTTCAGAGGTGAGCAGCTGATTGAGCGGATGATCGCCGAGTGCAGTGACGTCTTTCCCGCGTTCCTGCCAGCCGGTGAGTACGGCGGACCAGAGGCTGCTGCGCGCGTTCTCGTTCGGGGCGGCCTGGAGCAGCTGCAGCAGCGAGTCGTGCCCTGCAGAGGTACCTTCGGCAGCATACCGACGCACCAGCCTCGGCAGCAGAAAGTCGCGTCCCAGCTGTGACTTCCAGAGCGATGGACGTACGAATCGCCGCAGCACTTCATCCCGCCCTGACACGCTGTGCTTTTCCACTGCCCACCACCAGAGCAGTGGCAGGCAGGGGTCATCGTTGTGGTCGTCTCTGTTGATGTTCGCATTGATCAGCGGTACGGCAGCGGCAGCTGGCAGTCGGGCTGCGGTGGCGGCGAGCTGCTGGAGCACTTCGGGATGTGGTTCCTGTTCGGCCAGTTCGTCGAGGCGATGTGCCATGTCGTCCGAGACCTTGCGGCGATCACCGATGAGTCGTAATGTCCAGAATCGCACTCCCGGATGCTGGCTTTGCAGCAGCTTCAGAGCGGCAGATTCCGTAAAGCCACCCAGAGTATTCAGTGACCAGAGAGCTTCCAGGGCACGGGTTTCATCGGCAGCCGTAAGTGCTGTGGCAAGAAACTCCTGCTGCAGTGGCAGTACTTCCGCGGGGGGCTGTTGGCTGATGCCGGGCGGCGAGTTATCGGCATTCATGCGGCGAGCCAGTTCGGCGCGGGCACGGCGCACATGCCACTGATTCGGGTGTCGATGCAGCTCCAGCAAATCAGAATTGCTCAGGCGGGCAAAGTCTGTCGCCGCTGCAGCCGCAGTACCGACTGCGGCGATCCGGTAGATGCGGCCGTTGCTGCGATCCCAGTCGGCGTCAGGATCCGGGTGGGCGGTACGCGCATCATGCCAGTCAGCAACATACACGGCACCATCAGGCCCGGTGGTGACATCTGTGGGAGCAAACCACAGATCTGCTGACTGCAGCAGCTCGCCGCCGTGGGCTGTGGACACTGTTGAACCGCGGGGATGAATGTGATGCCAGTAAACGCCGTGTCCGAGGAGGTCGCCAGCGATGTAGCGCCCTCGATATTTTGCCGGGAACGAGTGTCCCTGGTAGACAATGCCACCGACCGTCACGTGTCCTCCGCGAAAGTTTTCGTGTGCAGCATGTTCGAAGTAACCGTAAGCGTGCGGGTTGTGCAGGGCTCCGTGCTTTCCGAAGGACTTGACGTAGTACGCTCCCTGAATGCCATGCACCAGCGTGAATCCACCGTAGTTGGTGCTGTAGAACAAACGCCCAGCCTCGTCGAAATCGAGTCCCCAGGCGTTGCCGCCTCCTTCGCAAAACAGCTCGAATTCACGACTCACCGGATGATACCGCCAGACGCCCTGCTGGAATTCAACGCCACGAATCTGAGCAGTGACGGTGCTGCCCTGACAGCCATACAGCCAGCCGTCTGGTCCCCAGGTCAGCGAATTGGCGACGCTGTGTGCATCCTCCATGCCGAAGCCGGTGAGGAGGATTTCGGGGTCGCTGTCAGGAACATCATCGCGATTTCGGTCCGGATAGAAGAGCAGATACGGAGTTTGCAGCACGAAGACTCCACCGTGACCAAAAGCAAGACCGGTGGCCAGATTCAGCCCGGCAACAAAGTCACGGCCGCTGTCCATCTGGCCGTCGCCGTCGCTGTCTTCGAGAATCGTAATCCGATCTGCTCCGCGAGGACCGTGCGGGGGCGGTGCCGGAATTTGATCGTAAACGGTGCGTGAGTAGCGATCCACCCGGACGCGTTTCAGGCCCTCCGGGTTGGGGTACTGCAGATACTGGATCACCCATAGGCGACCGCGATCGTCGAACTCGATCGTCACGGGCTGACGGACGAGTGGTTCGGCGGCGATGGTTGAGACTTCAAACCCGTTCTGCAGACGCATCTGCCGCACGGACAATTCCGGCGTCAGTCCCTGTGCCTGTGTCGTTACGGGCGGCAGCAGGAAGAGCAGCAGGAAAACCTGCTGAATCGTTGACCAGCAGCCCGCAAAGCGTACAGATTGTGTGATCAGAGACACCGCAATTTACCTTTGCACAGAGGACTTCGGCATTTATCCGTCAGGCCCACCGGCTGCAATGGTATCAGATCGTGGAAACGTGAGGCAGTGTCAGCAGCGAGCGGACGGCCACGCTGCATGTCGCACCGAGGAGGGTGCGACATGGTTCCCTTGTTTTGACGATTACAACTGCTGAACGCGTCGGCAGATGGCAGCGGCCATTTCCTGAGTGCCCACGGCTGTGGGATCGTTGCGATTGGCTTTCATGTCGTAGGTGACGTCCTTTCCTTCGGCAATGATGTCAGCGACGGCCTGTTCGAGCCTTGCAGCGGCTGATTTTTCGCCGAGATGTTCCAGCATCAGTTTGGCGGAGAGGATCAGAGCGGTGGGGTTGACTTTGTTCTGGCCTTTGTACTTCGGAGCACTTCCGTGCGTCGCTTCGAATATGGCGCCATCGACACCAATATTCGCACCCGGGGCTACTCCGAGTCCCCCTACGAGTCCGGCGCAGAGGTCGCTGAGGATGTCGCCGTAAAGGTTGGACATGACAAGCACGTCGTACTGCTCTGGTTTTTGAACGAGCTGCATACACATGTTGTCGATGAGCCGTTCCATGTAAACCACACTACTGCCATTGAGTTTTCCGGCGTTGGCGGCTGTGGAGGCGGGCACACTGGCAGCCAGTTCGGGCCACTCATGTTTTGCACCATAGGCGTTGGCAACGGCGCGAGTCACATCGTACCAGAGTCCGTCGGTGAACTTCATGATGTTGGCTTTGGAAATGGACGTGACCGAACGACGGCCGTGGTCAACGGCGTACTTGAAAGCGTAGTCGGCAATTCGCGTGGTGCCCTCCACGGAAATTGGCTTGATACTGACACCGGTTGTTTTCAGACCGGTCGAGATTTTTTTGCCGGTTGCAGCCTCGTTGATCTGGCCGATGAGCCTTTCAGTTACGGCGTCCCCCGCCTTGAATTCGACACCAGCATACAGGTCTTCGGTATTTTCCCGGACGATCACAAGATCCACATTGCAGGATTCGAAGAACGTCCGCACGCCTTTGTAGGTCTTGCAGGGGCGTACGCAGGCATAGAGCCCAAGTTCTTGTCGCAGGTACACGTTGACGCTGCGGAATCCCTTCCCAATCGGCGTAGTAATGGGCGCCTTCAATGCAACCCCATTGGCTCGGATTGATTCCAGAACGCTTTTGGGAACTTCTCCCCGGGCTTCGATCACCTCGATCCCGCACTCCTGCACGTCCCATTCGATTTTCACACCGGTGGCTTCGACACACTTGCGAGTTGCTTCGGCGATTTCCGGACCAACACCATCACCGGGCAGAAGAGTAACCTTGTGCATTTCGAATCTTTGTAAACAGGGGCCTTGAGAGCCCGGCCTGCCTGAATAGCCGGGACGCTGTACCTCTGGACAGTAGCAAAAGCCAGCTTTCACTTCAATCCTGACCGGTGATGTCGGCAGCCGGGAATCGGAAAGTGAAAAGCCGCAAATCCGGATGATGCGTTCGTTGCCACGAACGCAGCTCCCGAAACCAGCCAAGTCGATTACTGCCCAGCTGACCAGCTTTTTCTGCAGTATTCGCTTGCCGAATCGCGAGTAACTCCGGAGACTGCTGAGTATACCGAGCGTGTCGAGCCTGCGGACACCAACGGCGATCGCATCCCAACGGCAGGTTGCCATCCAATCAGAAAGCTTCTTATGCGACACACTGGACTTTCCATGCTGTCCGTCCTCGCCTGTCTGATGGCATTTTCTGCTGCGGCGCCGTACGTTTCAGCACAATCAAGCAATTGGGAGCACGCGTTTTCTGATTCAGGTCGATGGAGTCAGGCATTTCGTAACACTGGCAGCCAGGCCATGGGACGGCCGCAGGGGGCGTTCTCAGCAGGTGGCCTGTATTCATTTGCCCCGCAAATCAGCGTCTTCGACTCCACCAGCTTCGTTTCGGATGGCATGGGTTTCGGTTACCCTGGCTTCCACTGTTATGGTGGCTACTACACTCCGTGGCCGGTTGTGATTCAGTCGCCGCCACTGCCATACTGGCGAACCCCCTGGGGAAGCACAGGTGTTCTTTACCCTGCAATTCCACTGGCGGGCAGCCCGCTTGAGTCATTCTGCTGCAGTGGTGTCTGGGCAACCGGGCCCTGTGGGGGCGTGCTGGCATTTCCGATCGTCCAGTCGTTCTCGTTTCAATCAATCAGCATCCAGACCGGTCCTCTGCCGGTGGTCGGCAATCACAACGCTGCCGCAGCTTCCGGACAGCCATTTGCGCCACCGCTGCCCCTGCAGGCGGCCCACATACCGCTCGCGTTTGACCCCGCCGATCCGCGTCTGCTGAACCTCGCCGCTCCCGCGCCGGGGCAACTGCCCGTCAAGCCAGCAGCGTTCGCCCAGCAGCTCCCTGGGGTCGCGGCTCAGCCAGTCCCCGAACCACTTCCCCCCGAAGTTGTTCCTGATCCTGACGCGGCAGCTCAACGCGTGGCAGCCGAAGGTGGAATCGTGCTGCGTGGAAAACGCAAACTTGCTGACCGAGCAGACAGGACTCTGCCATGACTCCCCAACCCTGTTCCCGTCGCGCAGCAGTCACGATGCTTTCTGCTGTCGCGCTTCCGCTGGCCGCCATCGGTGACGAACCCGATCTGGTGCTCAACGATAAGATCGATGAGAGCGTCAAGCGTGCGTTACAGTGGCTGTCCGGGGAGCAGCAGGTATCCGGAGCGTGGACTACCAATGATTTTGGGGAGTCCACTGCAACTACGGCGCTCGCGATCATGGCGTTTCTGGCCGGCGGTCACGTGCCGATGGAGGGCCCCTACGCCCGAAATCTTCAGCGAGGAGTCGCGTGGCTGATTGGTCAGCAGCAGCCCAACGGTCTGCTGGTGGGGCGCGAACGCGGGCACGGACCAATGTACAGCCATGGGATTGCCACATTGATGCTGGCCGAAATCTGCGGCATGGTTGATCCCGACCAGGCAGCTCCCTGCCGAGAAGCTCTGCAGAAAGCGGTCAAGCTCATCGTCGATGCCCAGAACCATCGCAAACCCCCTGAGCACGATGGTGGCTGGAGATATCAGCCGACCAGCGGCGACTCGGACCTCAGCGTCAGTGTCTGGCAGTTGCTGGCCCTTCGCGCTGCCCGCGATATCGGCTGCGACGTGCCTGCAGAAAACATTGATCGCGCGGTGGCCTATCTGAAGAAACTACACGTCAAACATGACGGTGGCTTTGGCTACATGGTGGGCCACGGCAGCAGCATCACTCGCGCTGGCACCGGTATTACCGCGCTGGAAATCTGTGGGGAGCACCGCATCCCGGAGACGCTGGCTGCAGCCCGCCTCATCCTCTCAAGACCGCTCACACGCGGCGAACACTATTTCTACTATGGTGCCTACTACTGCACAGTCGGCATGTACAAGGTGGGCGAAGACGAATGGAAACAGTCCCGCGAACCACTCTACAAAACCATCCTCGACCTGCAGAATCCCGAAGGCTTCTGGACACCGGAAGACGGCACCGAACGCCAGGCCGGCAAAGTTTACTCCAGCTCGCTGGCTATTCTGGCACTGACGATTGAGTACGGTTATCTCCCGATTTATCAGCGGTGAGCTGCCGTTCAAAAGACTTCGGCCGCACGACGGCCGCCACATTCCGGGTTCAGCAGGGCCGCAGGACGCTGCCCTGCCAGTACGTCCAGAGCGTGTCGTACGGCCGTCTCGTACAATCGATGATGCCCCGCCCACGTGTGGCTGGCAATGTGATCAGTCAGCACCACATTTTCCAATTTCAGCAGCGGGTTCTCCGGAGACACCGGCTCGCGTTCAAACACGTCCAGCCCGGCGGCCGACAACTGGCCGGACGTCAGCGCTGCAACAAGTGCTGTTTCGTCCACGAGCGCACCACGAGCCGTGTTGATCAGTATGGCCCCTCGTTTCATCATGGCAAGGTGTTCGGAATTCATCAGCTGCCGTGTTGCCGGAGTCGCAGGAGCGTGCAGAGACACGATGTCGGACTGTTCCAGCAGACTTCGCAGTTCGGACACCAGCTCCACTCCCAGTTCCGCTGCTCTCGCGGAACTCAGGCCTGGATCGAACACAAGCACTCTCATGCCCACTGCATTCATGATTTGAGCAACTGTGCCGCCAATTCGACCGGCACCTACAAGTCCCAGGACCTTTGAATGCAGTTCGAGGCCTTTGTGTGAGCGAAAGTTGGAATGCCATTGCCCGGACCGTGTTCGGCTGTCGGCCTGGACAATGGATTTGGCCGTGGCGAAAATCAGCCCCACAGCGTGCTCCGCTGTTGACTGACTGGGAGCCAGCGGAGTGTTGCAGACCAGAATTCCCCGAGCTGTGGCGGCCGGGATATCGATGTTATCGATGCCCACACCAATTCTGGAGATGACTCGCAGACGCGGGGCATGGTCCATCCGTGCGGCAGTCCATGGGACCCCGGGATCAAGCGCCGCGACGCATGTTGACAGGTCCTTGATACTAGCCGCCGGTCCGACCAGCTCCGCTGTTCCCGCCAGCATTGGGAAGATGCTGTCAAGCGGCTGCTCGTCCACCCAGATACGATTCAGTGTGAGTGTCTGCACGGCATCGATTCCGGATTAGTTGCTCAACGCCAGAATTGGTACGACCTCGGTCTGCAGTGGTCCCCCGGTCACCATCACATCCCCGTCGCGCTGCACGAAGACATTGATTTCGCTGCGGACGCCAAAGTGCGGCAGGTAGATGCCAGGTTCAATGGTGAACAGCGTTCCAGGGAGTATGCGGCGATTGTCGCAGGTTTCAAGATTGTCCAGGTGCGTTCCGTTGCCGTGCACTTCCTGAGCGAGGTTATGCCCGGTGCGATGGCAGAATGCGTCACCGAATCCGGCGGCATCGATCACTGCGCGGACAGCGTCATCGACATCGGCACCGGTGACAGGCAGGCCGGCTGCGAACGCATTGCGGACGCAGGCAACACCGGCGTCTCGAGCGGCCGCGACAATGTTAAAGACCTGAGCGTATTTGTCGGGAACCGTCGTACC
The DNA here is from genome assembly GCA_046074645.1 of Planctomycetaceae bacterium. Taxonomy (GTDB): domain Bacteria; phylum Planctomycetota; class Planctomycetia; order Planctomycetales; family Planctomycetaceae; genus SXXK01. The sequence continues at coordinate 20,159 of JBJTOP010000227.1, read as the reverse complement.
GACGTAACCCGTTCGTGTAAGGTCGCTGTAACAGGATCCGAGCGGTTTTTCGCGAGCCCAGAGGTCTACAAGCACGAAGCTGCCCTCACGAATGGTGGTGTTGCTGCCGGTGCCGGTGGCGTAATGTGGGTTACCGCCATTGGCATCGACACCCACGATCGGGGGGCTGTAGGTGGTGAGTCCATGTTCGTCAAAGTGCCGCATGATCTCGTCACACACATCACTTTCCTGAACACTCCCGGCTTCGCGGACTCGACGGGCGATGAAGGACCAGACGCGAGCATAAGCGGCGTTGGTCACGTCAGAGGCGCGCAGGTGGCTTTGAAGCTGGTCTTCACTGAGCACCGACTCAAACAGTGAGATCAGGTCGCCGGAACTGACCACGTCAGATCCGAAGGAACGAACGAGCTCCACGGTGCCGGCATCGACACGTGAGATGTAGGGATTGCCGTTTCGAGGCGAATATTCCATGGCAACGCGTCCTGAGCCCTGGACCATTGACTGCACGCCGGCTTCGAGTTCCTGCCAGCGAAGGTAGATGGAGCGACTGCCGGGAAGATGATCGAGCACATCGCTTTCGATGCGATGGACCAGCTTTCGTGGCTGTCCGCTGGCTGGAATGAAATAGAAATAACGTCGCGATCCGTGAAACCCGGCTGGCATTTTCAGGATTCGCTGGGCGAGAATATTGGAGCCGCGGAAGTCGTAGAGCAGCCAGCCATCAAGACCGAACTGTTTCAATGCAGATTGGATAGCAGAAAGATCAAACATAGGACTGACCCTGTGGCGGAACGGACAGACGGTGTTTAACGGGGTTCGGTGCTCGACACGTCGTCACCCGCAGCGGTCCGGGTTGCCGAGCCGTGACTTCGCAGTTGCCGCAATGTGGCAAGGCGATCAGCGGTCATGGCGGCCAGTGCCAGCGCGACAACCACGACAAATTCGATCACCAGAACAACATTCCCATAACGATTGATGACCCTGGCTAACGGCGCGCGTTCGTCGCCGAAGAGCATGGCAATCATCGCAAGAATTGTGATCACAAAGGCAGCGGCAGCCGGGACGATCAGTCGAAACAGCAGACTGGCTGGTGAACCTGGTTTACGCATGGCAGATGCTTCCGGAAACGGCAGTCCCCAACCATTCGGGGTGACGGTTCGAATTAAATCGGGTTTGGCAGGAATCCGCGAGTTTCCGCGGAGAGATTCTGATGAATAACGCAGGAATTCCACGGAACAGCAGGCGGACTGGTTGCAAGAAAATTTCGCTGTGATTTCGACAATCGTACCTGAATTGCGTTGAATTTGCCGAAAAGCCAGAGAAAAGAGCCGAAATCAGTGCTTTCAGCCATCGATTTCCGCACCCGCAAGGCGAAGTCATCGCAGGTTGTCAGATGATCCCCGTTTCATTTCGCGAAACCTCCAGCCAGCTCCATTCATTCCCCATGAGATCCACTCTCCAGACAGGTCACACAGGCGAACTTCACTGGGTGGTCGATGCCAGTATGGTGATCACTCTGGGTTCCGATCCTCGCGCCACGGTTTTTTCAACTCCCAATCTGATCCTGCTGATGGAACGCGCCGCTCGCGAGGCCCTCCGCCCCCATCTCGAAGAAGGTGAAGAATCCGTTGGCATCGACGTCCAGATTCGACATCTCGCAGGAACAGGGCTCGGAACTGCAGTCACTGGGCGTGCCACCGTCACAGCAGTCGAAGGCCGAAAGGTTCACTTCCGAGTCGAATGTCGAGCCGGCGAACGGCTGCTCGGAGAAGGCTCACATGTACGCGCCGTACTCCCTGTGCAGAAAATCATCGACAATCTCGCGGCCTCGTCAGCGGACGCATCCATGCATCACCTGAACCCCAATTCCGCCTCACTCCCCGAATTCACTACACTCAATGTCAGCGTTCGCAACCAAACCGCGATCGTCACTCTGAATCGCCCCGAAGTACTCAATGCCGTCGATCGCCGCATGACAGACGACTTCGAAAAGCTCGTGGCCTGGCTGGCCGGACATGCCGCGGATGTTCGCGTTGTCCTGCTCACAGGTGCTGGCCGCGCCTTCTGTGCCGGAGATGACATTCGCGAACTACCCTCGATCCCTGTTGAGGAAGCGCGGGTGCTCAGCGGCCGCCAGGCACGCATGTACCTTGCTGTGGAGCGTCTGCCACAGGTCGTGATTGCTCTCGTCAACGGAGATGCCTTCGGAGGTGGCTGCGTAGCGGCCTGCGCTGCTGACCTGCGAATTGCTGCTCACCCGGCGCGATTCGCAATGCCCGAAGTCGTCCTCGGCTGGCCCCCAGGCTACGGGCTCGCTCAGCTGACGGCACTTGTCGGCAAGGCAAGGGCTCTGGAACTCTGCCTGACCGGCCGACCAGTCTCTTCAGCCACCGCACTCGAATGGGGTCTCGTCAACGAAGTTGTTCCGGCTGCTTCACTCATGCAACACGGACAGGCATGGGCTGAACGGCTCATGCAACTTCCGCCGGAAGCCTTGCGACAAACAAAACGTCTGATTCATCTTGACGAAGGCTCGCAGCCAAAAGTTGCCTGGCATGCAGATACGGAAGCCTACATCCGCTGTCTGCAGCTGCCGGATGCTCAGAAAGCGCTTGCCGCATTCAATGCAAAATATCGCTGACAGGGGTGTTGGTCTCACGCAGGGGCGCAAAGACGCAAAGGAATGACAGAAGGTTCTGATCTCTCGAATTTCATCTTTGCGCCCTGGCGCCTTTGCGAGATATAGAATCCGGAAGGCGGACCTGGTGTCCTTAACATGGTTTGGGCAGCACCGGCCGATTGCTCCATTTGCACATAAGAGAAGTTCTCTGGGCTGGTTATTCGCTGAGTTCTGCGAGCATACGTTCGATGCTGGCGAGTTGAGCTTTGAGTCCGGTGAGGGTTTCCTCGATTTCGCTGACAACTTTTTCCGGCGCTTTGGCCATGAAGCCGGGGTTGGAGAGTTTGGCTTCGTGACCGCGGATAAATCCGCGGATTTTGTCGGCTTCTTTTGATTGTCGAGCCAGTTCCGCCTGGCGGTCAATGAGTCCTTCGAGTGGGATATAGCCGTCGGCATCTCCAAGCGAGAAGCTGGCGGCACCGGCGGGTCGTTTGATATCGAGTCCGGCGGCTTCCAGCATTGTTTTAGAGAGGAAATCGAACTGCTCGGTCACAGCTTCCAGCTGGGCAGCGACATCGGGAGTGCACCGCATGAAGAGTTTGAGTTGTGCACCGGGTGCGATGTTGTAGACGGAACGCACGTTGCGAACGGCGTTGATGGTTTGCTGCAGGCGTTCGAAGCGGCGTTCAAGCGCATCGTCGATCCAATCTGTCGGCAGTTGTGGCCATGCGGCTGTCATGACGGATTCCACGGCAGCGACGGGCTGATCCACTCCGCGCAGGGGTGCGAGCTGGTTGAGAGTATGCCAGATTTCTTCGGTGATGAAGGGAGCGAAGGGATGCAGCAGTCGGAGGAGCGAGTCAACGACAAACACGAGCACTCGCTGGGCGGTTCCGCGGGATTCGGGGTTGCGCAGGCGGGGTTTGAGCATTTCCAGATACCAGTCGCAGAATTCGTTCCAGGTAAATTCGCGAACAGCTTTGGTGGCCTGGTCGAAGTGATAGCGGTCGAGCAGTGTGGTGACTTCGCGGGCGGCAGAGGCGAGGCGGCTGAGGATCCAGCGGTCTTCAACCTGCAGTTCATCAGGAGTGACGGGTTGTGGCGAATAGCCTTCGAGGTTGAGGAAGGCAAAGCGGCAGGCGTTCCAGAGTTTGTTGCAGAAGTTGCGGCCGTAATCGAATCGTTCGCTGACGATTCTTGCTACGGGAGCATCAGTGTCGGGGGTGAACCAGGGACTCGGGAACTGGAATGACTTTTTGCACTTACTGCACCGGATGGACGGGTTGGGTCCGCCGAGCGGCTTCATTTCCTGATGTTCTTTTGTCTGCGGAGTGACTGCCTGGCAATGCGGACATTCGTAGCCGACCGGGAGCCGCACGTCCTGAGTTTCTCCGCAGAGCGATGCGATGGTGAAACGGATCGCATCGGTGCCGTATTTCTCAATCAATTCGAGCGGATCCACTCCGTTTCCTTTTGACTTGGACATGGTTTGCCCCATGCCATCAAGGATTTTGGGATGGATATAGACATGCTGAAACGGAACGTCGCCCATGTTGTAGAGGCCGGTGAGCACCATACGGGCGACCCACAGCGTGATGATGTCACGGGACGTCACCAGCACCGAGCCGGGGTAGAAGAAGCTCAGAACTTGATTTTCACCGGCTGCAGCGGTTGGATCGGGAGCGGAATCCGCCATTGGTGGGTTGTGTTGTCTGTCGGGCCAGCCCAGTGTGGCGTGAGGCCAGAGGGCGGAGCTGAACCATGTGTCCAGCACGTCGGGGTCCTGTTCGAATCCGGCGGCCGCCAGTTGTTGTTCAATGGGATCCTGGTCGGCATCGACGCAGCAGAGAATCAGTTCTTCTCCGGCAGCGAGACCGGGAGCGAGTTGCGCAGCGAGTCGCCCGTGGTATTCGGGTGCGAGCTGGATTGTGCCGTCGGTGCGGAGCGTTCCACCGAAACTGTTGAGAGCAGCGATTTTGTCCGAGCCGTTTCCGGCGCGAATGGCCCAGACGGGAATTCGGTGTCCCCACCAGAGTTGTCTGCTGATGCACCAGTCACGTTTTTCGGCCAGCCAGTCGATGTAGGTTTTGGCGTAGCGTTGCGGAAAGAATCGCACGCGGCCGTTTTCCACGGCGTCGATTGCGTTCTGGGCCAGCGTCTCCATGCGAATGAACCACTGGTCGCTGAGAAACGGTTCTATGGCAGTCTTGCTGCGGTCGCTGTGCATGAGAGGAATGATGCGGTCCTCGACTTTTTCGAGATGTCCCAGTTCTTCCATACGGGCCACCACGCGTTTGCGGGCTTCCATGCGATCAAGCCCGCAGTATTCTCCGCCGTTTTCGTTGATGGTGCCGTTGGAGTTGAGAATATTGATCATGGGGAGTCCGTTGCGCAGCCCGCACGCATAGTCGTTGGGGTCATGTGCGGGCGTTACTTTGACAGCCCCGGTGCCAAGATTTCGATCGGCGAGGAGCGGATCGGCGATGATTGGAATGATTCGACCGATCACGGGGATCATCACCGTGCGGCCAATCAGGCTGGTGTAGCGTTCATCAGCCGGATGCACGCAGACGGCGGAATCGCCGAGCATGGTTTCGGGGCGAGTAGTGGAGAAGCTGATGCGTTCGCCGGTGGGGTTTCCGGTGCTGTCCACAACCGGGTAATTCATTGTCCAGAAGTGGCCCGCAACATCTTCGTGGAAGACTTCATCGTCGGCCACGGCGGTCTGCAGATAGGTGTCCCAGTTCACGAGTCGTTTGCCGCGGTACACGAGCCCGTCGCAGAACATGCGGAAGAATGTGCGTCGCACGGCGCGGCTGCAGACGTCGTCGAGGGTGAAGCGTACACGACGCCAGTCGCAGCTGGAGCCGATTTGTTTGAGTTGGTTGAGGATGCGAGCTTCGTATTCGTTCTTCCATTTCCAAATGCGTTGTACGAGTGCTTCGCGGCCGATATCGTGGCGTGTTTTTCCCTCTTCTTCGAGCATGCGGCGTTCGACCACGGCCTGCGTGGCAATACCGGCATGGTCGGTACCGGGCATCCACAGGGCCACGCGACCCTGCATGCGACGCCAGCGTGTGAGCAGGTCCTGGATGGTGCCGTTGAGGCAGTGACCCATGTGGAGCGCCCCTGTGACGTTGGGGAGCGGGATCATGATGGTGTGCGGCTGACGTGCGGGATCAGGATCCGCGTTGCAGTAGCCCCGGGAAAGCCAGTGCTGTACCCAGCGAGTCTGGGCGGCGGATGCGTCGTAGGTGCGGGCAAGTTCGGTGGACATAGGCGGTGACATGCAAAAAGACAGCGGATACATCTGAGGGGCAAACGGAGTCTGCCGGAAAGGAAAGCTGGAGATTATAGCAGGAAGGCTGTGCGATGCACCGGCATTCCAAGGGGAAATCATGGGGTTCCCGAGGCATTCCGGCGAAACGACGCCAGCTCTTCGTACAGCCTCAGAGTTTGCTCAAGCATCAATTTTTTTTCGAATGGAAACGCGACGGGAGACCAGCTGTTGTCCTCCGCAGCGGCCCGTTTCAACAGCAGTCGTCGCGCCACCGATGCAAGGCCGGCCTCGTCCCCCGGCGAAACAGCTCCCTCGGGAAAGCAGGCTTCCAGCAATTCGGTGGTGCCACCATGGGAGTAGCCGACGACGGGGATACCGAGGCTCAGCGCTTCCGCCGTCGCCAACCCAAAGGACTCGGGCTTGTGCGACAGGGTGAGCACCATAGCGGAGGCGGCGTAGACATCGCGAATATCCTCACGATGACCTGCAAACGTCAGCTGCTCAGCAACTCCAAGCGAACTCGCCAGTCGCCGCAATTCGGCAACGTATTCATTGTGGCCAGCGGTGTCACCCACAACCAGGGCCTGCACGGGCATCTGGTGCTGCCGCAGAGCTGCTGTCAGCCGCAGCAGATCTGTGTGACCTTTTGTCCGTACCAGTCGTGCGGCAAGCGTCAGCCACCATCGACCGCGAAGTTCTGGAAACTGCGATTCAAATGTTTCCCTCCATTCCCCCGTCGGTCGCCAGCCTCTCGGAAATTCAGCAGCGTCCACGCCACGGCGTATGACACGCACGTGGCGCTGATCCGTTGAAGGGGCTATCCGCTGCAGATGCTGCCTGCAGGATTCTGATACGGCCACTACTGCGTCTGCCCGCAACATGACACGACTGTAGAAGCTCGACGAATTCAGACCATGGACGGTTGCCACGATTGCCGGGCGATCGCCGTGCCGCAGTGTCCTCAGCACCAGCTGCATGATCCATGCCGGCAGCCGCGAATGCACATCGACGACATCGATATGTTCGCGCAGAAGCAGCCTGCGCAGGGATGGCAGGACGCCGAGGACCAGCGGAGATTTGCGGCCGGCCGCAAGCTGAACGTGCTCGCCACCATCCGCTCGGATCTGGGCTTCAAGCCGCCCACCGGCCGATGCCACGATCGAACGATGGCCGGCGTTTGCAAGAGCGCGACTGACATCCGCCACACATCGCTCCGCACCGCCGCTCTCAAGTGCCGGGATGAGCTGAAGAATGGTGAGCGGTCGCATGCAGCAAGGCCTCGTCGTTATTCTGAACCCTTTGGGGCTTGTCTTGTGACAATCGGCACATAGCCGACTTCCATGCCGGTGGGTGGTGTAACGAGCATAGCTGGGTCAAGTTCGGCGAGGGTGCCGTGGGCCGGGGGCGGGAGATATTCGCGGTCTTTGGTCCAGGCTCTGTGAATAAGTTCGACGCGTCGCTGCAGCGATTCCCGCTCGTCATCTGTCAGGCTGGCGTTCTGCAGGGCGGGCTGATCTGCGAATCGATACCAGTACCATGTAACGACGCTGCCGTCCCCGGGGAATGCCTGGAAAGGACCGGCAGCGGGACCTGGTTTCTTCCAGCAGCTGTCGGGGTCTTCAGGAGTGACATAGGGTTCGGTTCGGGGTCGCGGGGCACGTTCGAAGCGGACTTCCTGAAGCTTTGTTTCCTGAGGAACGTCTTTGGCTGCGACGGGTTCCCATCGTGACTTGCCTTTGTCGTCGGAAGTGAGCATGTAGTATTCAGGCAGCCGGATCAGAGCCTGGGAATCCGCCCCTGTCTGCACAGTGTACCGGGGATCCCACTGGTAGCCGAACGTTTCGTTGTCAATGGCGATTGGTTTGGCATAGTCTGACCAGGCGATCCGCACTTTTTCCTCGCGGGGGACCGGTGGCTTGAAGATTTGCCATGTGGCGCCTCCCTGACCTGTGAACTGGTGAACAGCGGAATGCTGCGGGTCAATGCGGCCGCTGGCCGGAGCACCACCGGCGAACCAGGAGGCGACATCATCCCAGAGGGCTTTGCGGTTATAGGCGGTGATGCGATGCACGGTGGTCGAAGTGCCATCGGTATTTCGAGGAAATGCCGTGGGTGCAACGCGTGCATACAACCGGCCCTCCGCATCCCTCGCCTGCCACGCAGGAATATATTGTGTCTCCATCTGCACGGCTTTGTTGGGTTGTGAGCCGCGGGTATCAAGAAACATGCCGCTGACGGTCGGGTCCTTCACTGCGGCTCCTGACCAGAAGCAGGGAGTGAAGAAGGCCACGGGGCCGCGGAAGCTGGCCGTATTGAGAAACAGGGTCCATGACTGATCTCCGGTGGGCACGGGGGCTCCCAGCGTTGTTGGACTGGCGGGGATCAATGGGAGTGGCAGGTAGCCGTAACCGAAGAGCTGTCCCGAGGTGCCCTGTTTGAGATTCAGTCCATCCGGAGGCCAGAGAACCCACGGGCTGAGCTGTGCGATGCCGTATTTTCCGAGCGGTTTGTCCCAGTCCCGTCCCTTGCCGGCCCCGGGGCCGTTGGCCCACTCCGAAAAATTGCGTGCCACGCCCCCCATGATGAACTTGGGCGTCTCCGTCGCAAACCGCGTGTCGCGCCACCAGCCCAGCCCGCCCTCGATGTCGGAATACATGTCCTGCGGATCCGGACCGTCGTACTGAGCGTGCATCCAGGTCCCGAAGAGTCCGGTTTGAAAGCGGTTACCGGGGTAGTTCTGCAAAAGTGGCCAGGCAGTGACGTACATGGAAAAACCGGCATTGAAAGTCTGTGGCACTTTGGAATGCGGCACGAGCAGATAGCCGGCCATTTCAGCAGGCTCGGGGGCGGCGGCTGGTTCGTCAGCGGACGCACGTTCGAAAGGAACCAGTTGCAGCAGCGGCAACAGCAGCAGGGAACAGCTCAGAAAGACCTGAACGGCAGCTGTCTGTGCGAAGGTGGAGCGAAGCGACATTGAGAGACTTTCAGCGGACTTCTGTGGCAGATTCCCGCGCGGGAGTGAAGGAACATGATCGGCGGATGATAGCGAAGGCTGCGGATTTCTGGTTTCCAGAAACGTTGCGAGAGGCTTGATCACTCGCTGTTTGTCAAAATCGCCATTTCAGCCACATCCGAAAGAGCCGCTGCACGAAAGGTGTCAGCCGAGTTCGATTGTACTGGTCACCCAGTCGGCGGATGGCGTCGGCACAGGTGGGGTAGGGGTGTATGACAGATGCAAGGCGTTTCAGACCGCAGCCTGCGGTCATCGCGACGGTGATTTCACTGATCAGATCCCCAGCGCGTTCTCCGACAACCGTTGCCCCGAGAATCCGATCAGAGCCGCGTTTGAAATGAACGCGAACAAAACCCTCTGTTCGCCCTTCCAGCACTGCCCGGTCATTGCCACTGAAGGGCTGTGTGAGCGTGCAGATGGACGAGTCAGCGGCTGCAGCCTCGGCTGGCAGGCCCACATGAGCAATCTCCGGGGACGTGTAGGTGCACCATGGAATCAGCAGACTGCTTACTCGCGATCGGCCACCGAAGAGGCTGTTTCGCACCACGATGCGTGCCATGAAATCGGCCGCGTGCGTAAACCGGCGATCCGAGCAGACATCGCCGGCAGCATAGACAGCTGGATTCGTGGTCTGCAGCCGGTCATTCACGATCACTCCGCGCTGTGGATCCGTTTGAATGCCCGCCAGCTCAGTCTGCAGGCCTTCGATGCGCGGAACGCGCCCGGCCGCCACGAGCAGTTCATCACAGACCACTTCGCTGGACTCTCCGCCCGCCAACTCCACCGCCAGTACACGCTCAGAACCTCGCTGCGAGACTGTTCTGATGCGGGCGTTTGTCAGAATGCGTATGCCGTATGCGGAGACCAGTCGCTGCTGCAGGATGGCAGCCGCTTCGACGTCATCGCGAGGGAGTATTCGTGGGCCGGATTCAATGACTGTGACGGCCGAACCGCAGGATGCGAAGGCCTGAGCCATTTCCATGCCGATCGGACCACCACCGATAACCACAAATCGGCGCGGGAGTTCCTTCAGCTGAAACAGCGTGTCAGTGGTCAGGCCACCGACTTCCGGAAGGCCGGGTATCGTTGGCATTGCTGGTCGACTTCCCGCAGCGATGACGGCACGGGAAAAATTCAACCGCACGCCGTCGGCATCAACGCTGTCAGGCCCCGAAAATCGACCGCGAGCAAAGAAAACATCGACACCAAGACTGCGGAACCGCGAGGCGGAATCATGCGGACTGATTTCTGCGCGCAGCCGCCGCAGTCGCGACATCACAGCAGCAAAATCCAACTCGACTTTACCATCAATCCGTACCCCATAGTCGGCCGAGCGATGGATGGTGGATACGTGATGAGCCGCAGCGAGCAGTGCTTTTGAGGGAACGCATCCGTGAACAAGGCAGTCACCCCCCATCAGTCCTGCTTCCACGAGAGCGACACGGGCTCCCAGTCCCGCCGCTGCCGCTGCTGTGACCAGGCCGGCCGTTCCACCCCCCAGCACCACCAGATGATAACGTGGCGCGGGCTGCGGATTGATCCAGTCGGCCGGACGTACCTGCTGCAGCAGCAATCGGTCGTACGAATCATCAGCAGTGAGCTGCAGGGCGGTGTGCATAGTGGTCACTGAAAACCTGAGGAATGATAATGTGGGCAGTGGCGAAGACTGTCGGATCCGTTGCCGGTTGTCAAATGCCGTGCAGCCAGTATGGCTCTGCGAAGGCTATATGGATCGGCATTGACGGGGGCGAGTGGCAGACTGTTTTCGTTTCCGGTTTTACCGCGCAGTCCAAAAAGATTAAAACGCAGCATCTCCGAAAGGTCTCTCTCCATGAAAACTCAGGCCCTGCGACAATTTCGCTCAAAACTCAAACAGCAGATCCCCGTCTGTGGCTTATGGGTGACTCTTGAAGCTCCTTCAATCACCGAAATGGCCGTCGCCCTCGGACTGGACTGGGTGGTGATTGATGCCGAGCATGGGCATCTGGACTGGCGTGAGATCGCAGAACATATCCGGGCTGCCGTTCGCAGCACCACTGTGGTGCTGGTGCGGCTGCAGGAACGCGATACTGCGATGACCAAACGAGCGCTCGACATTGGCGCTGATGGGATTGTCATTCCCTGGATGGAATGTGCGGCACAGCTCCGGGACGCCGTGCGGGACTGTCGTTATCCACCGGAAGGTCGCCGCGGGATTGGTGGTGAGCGAGCAACGGTGTGGGGGCAGTGTCTGTCTGAGCACACGGCGGAGGCCAATTCTGAGGTGCTGGTGGTACCGCTGATTGAAAGCGTGGCGGCGATTCCGCATGTACCGGAAATGTGCAGTGTCGATGGCGTCGATGTGTTCTTCTTCGGCCCGGCTGACTTTTCCGCATCGGCTGGGTTTCGTGGGCAGTGGGAAGGCCCAGGCGTTGCCGATCAGATTCTGCAGCTGAAGGATGTGATTCGCAGTTCAGGACGCCACTGCGGAGTGCTCGCAACCGGCCCGGAGAATCTGCTTGAGCGTTGTCGTCAGGGGTTTCTGATGCCGGGTTTTGGTTCGGATGCGGGATTGCTCATCCGCACCCTGCGGCAGACACTTTCTCTGCTGAATCGTGACCTGCAGCCGGCCTGCAGTCTGGATCCTCGCGACGGACGTGCCTCCGCAGCACCTCTGGCAGATGTTCCCGAGCGATTGCGGCCGGATCGCGATGCGGTGGTAACAGCTCCTGCTGACGTGAATCCCATTGAGCTTGAATCTGGTGTCGAGTTTCGACCGCTGGCGGGCCAGCGAGAAGGTTCGCGCGGGCTGACGACTGGTCTGGTGACTCTGTCCCCCGCCGCAGGATTGACTCGCCACCTGCATCCCTGCAGCGAATCCATCACGGTTCTTGAAGGTGACCTCGAAATGACTGTCGAGGGCCGCGTCTATGTTCTGAAACCGCTTGATAATATCACCATTCCCCGCTGGTTCCCGCACTCCGCTCGAAACCCCAGCGGGACACTGCCGACTCGACTGCACATCGCACTGGCCACGGCCGCTCCCGAACGCACCCTTGTAACTCGTGAATTTCCTTTGGAAAACATGCCTGACGACTCAACTGGCCGCGCTGGTGCTGAGCGCGTGACGCGATTCGCCGTGGCAGCGCGTGTGAAGGGTGTTGGGCCGGGTGCGGAGTTTGTGGACTATTTCAACGCTGACCTGATGCCGGGGCTCGAAATGAGCGGCGGATTTGCTCGATTTCAGCCCGGAGGTCGATTGCCGGCCCATGTGCATGACTTTGATGAATCGATCTGCATTACCAGGGGGACGGCGGCTTGTCTTGTGGAAGGACAGCGGCGGTTACTGCAGGGTTGTGCGACAGCCATGGTTCCGCGTGGCCGTGCCCACTTCTTCCGCAATGACTCTTCTGCAGAAATGGATATGATCTGGGTCTACGCGGGTCCATTACCGGAACGCATCGTGGTGGCCGAATCCTGCGCCGCGGAATCCTGACGAGAAAGCAAGAACATGTTCCATGTGGGTCTGACGGCCGACTTCTTTGATGCATCCGGCCAGCCGAAGTTCTCCGACATGGGCCTTGATCTGCTGAATGGTCAGGCTGCGGTGAGAAAATTCACGGAACACCGCCCCGAGATCACTCCTGACCAGCTGCAGGATTGTCACGGAGTCATCGTGCTGACACCTCGCGTGACCGCCGCTTCGGTTGCCCACGCGGATGAACTGCTGGCAATTGGACGCTTCGGCGTGGGATATGATTCTGTGGATGTGGCAGCCTGCACAGCAAGTGATGTGCTGGTGATGATTACTGTCGGCGCTGTGGATCGTCCGGTCGCTGAAGCAACAGCAGGCTGGATGATCGCGCTGTCGCATCAGATGCTGATTAAGGATCGCCTTGTCCGTACTGGTGACTGGAACACAAGGACGCGCTATATGGGCTGCGAACTGCGTGACCGGACGCTGGGAGTCATCGGCTTTGGAGGAATTGGTCGCAAACTGGTTGAACTGCTGAGTGGTTTCGGCATGTGTCAGCCGGTGGTTTACGACCCATTCGCCCCGCCAGAGGCACTGGAGCGGCAGGGGGTTCGCGGTGTGAGCCTCGACGAGCTGCTGCGGGCATCTGATTTTGTGTCGGTGCACTGCCCGCTGAACGAAAGTACTCGCGGGCTGCTGGGTGCTCGGGAACTTGGACTGATGAAGCCAACCGCCTTCCTGCTGAACACCGCTCGCGGCGGAATTGTGGATGAGAATGCGCTGTTTGATGCGCTTCAGCAGCAGCGGATTGCCGGAGCTGCGCTGGATTGTTTTGAAACTGAGCCCGTATTGACGCCGCATCGCTTTGGCCAGCTCGATAATGTGCTGCTCGCGCCGCATTCCATTGCCTGGACCGAAGAGCTCTTCCGTGACATCGGCAGAATGGCATGCAGCTGCATGCTGGACCTTTCGCGTGGTCATCGGCCCCGCGGAGTGCTCAATCCGGAGTTATTCGAGCGTGAATCATTCCGCCGCAAATGGATTCAGATCACCGGGCAGTCGCAGGTTGACTGCTGAACTACATTTCGTTGAGCACGGCCATGATTGCCTCTTCGTTGTTATCCACGACAACAGGGGGGTTGGCGAACGGAGCGGCGGTGACACCGGCAGGGCGGAGTTTCTTGTCGAAGAGGGCAGATTCGCCGGAGTGGTAGGCCATGGTGAGGTCGGGGTCTTTCAGCTGATGTCCGGTGAGGATGCAGACGACGCGGTCAGAAGGGGCGATGACGCCCTCTTCGCGAAGTTTCAGCAATCCGGCGACGGTGGCACCGCTGGCGGGTTCACAGCCGAAACCGGTGGCGGCTATGCGGGCTCTGGAGTCGATAATTTCCTGGTCGCTGACGGTCCGCACCACTCCATGGCAGACATCGAGTGCGCGAAGTGCCTTCACGAGGTTCACCGGGCGATTGATTTCGATGGCACTGGCAAGCGTCGCGGCACGTTCGTTCAGCGCATCCATGCGGGCGAACCGTTCTGACATGAGCAGCTGATCCGGTCGTCCCTCGTTCCAGCGCAGGTTTCCGGAGTTCCAGAATTCATTCAGTGTGCCAGCACCCGCGGCATTGATGACGGCCAGTCGGGGAACGCGATTGATCAATCCCAGCTGCTGCAGTTCGAGAAATGCCTTTCCAAAGGCGCTGCTGTTGCCAAGGTTTCCGCCGGGAACGACGATCCAGTCGGGTACTTCCCAGCCGAGGCCCTCAAGCACTCGGTACATGATCGTCTTCTGACCTTCCAGCCGAAATGGATTGACACTGTTGCAAAGATAGATGGGGTGTTTCGAACAAATGTCACGAACGCGGGCAAGTGCATCATCGAAGTCGCCGCGAATCTGAATGGTGCGTGCGCCATAGTCGAGGGCCTGCGACAGCTTACCGAAAGCGATCTTGCCGCTGCCGATGAAAACGATACAGCGAAACAGGCCAGTGACGCCGGCGTAGATGGCAAGTGAAGCACTGGTGTTGCCGGTCGAAGCACAGGCCGTCATGGTGGCACCCACCATACGGGCATGAGTCGATGCGGCGGCCATGCCGTTGTCCTTGAAACTGCCCGACGGGTTCTGGCCCTCATACTGCAGAAACAGTGACCCCGGTAACATACTGCACTGACGGGCAAGCAGATCGTTTCGCTGCAGCACCGTCTGGCCTTCACCGATGGTGACCAGTTGATCATCGGGGGCGAACGGCAGGAGCTCACGAAACCGCCAGACGCCGCTGTAATCAAGCGGATTCAGGCGGGAGGACCAGCGGGCGGAGAAGTCCGCCAGTCGCCGTGGCAGCGGAATCCGGTTCCAGTCGTAAGCAAGATCCAGCAGGGTGCCACACCGCGGGCAGGATGTGAGCACCTGGCCGACGTCGTATGTAGCACCACAATCCGGATGAATGCACCGCTGAAAAGCCGCAGAAACTGACATGTCACAACCGTCAAAAGTGCGGGGAAACCCCGAAATTGCCCCCCGGAAACACTACCCGGCAGGTGTCAGACGCTTTCGGAATCGTCCACTGCATCGCCGTAGCGTAGGCCAGGAAGCAGGCTGATGCCAGATTTTTGCTGTTCAATCGCGTGAGCAGCCCAGCCAATGAGACGCGACATACCAATCACGAGAGACTGTCGATCGGGCGCCAAATCCAGCAGCACCATCAGACGAATGGCTGCCCAGTCAAGCGTCGGGGCGAGGTTTTCAACTGCCAGCCGCTTCTCAAATCGAGCCGCCACGGCGGCAATACGGATTCGTTCCGGACAGCCCAGCAGTGTTTCAGCGGCTGTGGCGAGGATTCTGGCACGGTTATCGGCCACGGTGGATGCAAACCCGAACGGCATTCCGGGGCGTTCCCGCCGGTTCAGCCATGCATCCACTTCCCGCGGACCGGAGAACCCCGTGAGCAGTCGCGACGTCCACTCGTAGGGATCATTCTGCAGCTGCGCTGTATAAAGCGAAGCCGCACTTTGCAGGGCCGCGGTCAGTCCACAACGCGTACTCGCGGCCATGCGGGCAGCAAAACAGGCGGGCCGCATTTCCGTGAGGCAGGTGCAGGTCAGCAGCACATTCATCGCAGCGTCTTCGGCCTGCGAGGGAATTTCCGAGCCGCCGCGGAGACGCTGGAGCAGCCGTCCGGCCCATGTCAGACAGCCGTCCGACTGAGCTGGTTCGGCATTCGCCAGTGCAGGGAAGGAAGAGAGTCCTGACGAGTGCATCGCAGCGCTGAACAGCAGCGGCAGCCGCCCCATTAAACGCCAGACATGTGCTCGTCCTGCCTCCTCCGTCTGCTCCGGTAACTCCGCGCTGAAGAGCGACAGCAGCTGCAGGCACAACGGAAACAGCTCAAGCGGGCGCAATCCGGCTGGCAGGTGAGAAAACAAATCTCCGGGGGATTCTTCCAACACTCCCGCGTCGCGGATCAGGGCGATCCAGTCGGCCAGCGATTCTTCTGTGGGAGGTGTCTGACGGAGCAGCAGCAGAGCCGTGTGTTCGAAGGGATCCTCAGCCAGCTTTGCAACTGGTTGATCGCAATAATCGACCTGGCCGTCAGCGAAGCGGATCAGTCGAGTGCGTCCGCAGCAGACATGGGAAAGTCCACCGAGTTCGGGATTGGTGAGTGATTGCAGATCATTAACGAGGCGTCGCAGACCCTGCACGATGCCAGGGGCCGCCCCGGAAGCGGGGCCGGATGCCGACCCCGAGGAACTGTTTCGATCCATGAATCCTGACTCCATTCTGATTCTCTGAACCGGCTGCACAGGGTACAAGAGTGCAGTGGCGGGTGGAAGATAGCGAGAAGGTCGCTGGCTGACCAGCAAGTGGTCTTGCACTAAGCAGTAGAGATGCAGCAGAATTTCCCGGTCAAACTGTGGCAAATCAGGAAATTTCCCGTGTTTTCAGGGGATTTGCATCGTGTCTCCAGCCTTCTCTCGTGCTTTGCAGCGGTTGCTTGTGCTTTCCCTGATTCTCCCAGCATCCGCAGAATTCCCGGTGTTCGCCTTTGCTGCTCAGCAACAGACACAGCCACCAGCCGCGACAGGACAGGATCCCCGCATCGGCCAGCGGGTGATGGTGTCGAAGCACGGTGCACAACTCAAGACACCGCAATCGACCGTCTGGACGGCATGGCTCGGAGAAGTCTACACAGTCTCGCTCACCAACGGCGAATGGCTCTGGATTGCGGAAAGAGGCGGCTGGTTGTGGGAAAAGGAGACGATTTTATTTGACACGGCCATCGGGGAACTCTCGAATCGACTGTCCCGAAATCGAACGGCGGAGAATCTGAATCTGCGGGGCGTGGCCTACCTGGCGCACGACCAGTACCAGCCGGCCGAAGCTGACTTCACCGCCAGTCTGCAAATGCTCCCCAAAAATCCCGGCGCACTCAACAATCGCGGCAAAGCCCGCCATCTGATGGGAGCCCACAAGCTGGCCATTGCAGACTTCACCGAGGCGCTGCGGCTGGAACCAGGCAACGTCCTGTTCCTCAACAATCGCGCTCTCGCTGCCATCGAACTGGCAGATTATCGACGCGCCCTGACCGATCTTCAGGATGCCCTGCTCAAAAACCCCAGCTTCGTCGAAGCACTCAATAATCGAGGCATCGTACGACAGAAAATGCAGCGCTATGACGAAGCCATTACGGATTTCACAGCCGCACTCAAAGTGAATCCTAAATACGTCGATGCTCTCGGCAACCGCGCATACGCGTGGCGACAGAAATCAGAATTCACAAAGGCAATCGCAGATCTGGAAGAAGCTATCCGGCTGAGCCCCGAATCCTTCGAGGCAACGAATGACCTTGCATGGATTCTTGCAACATGTCCGGATGAATCGTTCCGAAATTCAGCACGCGCTATCGAGCTGGCAAAGTCAGCTTGCGCGTTGACCGAATATCGACAATGGAATACCCTCGATACACTTGCAGCCGCACTTGCAGCGGCCGGGCAATACGAAGAAGCCGGAAAATGGTCGGCGACCGCTGTTGAAAAGTGCCCTCCAGGCGAAAAGGAACGGATGAGAAAACATCTGGCGCTGATTGTGGCACGCAAACCGGTGACGGAATAACGCCGCTGCACGGCCTGCTGGAATATTCCATACGGCCACCGTAACGTTGTGTTTCAGAGACTCGCCAGGTGCAGTGCAATCTGACAGGCGTTCAGATACTCAGGGATGTTCAGACATTCATTCACCGTATGAATGTCGTGCTGGCCACAACCCAGAGTGACTGCAGGGAAGCCGTGAACAGCCATCCAGTTGGCATCAAGCCCGCCGTCGCAGATTTGAACGAGCGGTTTCAGTTGAACAGCCTGAACGGCCTGTTTGGCCGCCAGCACGCACGGGCTGCCGGGATCCATCCGAAATGGTTCATAACGCACTTCTTCGTTGAACTGCAGCAGTCCGGTCCGATCGTCGTCAGTGCTGAGACCAGCGGTTGCGGTGGTAAACGCTTCATGCCATGCTGCCACGATTCGACGACGAAAGTCGGAATCGTGACTTCGCGCTTCAGCCTCCAGCTGCACGAGAGGCATCACGACATTGGTCGCGTCACCGCCACGAATCACGCCGACGTTGCTCGATCCACGCGAACGACCTTTTTTGACAAGCCCATGCCAGCCGTTTTCGCGGAGTTTGGCAAGCGCCGTTGCTGCCACTATGGCCGCGTTCACACCGCGTTCCGGATGCGCCCCCGCATGACTGGCAATCCCCTCAATCCGAATGGACAAATTGCTGGCACCCACCGCTCCGATAGTCAGACTGGAGGGATCACGGCCGTCCCAGTTAAAACAAAGTTCCGGGCGACCGAGTTTCGCCGTGTTGAGATACCTCGCCCCGCGAAGCCCCGTCTCCTCCTGTACCGTAAACAGCAAAGTCAGCGGCGGGTAGTCGAGCTTCTGTTTGAGGATTTCCAGAATCGCAGTCAGCACCACTGCACAGCCAGCACGGTTATCACCCCCCAGAGCCGTCTCCCGTGATTTTGGGCGAATCCAGTCCCCATCACGGACCGGCATCGCGCCGACCGCGATGGGAACCGTGTCCATGTGTGCCATGAGCAGTCTGCGAGCAGCGCGGCGGGTGCCCCTGAGCTTCACAATCAAATTCCCCGTGTTCCCCCCGGCCGGACTCTTCTTATGCGCGGTATCTCGAAAAAATGCTTCGGCAGGAACACCGGCAGCCTGCAATTGTTGAGTAATCCAGTCGGCAACGGCCAGTTCGGAGCCGCTTCCACCCGAGATGGAAATCAATTGCATAACGCGTTCGATGGCGCTGGTAATATCAGGACTGGACATGTTTTGGTTTCCGATAATGAGAGCTGGTCAGTGGTTGGTGGCCAGTGGTTGGTGGTTGGCTAGTGGTTGGCAGGCTTTTCGCCATCTGGTGCGGGTCTGTTGGCGGGAGGGTTTGTAGTGGATGGCGGTTGTTTCGCCCAGTGATTGGGGGGCATGGGATTGTTATTGGGGCGCTTGTCAGCGGAGCCTTGTTCTTTTGAGAGACATCCGAGGACACGTCAGGGTGTGGTGGTTGCTGCGCGACTTTCAGGGGCATTGCAGATTTTACCTGCCATCTGCGTACAGTACTGGGCCTCAAAGCTGCCGGCACTGTTGATGTCAGCAGCATCGGCGGCCTTCCAGCGGGGGCTTATCCAGGGGTCATCGCAACCGGCCGCAGCAAACATTCCACTCGTACAAGTGTCCAAATGATTTGCTCAAACTCGCTCAATTGCCGTCTGCCGTCCGGGGTACACTGCACCCATGTCGCCTTCGCCAAGCTTCCCGATCAGTTCGTAATGACCGGATTTCAGCAAAACAAAACGAGTTGCCCCACGAACTGTGTTCTCAAACATCAAAGATTCCAATCGAAATAAAAGTCAGTATTAAAGCATCACCACTCGATTGGCACAGTGATCCATGGTTCCTCGGAGAGTGTGACCACACTTGTGGTGTGAGACCAGTGAAAACTGGTGTGTGGGCAAGTGGCCTTCATGCGATGCTGTGCGGGTGTAACAAACCGTTTGACGCAAGGCATGGAAGCCGGTGGCGAGCATTACAGCTGGCAATGAATTGAGCAAGTCAGATGTGTTTGTGAAATTGGCCGTGATGCTCTCTCCCCTGATTGAGGAAACCGCTCGGCAGGGTATGGTGATCAAAGAGCTTGAACGTGGACTGTTCGGAGGTTTCCTTTCTGCCGGCAGACAGGTGATCGACCAGTTCCTGGTTGCTCAAATCGAACCTCGACGCCAATCCCCCGCAGCGGGGACACTCCCCGACTGGCCCTGCAACCTACACGGCGGTGTGCTCTGGAGCGACTCAGAAGTGCCTTTTTCTGCACGCTTAACGTGCCGATTTTGGAGTGCAAAAATCGGACTCTGCAGCGGACAGCCACAGCACGAACCTCGCCGCTTCCACCGCTACAAAGACTGAAACCGCTTCAACCGTCAAATTCGCACCTCGACCCAAATCCCTCGCCGCGGGGACACTCCCCGAAAGACCCTGCAACCTATGTGGCGGCGTGTTCTGCAGCGACTCAGGAGTGCCATTTCCTGCCTGCTTACTTTGTCGATTTTGGAATGCAGAGATCGGACTCTGCAGGAGACAGCCACAGCATGAGCCTGGCCACTCCCACCGCTACAAATACTGGAACCACTTCAACCGTCAAAACCGAACCTCGACCAAAATCCCCCGCCGCGGGGACACTCCCCGACTGGCCCCTCAAACTATGCGGCGGCGTGTTCTGGAGCGACTCAGGAGTGCC
>JBJTOP010000226.1:0-10966 GCA_046074645.1 Planctomycetaceae bacterium | reverse complement strand
TGCGAATTCGGGTCGAAACTAACCCCCCATGCGAATGCCGCTCTCATGTCCGCCACACCGCTGCGTTTGTTCCTGCTTGCCCACCCGCAGTCCGCAACCGCTGGTCTGCTCGCCACAGAACTCATGCGCCGCTTTGTGGATCCGCCCGGACGCGGCGGACTCAGACTCTCTGTCCGCCTCACTCCCCACAACACCAGCGGGCTGCCGCCGGACTGGCAGCAGCACCTTGCCGCACCCATCGCAGACGCCGAACACGCGCTCGTCATCGTGCTCGCTGATGTCCACATGACCCATGAAGCTCTCGGAAGCACCGCGGCTCAGTGGCGCAGCTTCCTCGGCGACACACGCCGGCAGCTCAGCCAGACACCCAATCGACACCTGCTGCTCTGCATGGCACTCGGAGATGACAGCCTCAGCCTCGATTCACAGAACAATCAGGTGCGAATCCCAGCCCCTCCCGATGACGGTCCGCAGGCTGCCAGCTTCTCTGCCTGGCTCGCCGAAGCCGCAGACACCGCCGCTTTGCACATCGCCATCCACGCCTTCTCTCTGCTTCAGCCCGTCGCCCGACAGGCCCACGACAACCAGCAACACCCCTTTCTGTTGTTCCTCAGCCATGCCAAAAAAGACCTCGCCTCCATTGGCGCTGCGGACGAATCCGCAGATCCCGTGCGGCAGCTGCGTCGGTCCATGCAGGATCTGCCCGTAAAAGACTGGTTCGATGCCCGGGATATTCCCGGTGGCAAGGATTTCGCTGTCCAGATCGCCGCCGGTATCCGCAACTGCTCCGTCGTCCTCGCCTTTCTCACCGACCACTACTCCACTCGCCCCTGGTGCCTTGATGAAGTTGTCCAGGTCAAACATCGTGAGCCACGGGGGCCTCTGGTCGTCATCGATGCCCTTGAAAACGGCGAAACACGCAGCTTCCCATGGCTCGGAAATGCCCCGGTCGTCGTCTGGAAACCCGCTCAGCCACTCGACAGTTCCCGCACCATTCTCTGGCAGGCCGTGCGGGAAGCCCTGCGGTTCCAGCTGAACACCGAACAGCTGCGTCAAGCGGCCGCGCAGCTTCCACAGCCGCATCTGGTCGATCTTCTGCCCTGCACCCCCGAACCGATCGACCTCGCCCGGCTGCCGCCCCTGCCCGATCGACGCCGCTGCATCCTCTATCCGGATCCGCCAGTGATCCTGCCTGAACTGCGGCTCCTGAAAGCCCTGCAGAATGCCGACTACTGCACACCCCTCGGACTCCTCGCACGGCGGGCTGCCAGACTGCACGGCCAATCCGTGGTCGTCTCCGTTTCAGAATCCGCCGACCTGACAAAGCTCGGACTCAGCCCCCTCCACGAACAGGACTTCACCGACGAAATTCACCTCAGCCTGCTGCTTGCCGGACTCCGCATCATCTATGGCGGACGACTCGCCGCACCCGCTCAGGCCAACGGACGCAACTTCACCCTGCGCCTGCTGGATCTCGCCCGCGGGCATGCCGAACTGGCACGCAATCTCGAAACCCGCATCCAGCCAGTCCATAACGTCCCCCCGTGGCCCCTCGTCCTGTCCTGTCGCCCCCCGTTCCTGTCCCCGCAGGTGCTCAGACTGCTGAATGATGTCGCCACTATCGAATCCGGTCCCGTTCCCGATCCCGCCGAGATTCCCGAAGCCGATGACGATGGCCAGCCCCTGTTCCCCCCCGACAAGGCTCTCAGCGACCTCCCCGATACACCCCTGCGAAGACTGGCATGGACGCGCGGACTTTCACTCATGCGCCGCAAAACCACCCTCGATTCCGTCGCCCGCATCGTGATGGGTGGCAAACTGGCGGGTGTGGCCGGCGTGTACCCGGGAGTCCTCGAAGAGGCCTGGTGGTCGATCCAGCTGGGAAAGCCACTGTTTCTGCTGGGGGCGCTGGGCGGAGCAGGTCAGGCTGTGATTGATCTGCTGGAAGGCCGCCCCCGCCCGGATCTCGTCCGCCTGCTTTCCGCTGAACAGAACCCGCAGGTTCAACGGGTACTGCAGGCCGCTGCCCAGCGCGGCCTGCAGGTCGGCCCCTGCACCCCGACAATCGCCGCAGCAGGACTGGCCGGATGCCTTGCCGAACCGTTGTCCATGCTGCAGGACCTGCAAACCGCCGGCCAGCACGGCCCCGCAGCGGCGCTCAATAATGGACTCACCGACACCGAAAATCGCAGCCTGTTCATGGCCGACGAACCACACTCCGTCGTACAGCTGCTGCTGACGGGACTGGAACGACTGAGCCCACGCTGAACATCTGTGGGTTTGAGTTCTTTGCAGCGCGCAAAGCCGGAGGAGTATGTGGCAAAGCAACGGGCAACGATCCGCAGTCCCTGCATCATTTCGGCGTCCCGCGTGCTCATGCGCGATTTCACAGAAGCCCGGCAATCGTCAACGCCACACGGCGCCATCCGGCCATTGCGGCGCACGGCCCCTCGACACTCGAAACTGGTCCCATGCGTCCCATCATATCCCGCACGTGGCAGCAATGCGTCGTGGCAGACGGTCAGGCGGTTGGGGAAATGGGCTGCGTGGCGAAAATTGTCGAAGGGAAAATCGCAAACTCGCAAATCGCCGAATTGGCGACCGTTACCTTGTTGTGGGGATCCGAAAGCCGAGGTTGTGGTCACGGTTGCCGGGCGAGTTGGTGTTGCGATTCGCTGACCGGACCTTGTGCGGGGTGTTGTTGTACGAGCCGCCTCGCACCACACGACTGGTCGATTGAATTCCCGCGGGTGAAGCGACAGTTCAGCAGCCGCCGCAGCAAGTCGTGACTTGCTGCCCGCCCTGCGTGCCCCAGCCACGCCATGATCCGCTGACGGACTTCCTGAAGGTCCATGGTTCCGGCAGCAAACTCCCGCTGCATTCGCCGCAGACGCCGGCGAAATCGCAACACATTCTGCTGCGGCAACAGACAATGATCGGGAAACACCCGATAGCCCAGAAACCGAATCCCGTCCTCCACACGACTGATCACCCGCTTCTGGGGATGCAGCCACAACCGCTGACCCAACAGGAATTCCTCAACCCTCCGCATGATCTCCCGCAGCTCTGAGGTGGAATCGCCACAAATCACAAAGTCATCGACGTATCGCACATAGCATCGAACTTTTAATTCTTCTTTGACAAAATGATCAAAGGCATTCAGGAAGACATTCGCGAAAAACTGACTTGTCTGGTTTCCTACCGGAAGCCCCCTGGGACGCTCCGTCTGAGTGAACAGGTTGTCCCCGGGAAAAAAACCAGGCACTTTTTCACGGGATGGCGAATTAGACACGATTCTGTCGATCAGCCAGAGGACGTCCCGATCGGCAATTTTTCGACTTACACACTCCATCAGCAGCAAATGATCAATGCTCGGAAAAAAACGCCGAATATCACATTTCAGCACATACTTGTGTCGCCGCGAGAATAATTGGTATCGGCGAACCGCCGCATGTGTTCCCTTCCCCGCTCGATTTGCGTAGCTGTCGTAAATGAATGTCCGCTCGAAGATGGGTTCAATGACCCGGCACAACGCGTGATGCACAACCCGATCCCGGTAAGGTGACTTGCTGATCAGACGCCGCTTCGGCTCCATAATCCAGAAATCCTGCAGGGCACCCGGCTGGTAGCGACGATCCCGCAATTCGGCCCCCATTTCATGCAGATTGCGCTCAAGTGCAAACTCGAATTCCTCCACATCACGCCGCGAACGCTTCCGCCGCCGTGCCATCACAGACGCCGCAAGCAGATTCTCAAAACTGCACACATCGCTGTACAAGCCACGAAAGCGCTTCATCAACGAACCCAGGCTGTGTCTATGCTTTCATCCATCCACCCACCTGCCGACCAATCTCCATCAGACGCTCGGTCAGCGTTCCATAGTTGCGCACCGCCAGACAACGCTGATCCTTCGCAAATCGCAACTGAAAACGCAGCACTTCCAGATCGATGTTCACAGACTCCAGTATCGCACGCCGTTCCCGCGAATATCGAGCACGAATCAAATTGCGCAGGATCGCATGCAGCAACTCCTCGATCTGACGCCCCAGCGAATGCCGATGGTCGCGAGGAAACCGAGATACCTGCGGTTGCAATAACAGCATGAACTCGTAGTGCGCCCGTATCACCGGCAATTCATCTGACGAAGAAAAACTACCCATATCATGCCCGCCAAAAAAATTTTTTGCCGCTTCGCGGCGAAAATTGTCAAAGTGAAAATCGCAAAATCGCAAATCGCCAAATCGCAAGACTGCCGACCGTTACTTGGTCCTGGAGATCCGAAAACCGACGTAGTAGTAACGGGTGCCGGGCGAGTCGTTGACGCGGATCGCCGACCGGAGGAAGTCCGGGTTGTCGCTGTCGAACGAGCCGCCACGCAACACGCGACGGGACTCATGCGCTTTTAGCTCGTGAGCCCACCACCTGTTCAAACTCGGAGAAGGGCCGCGGATTTCATCTGAGCGATCCCAGCACCACTCCCAGACATTCCCATGCATGTCGTTCAACCCCCAGCGACTGGGATGCTGACTGCCACAGGCGGCTGGGGACGATTTGCCTGCAAACCAGCCAAACAGAGACAAGTGATTCGCATCGCTGCCAAACACGTAGGCCGTGGTACTCAGGGCACGACAGCCATACTCCCATTCACGTTCCGTCGGCAGGCGATATCCGGTTCCGTTCAGGTTCGGTATTGACGGAAACATCGGGAACCTTTCCCCGTTTTCACGGCTCCGAGCTTCCCAGCGTCCATTTTCCCAGTCATACAGCGCTTCATTCACGTGATAGTACGGTGGCAGCCCATGCCGTTGACTCAGCCTGTTGCAAAAAATCAATGCATCAAACCAATTGACATCGCGCATCGGCTGTCGGTCAACCTCGTTGTCCGGTGTGGAATTCAAAGACGGGTGTTCCGGGCAAATGGCACGAAATTGCGCCACACTGACTTCGCGGTCGGACATCCAGAATTCGTCAACCGAGGCCAGATCCTCGACGGTCCAGTCGGACGGATAGGCCACTTCGGAATAATTGTCTTCAGCATCGCTGACTCGCCCCAGCCTGAACGTCGGATGACTTCGAATGCGGACCATGGTCAACCCGCCGTCCGGCGTCACAAACCAGTCCCGTTTTGGGGCATCCGCCGCTTTCTCCCCTCGTTCCGCAATCATTTTGTCCAGTTCATCCCCTCGCAGTCCCTGCTGCAGCAGAGCCCACCGCGCCGCTGCGTGGGTGCCTGCGTCAGGGGCTGTTTGGTACAGCTGCTCAAGTGTCCGCTGCGCTGCCACGCCACTGCCCTGGAGGCCACCAATGACAAGGCACAGCACGTAACGCGTGTCCGGCTGTACCCTCGACTGCTGATCAAGCAGTCCGCTGAGCCAGGTCAGATCGATCGGGACCTTTGCGAGGTCCAGCATCAGTTCTGTCGTATCCGACGGATTGGGCTTCGCGGCACAGCAGGCGTCCAGCTGCGTTGATTCACCCAGTGCGAGGCCCATCAGCAGCCAGCGCATTTCGACGTACCGCTGTTTTGCGTCCACCGCCCGCTGCAACTGCTTCCGGACATACTCTCCTGGCTCCCGCCCCTGATCCTCCAGCAGACGCTGCAGCACCTGCTGCATCATCATGAACTCGGACGCATCCAGTGTGTCCACCGCAGTGGTCAGCCAATTCAGCAGCTCTGGTGAGGGCTGGTACCTTGCAAGCCCGTAGGCCGCATGCAATTTCTGGCGGGCGATTTCGCCGGACGCGGCTTTTTTGTCGTATGCAATCTTTAGAATCGGCAGTGCGATGTCACGATGTGTGGAGAGATCGTCCAGAAAGACGGCTGGCGAGGCGAGGAATCGTTCTGCCACCAGCTGTCCTTCCTTTTGCCGGCTGTCTTCGCGTGCGCGGTCTGCACGGACCGAATAGTCGTAACCCCAGCCCGCTGCTGCCGCCAGAATGACGCCTGCCAGTGCCCCAAGGCGTCGCCGTCGCGAGGATTGCTCCGCCGTCACCGCTTTCCGGCTGCGTGTCAGAAACTCTGCGGTCTTCCGGAAACTGCCGCGCACAATCCCTTCCGCCCATGCCTCGCGTGGCCTGAACTCATTCCACCACTTCTCGAGAAAACTCAATTCCGGATCCTTCAGCAGCCCTGCAGTTGCCTCGGTGTCTGCCGCTTCTGCCAGCCGGCGATAGCGACGCCGATACTGTTCCTCTTCATCCAGCCATTTCTGTGACAGTTTCCGCCACTGTCGAATCAGGGCTTCGTGACTGATATCCAGCACCGTGTCGGCCGTTAAGGGCTTCGGCACCGGCGGAACCAGAAAACTCCGTTCCGGTTCGCGAAATCGTTCCACCACCCACACGACGTCAGCTTCTGCTTCGGACGATGACTGTCCATCCCGCCGCACGATTTCAGCAATCACCGACAGCTGACGGGGGCTGCGAATCAACTGCCCGCCACTGCCACGCTCTGCCAGACTGCGGAACAGCATCTGCGCGATCCACTGGGCGGCCTCCCCGGAAAGCCGCGCATCGCGACCCGCCTGCAACTGCTGATAAACTTCGTCCAGATGCCCCGACAGCGTATTCTGATGCGCTGTGTCCGCGGACGCACCGCCCACCAGGCCACCCGTCTGCTGGTACTGTTCCAGCGTCAGCCGCCGGTCCTTCGTCAGATACCAGAGTCTGGCGAGTGCGTGCTGGATGAGCGGTAACTGGTCGGAGTTGGCTCCGGCGTCGTTGATCAGCTGCGCTGCCAGTTCGTCCGTGACCTCACCACCGCCGCCCAGGGCGGGCAGCTGGATGGCCTCACGCAGCTGTAAGCGGGTCAGTCGGGGACACAAAAACTGGCTGTCATTGAGCACTTCCGGCAGGCCCGGGAACGCGGCACACTGGCCCAGAAAATCCGATCGCATGGTCAGCAGCACACACGCGGGTACTGTGCGATCCGCCGCTGTCGCCAGCAGCAGATTCACAAAGGCAAGAGCTTCATCGGCGTCCCGCTGCTGGAATCGAAAAATCTCTTCAAACTGATCCGCCAGAATCACCACGTTGCTGAAGCGGGGCAGCTGTCGTGCAGCCAGCAGACGCACCAGCGACACATCGCTCTGACGCAGTGTCGCCGCCAGCAGGCCCACCGCTTCCGGTGACGTGGAACGATCTTCGCCCAGGACTCCGGATTTAAGCAGTGCGGACGCCAGATTGAAGATCGGGGCATCGCCGGGCTTCATGTCCACCACATACCAGGTAGACCCCAACTGGCCCATGAGTCCGGATTCGAGTGCCGGGAGCACTCCGGCACGGATCAGCGATGATTTGCCACAGCCGGACGACCCCACAATTCCCAGAAACTGATGCGTCTTCAGCCGCCGCAGAATCTCATCAATCTGTTCGTTCCGACCAAAGAACAACAGGTCTTCAGCTTTTGTGAAAGGCCGCAGTCCGGGATAGGGACAGTCGCTGGCTGGCGTGTTCTCCGGCTGATTCATGTGGCACCTCCCTGACGCAGCAGCTCCACCCATTCCTGCAGCTGCCGCACGGCGTCCGCCTGCAGCAGATCGATCGTCTTCATTCCCGGAAACGCCACTCCTGGCCGCGGCTTACCCGGTGGTTCACCGCAGCAGATTGCCACCGCCGGCTGCGGTCGCGGCGGTTGTTGCTGTGTCCGCCGCGGCAGAATGGTCGGCAGTGTGCGAAACTGCCGCCGCAGCCACTCCGTAGAGATCTGACCGTAAAAGTAAATCAGTCCGTCACTGTCCAGCAGCCCGGCATCCAGCTCGCGTCGGATCTCTTCCGGACTGCCATCAAGCAGCGGTGTGAATGGCAGACAGTTCAGATCGGCAAGCAACTGCAGCAGCCGCTCCGCCTGCGGCAGATCTTCAGGACCTGCGTTGATAAACACGAGCGGCATTCTCGCCTGACTCTGGTCTTCCGGCAACGGCTGCCGCGGTGGAGGGGCAGGTGGGGGCAGCTTCACCGTGCGCTTGATCTCTGCCTTGAATTCTTCCAGTGGTCCGGCAATCACGCCGGCACCCTCCGCCAGCCTGAACAGGTCCTGCAGTTCCGGCTGATCCCTGAGCTTCGGCAGAAGGTCCGGACTGCGCCACTGCAGCACCTGCAATGGACCGCTCCCAGGCTGTCCGGGCTGCAGTTGCTGTCGGGAACGCCCGGCACTCAGCTCGACTGCCAGGGCCGCCTGCTGCAGCACCAGCCCGTCAGGGCTGTCATCAAAATCCCGTCCCGGCGACTGTCCCAGCAGCTGCACAAAGGCATCCGCCTGCTGCAGCAGCGGTTCAGCCTGCTGACGCCAGCCGGCCAGTGTCGCTGCAGGGCTGGAAACGCGGAGCACCCGATACTGATTGTCTTCCAGATAATGCTGAACCTGCCGCCGCTGTGGAATCAGCTCGTCGCTGGTTTCGGCAAGGAAGACTGTGAGTGCTGCGGACCCAGGCGAGTTCGACGCGGCCACTGCGGCAGGAATTGGGGCAGGCGGGCTGGTGTCGGCGGGTTTGCTGGAGGCCGGGTTGAGTTCTCTGAGCCTGCGCAGCTCCTGTCCCAGTTCCCTGGCAAGCGTGGCCACTGCGTTGTAATAACCCGGATGCAGCTTTGAATCCGGCTCCGGATATCCAAGCAGCTGATTCTGTCCGCCGGCGGCCCTTTCAAAGAATGCGTACTGCAGGTTCCCATCAAACAATCTTCGGACCTCAGCGTTTGGAACCTTTCCCTGATCCACCACAAAGATTCGCGACGCGTTTCGCGGCTGTCGCGCAATGGCCTCACGAAACCAATCCAGCTCCCGCGGACACCATGGCGATTCCAGAAACCCAGGCGTGAGCACCAGCACGAAACAGGCTGTCGACTGCAGGGCCTTGCGGATCTGCGATTCGATGACTTCGTTACGCGTCAGGCTGCGGCGATCCCAGAACACTTCCAGTCGTCCCGCACGGCCAATCTCCTGGCTGAGCTGGACATCGAGAGAGCGTTCGAGGCTGGTAATCCAGCCATTTTCCACCCCCGCCATCTGGCCGTCGTCCACAACCGCGTAGCTGAGGAAATAGTCATATTCGTAACCGGGCAGATAGGCCATGGTCGCACACTCAAAGGTGTTTCAGAATCGCTCGTAATCACCCCCAGTATGTCACCTCCGTTGCAGCGGAGCAACCGAAAACGCGGGAAATCAACGGACTGGGCGGGAGCCGAGTGTTCAACCGCTGCCGATCGATCCGGATCACGCTGAACAGGTGTGTGGGAAGGACGCAGGGGACTCTTGTGACGGATGGCCTGCGTGACGAAACAGGTTTGAGTTCCCTGGGTCCTTTTCGTTGCGTTCCCGAATCCGCTGAGCTTCAAATGAAGGCCGTGGCAGTGCTGTTGCCCGCGGACTGCCGCGACCCGTGGATGCTGACAACTCCCGTTTCAAATTCCAGCGTTGCTGCAGGGCAGTCTGGCCGCAGGGCTGGTCCCTGACAATTCCGGGGCGTGCCGTCTGATTCCGGCATCGGCGACGGCGTAGCCCCAGTTCATCAGCCGTTCCTGCAGTGTCTCTGGCATTTTTTTCAGTCGGGTGGGTGTGTTCGCCAATTCCGTGGTGCGGGCCAAATCGCAGGGAAGTGCATCCGGCAGGTTAAAGTCTCTGATATCCGAGCGAATGCTCCAGTACGTGCCGGCCCGTTTAGCGGCACCTGTGGCCTGAAACGCGTCCATCAGGATGCGTTTTCTGAGGTTACGAACCTGATCATCCACGATATCCAGAATCCGTTTGGAGTGTTCGGCCCAGTTACTTGCCGGCTCTTCTTCGGGTGCAATCTTGCCTCCCGCGTCGCTGACCAGCAGTGTGTGAAACTTCATGGCTGTTTCCAGACCCAGATTATCGTAGACGCCACCGTCAGAGAGCACGACGGTGTCGGTGAATGGCCGTCTGGAGAGATCACAGTCCTTGTCCGGGCGGAAGTCGGCGGGGTTGACGTCGAGCGTCATTGGCGAGAGGAACGGAGGAAATGCGGATGAGGCTGCGACGGCTGTGGCGAGCGGCAGTTTCATGTGTGGAATCCGGCCGATGCGATAGTCACCAACGAATGGTCTGGACATCCGAAAGAGCGCCCCGGACTGCACATTGGTGGCGTTCAGGACAAACCTGGGTCCCTCAGTGTCGTCGGGAAGGTCCTGCAGAGTGGCGTTTCCAAAGAGCAGGTCTGCGTACTTTGCGGAGACCCACTCCGCCACTGTCCCGCGCCACAAAACACCTCCCACGATGGCACTTGCGTCAATCGTGGTGCCGGCCATTTTCTGAATGGGTTGGATGAGCAATTCCGGGAGATTGCCGGCAACTCCACCGGGATTGAAGGCGAGCTTTTTCCAGTTCATTCCCAGCACTGCGGCGGTAATGGAGCCACCGGAGACACTGGAGACGCGTTTCAGTTTCTTCAGGATCCCGAATTCATTCAGACGGATCAGGACCCCGACGTGAAACAGCATTGCGCGATACCCTCCGCCCGACAGGCAAAGAGCAATTCCGTCGCGCGGTTGTGTGGCGGCAGTGTCGGTCATGATTGCGTTACTCCGTGAAGACAGTTTGCGGAATCGGTGCAGAGCGACTGATTACTGGCGTGGAATTCGGATGTCAAAGTACAGTTGGTGGCCCGTTGTTCGCGACTGGAAGCGGCGCCAGTCGGCATCTTCGGCATCGGGTGGTTTCTGCATGGTTTCAATGTCGGTGTCCGTCTGCAGGACTCGCCCTGATGCCTTTTTCAGCAGAGCATCCTTAATGGCTTTCTTTGGATGATCCCAGCCTTTCTGCGTTTCAGCCCAGGCCCGCACGGCGGTGATCATGGCTGTGAAATCGCGGGCAAACCGGCCATGCCCCATCCAGCTCAGATTGGGGCTGGCATCTGTGTCCTGTCCGTTCAGAGTGGCGTTGTGACTGCCGTGATGGCCCACCTTGTAGAGCACTGTGCGGTTCAGCAGGTCTCTGACCGTGATGGTCTCT
>JBJTOP010000225.1:0-2014 GCA_046074645.1 Planctomycetaceae bacterium | reverse complement strand
ACGTCGGTGAGGCGGAAGTCCCGACCGGCATGGCGGAAGGTGAGTCGTTCGTGATCAATTCCGAGCAGGTGCAGAAGAGTGGCGTGGAGGTCGTGAATGTGCACGCGGTTCTGTACGGCCCGGAAACCGAAGTCGTCGGTTTCTCCCCACGTCATGCCGCCACGAACACCACCGCCTGCCATGCAGGTGGTGAAACCATAGTGATTGTGGTCGCGTCCGGAACCGTTTTCAGATGTGGGCGTGCGTCCGAATTCACCGCTCCAGAGCACAAGGGTGTCGTCAAGGAGCCCGCGCTGTTTGAGATCCATGAGCA
This sequence comes from Planctomycetaceae bacterium, assembly GCA_046074645.1. Lineage (GTDB taxonomy): Bacteria > Planctomycetota > Planctomycetia > Planctomycetales > Planctomycetaceae > SXXK01. The sequence goes on along the minus strand of JBJTOP010000225.1, from coordinate 1,701 downwards.
AAGCAGCGATGGGACGGTCGATACTTCGAGCCAGATTGCGGGTGGCGTTGTTGTGATCGCTGTGAGTATCCCAGGGCTGACCATCGCCGTAATAAACCTGAATGAACCGCACGCCCCGTTCGGCCAGACGCCGGGCGAGCAGGCAGCCGTTGGCGAAATGACCGTCCCCGTAGCTCTCGCGCGTGCCTTTCGATTCCTGTTGAATGTCAAATGCATCGGTCGCCGTAAACTGCATTCGAAACGCCGTCTCCATCGCTTCAAGACGGCCCTCCAGCCGATTGTCGGGACCCGTGCGTTCCAGGTGGCGACGGTTGAGCCGACTGATCAGATCGACCTGAGCGGCCTGGGAATCGCGATCGGCAGACGCGTTGCGCAGAAAAGGGATCAGCCGCGATGGAGTGGTGTCGGAATGATTGATGTAGGTGCCCTGGTGTGAACCGGGAAGAAAAGCGCTGGTCCAGAGAATTGAAAATCGCACGGGCTTGCCCGGACAAAGCACTACGTACGAAGGCAGATTGCGGTTTTCAGAACCAAGTCCCCACGAAAGCCATGAACCCATGCTCGGACGCGTGGGCAGGATGGTCCCGTTGTTCATCAGCAGCAATGCAGGACCGTGGTTGGGATTGTCAGTGAAGGTCGAACGAAGCACACAAACGTCGTCAATGCAGGCAGATGTAAGCGGCAGCAGTTCACTGACAGGTACACCAGACTGACCAGCAGGACGAAACCGAAAAGGAGACGGCAACAGCCCCGCTGTCCTGCGTTCAGTTCGCAGGTCGGCTTCAGCAGGTCGCTGGCCAGCGTATTTAATCAGGTCGGGTTTGGGGTCGAAAAAATCGCCCTGAAACGGACCCCCATTCATAAACAGATGAATCACTCGGCGAGCCCGCGGCGGGAAGTGGGTGCCGCCGCCGGAACCGGAAAAGGTCTGCAACACTGAGAACTCAGGTTCCGCCGCAAGTGCCGCTGTCAGGCCAGCCATCCCCGCGCCCGCCCCCAGCTGCAGCGCAAACTGCCGCCGTGAAAATCCTGCAGGTACAGCAGGCACGACAGTCGTTAGCTTGTTGCAATTGAAGGCACTCATGCAGGAAACCGCAGCAGAGGATCAATGGAAGAGACGGACGTATTCTAGCGATTGCGTCCTCAGGATTGCCAACCGAACCGAGCGATCAAGCCGACAATCCAGCGGTTTCGTCACTCATCATGTTCGTTAAGGTGCCATGCACCTTTGGTGCCGTTAAGGTGCCAGGTGACGTTAAGGTGCCAGGTGCCGTTAAGGTGCCATGCACCTTTTGGGGGCTTTGTTAGTGTTTTACCTCGTTCGGCCTGTGTTCGCCCAGCCTTTGGTTACTCGTTGGCAAGTCCCCCCTGCTGGGGCCGGACAGAATCGCGTGGGGGACGGGGGGACGGCTGGCAAGGGTACTTGTCATTGAACTGCCATCGCGAGGCGTTTTCATGATCGCTCACTGTACCCCGCCACGCAAAATCACCGGGCAGGGCGCGAAACAGCTGTATTTGGCCGCGCTGGGCTGAATCTGGCGGTTGTGACACGCGCAGATGAGGGAATGCAGTGCACCCAGGCGACGCTTTCCAGATTACGGACGGTGATGCGTGCCCCGACAGTGTCGCCGCAGGCGCGAGACTGACCTCAGCGTTTCCGGACGGCCGGCTTCGGTCAGAAATCGCCTGCGAAAGTTCTTG
>JBJTOP010000224.1:0-26842 GCA_046074645.1 Planctomycetaceae bacterium | reverse complement strand
GGATCGGGGCGATGATCCAGCCCCTTCCAGAGAGGAATCTGATTGTAGAGTGTGGACTGTTCGATGTAGGGCAGGAGCTGTGGCAGGATGCCGAACCACTGATGCTGACGCCATGCGAGGTTTCGCGGACCAGTGCCGCTCCAGGTGATGTCCTTTGGAACCCCGTAGTGTCCAACCGGCATGCGGTTGTAGACGTCGTGGTGGTTGTGGGCTGCGAGCCCCAGCTGCTTGAGGTTGTTTTTGCACTGGGTGCGGCGAGCAGCCTCGCGAGCCTGTTGTACGGCAGGCAGCAGCAGAGCGACGAGGATGGCGATGATCGCGATCACCACCAGCAATTCAATCAGCGTGAACCCACGCCGATCCGGCCGGGGAATGGCCTGAACGAACTTTTTCATAGAAGAACTCCTGCAGAAGAAAAAATAACACCAACAAGTGCATTCCCGCTGGCTGCTTCCGCAATCGGAAACGAACCCCGGAAAGCGCCAGAACATCAGCAATTGAGACAAGAGAATAACCAGAATTTTAAATGAATCACGGAATTCTGCAGGCGGGACAAGGTTGAGCGGCTCGACCGCCCGTGACGCAAGAAAAAGCAGAGGGGTTCCCGCTTTTTAAGGAGGGAACCCGGATCTGAAGCCGAATGGCACAGAGAGTTTTGGGGGTCTAGTTGGTGGGCTTCGGTGGAAGCGGCGGGGGTGCAGGCAGGCCGTCAGTGCTTGGCTTTTCTTCTGTGGAGACCGGGGTCGGGTTGGTTGGTGCCACTGGGGCATTTCCGCCACCACCACAGCCAGCGACAAAGCCGGAGACGAGAAGCAAACAGCAGAACAGACGCATGGGGAGGGACCTTCTAAAAAATGAATGATACACAATGCGGCGAGGTGATCACCGCATTGTATACGGTAACGACGTGGATCAGAATTCGCCAACAACACGTCCGTCGGCCATCGGCGACAGCGAGAAGACGTACAGGTTGTTGTCAATGTTTTTGGAAATTGCACGAACGGAACCATCGGCAAGAGCGAACTGTACGACGGCGGTATGAAAGCTTTCGTACTGGTACCAGTTTTGCGTTGGTGTGTTGTTGAATCCCCACGCTGTGGGCATTGCACCGGCACCCATCCAGCGCCAGTTGAGGAAGTCGCCGCCGGTGGATTCGCCGAACATCAGCGTGTTGCTGGTTCCGTCGGTGATATCGCGGAAGTTCACTTTGTGAGTGCGATCACCGAACATGCCACCGAAGGGCATACCCCAGGAAATGTTCCCAAAGTAACCGGCAACGCCGAGGTAATTGGTTTCGCCGTAGCCGCGTTCGGTACCAAAGCCTACGACAGTGAAGAAACCCGTTTCATCCATGTGCTGGAGGATCGGACAGTAGGGAGGGTTGCGGGTCTTCTGTGGATCGGAAGGGCAGAGCACCGCCGGAAGTTTGAACTGGGCGAGTGTGTTGGTCTGGGTGTCGTCGAACCATGCAACTTCGGGCAGGTAGTTTCCGGTAGCAGACGCCGGATCGGGGCGATGATCCAGCCCCTTCCAGATAGGAATCTGGTTGTAGAGTGAGGACTGTTCGATGTAGGGCAGGAGTTGTGGCAGGATGCCAAACCACTGATGCTGACGCCACTGGAGGTTACGCGGACCAGTGCCGCTCCAGGTGATGTCCTTTGGAACCCCGTAGTGTCCAACCGGCATGCGGTTGTACACATCGTGGTGGTTGTGGGCAGCGAGGCCCAGCTGTTTGAGATTGTTTTTGCATTGCGTGCGGCGCGCTGCTTCGCGAGCCTGCTGGACGGCAGGCAAAAGCAACGCAACGAGGATCGCGATGATTGCGATCACAACCAGCAGTTCGATCAGCGTGAAACCACGCCGAGCGACGCTGCCAGCTTGCAGGCTGAACTTTTTCATTGGAAACTCCTGAGAGAAAAACGGGAAATGGAGAACATGACGGACCCCAAACACCCAACAGGAGCGAATTCCCGAAGGAGGTTGCAGGCCCTCGCGAGAAGTCTTTATGGAAAACGAACATCGAAAAAATTGAAAACACGCTGATTTTCGGAATTTTGCAAATTCCGAACCGAATTGCAAAAATTTCCCGACACCACCAGCGACTGGGTCAGTTTGACCGCTTCCGATTCAAAATGCAAAGGTTTTCTTGCTTTCACTCCCAGGAATCGTGTATTTAATTGCAGATTCAGCGAGAACTCTTCACACTTGTGGTCAGTGATGCCCGGTTTTTGGGCACATTCTGCCTGCGAATTTTGCTCGCGAACGGAATGGATTCCACTCCCATGAACTCACTGAAATCAAGCCTTCTGACGGTGACAGCCACCCTGCTGGCACTTACTGTGGCCTCCGCCTGCCCCTTCTGTCTTTCCCCTCCGCAGACCTTCTCTGCGCAATTCCAGCTTGCCGATTTCGTCGCGATTGCTGAACTGGATTCCTTTGAAGTCCTCCAGCAGGGTACTCTGCCAGTTGCCACCTTTCGTGTCCAGCAGTTGTTGTCCGGAGACCCCAAAACGGCTGCAGCCTGCGGAGTTGGCGCTGGCCGCAAAGTCATTCGGCACGCAGAAGCCGGCGGGAACCCGGGCGATCTCTACCTGCTCTATGGTGACCTCACTGACACTTCCAAAAGTCCGTCCCTGCAACCCCCGACAGGCACTCCGGCGACTTTCTCCAGCACTCCAGCCGGGCAGGCGACAGCGCGGCCCGCAGCTCAGTCCACCGCAGCCGTCGAATGGACTGATCACACAGGAATTTCCTTGTCCACCGCGAGGTATCTCCGCTCGCTGCCACGTCAGGAACTTCCTGTCCCGGAGCGGCTCAAATGGTTTGTGACGCACCTCGAATCGTCCGATCCCACGATTGCGGGTGATGCGTGGGCGGAATTCGGGATTGCCACCTACGAGGATGTGAAGGGCTGCAGAAAGCTCTATTCGCCTGACCGCCTCCGCAGCTGGATCGCTGATCCCGGAATCAGCTCTGAGCGGCTCGGGCTGTACGGTCTGATGCTGGGCCTTTGTGGTGAGCCTGCGGACGCGGAGTTCCTTCACAGCCACCTGGTCAGCAGTGATACGGGCAAGTTTCGATTTGGAGCCGAAGGACTGCTGGCGGGCTATCTGCTGCTGACGGGGGAGTCCGGGCTTGCAGCCACCGAGCAACAGTTTCTGCAGGTCCGGTCTTCGACGGAGTCGCGGCACGCGCTGTTGCAGACTCTGGACTTTTTTCACACATACGAACCGGAACTGATTCCCCGCTCCCGCATTTGTTTATCGGCGCGGAAGCTGCTTCGGGATCCTGTACTGGCCGAAACGACGATCATGAGCCTTTCGCGGTGGCAGGACTGGGAGTCGATAGGGATCCTTGAACAGCTCTTTCATGAGTCACTGCAGTCTGAAGATGACAATTCTGAGCCGCTGCAGCGATGTATTCTGCAGTTTGCTCAGCACTGCAGCCGCGCGGGCTTTGCGGGAATGGGGCCGGAACTGCCGCAGGTTGATCGGGTCACTGCCGAATGCAGTGGACGTGCTGAGCGGTTTCTGAGACGCGTATCGACGGATCGCCCCGATCTTCTGCAAGCCCCGAGGGCCGTATTTCAGGGACCAGGCCCCTGAGCGACGGTTGCCAGCGAGCAGATTGTTGTTGTGGAATGGTTGGTGGGACTGTTTCCGCCATGCGAAAGGCGAGGCTTTGCGGCTTTGAGACAGCTTCTTACCGGGCTTCGGCACCGAGATCGTGATCTTCGATTTTCTTGTGCAGCGTGTTGCGATTGATACCGAGGCGAGTTGCAGTGCGAGTTTGTACTCCCTGACTTTGTCGCAGCACCTGCAGGATGAGCTCTTTTTCGACGACGTTGATGACCTGATTCCAGGCGTCAGTGTTGTCCTCCCCGATTTCCGCAAGGCGGCGGCTGACGAGTTCTGTGCAGAGCGATTGCAGGTCGTCGGCTGCTCGTCGGCCGATCCGCACAGGGGCCAGTCCCCGAACGTGTGTTGGCAGCAGATCGGCGGTGATTTCTCCGTCTGACGACAGTACGAGTGCGCGTTCGATGTAATTCTGGAGTTCCCGGACGTTGCCAGGCCAGTCGTACTGCTGCAGGAACCGCAGTGCATCGGGGTGTACGCGACCGGCAGGAATACGATTGGCCTGGGCATACCGCCACACGAAGAAGTTCACGAGGGCTGTGATGTCCTCGCCCCGTTCACGGAGTGCCGGGAGGTAAATTGGGATGACATTGAGCCGGTAGAACAGGTCTTCGCGGAAGCGTCCGGTGGTGATCAGGTCCTGCAGATCGACATTGGTGGCGGCGATGACGCGAACATCGACGCGAATGGTACGAGTATCTCCGACGCGTTCGAATTCGTGTTCCTGAAGAACACGAAGGAGTTTGACCTGGAGCTGGTAGCTGACGCTGTTGATTTCATCGAGAAAAATTGTGCCACCGTGAGCGGCTTCGAAGCGACCGGTGCGGTTTTCGATGGCGCTGGTGAAGGCGCCTTTGGCGTGTCCGAAGAGTTCACTTTCGAGCAGGCTTTCGGAGAGGGCTCCGCAGTTGACGCGGATGAATGGGCCGGAGGCGCGGGGGCTGAGTTCGTGGAGGGCGCGGGCGATGAGTTCCTTTCCGGTGCCGGTTTCGCCGGTGAGCAGCACAGTGGCGGTGGTGGGGGCAACCTTGCGGGTTGTGCGATAGACGTCCTGCATGGGTGGGCTGGAGCCGATCAGTCCGTTGATCAATCCCGGATCGCTGTCTGTTTTGCTCATTGTGTTTTCGACTTCGTCATGCCCAAATTTCGATCACCAATCGCGCGCAGAATGTGCAAAAAGGTTGATTTTGGAGCGCGATAGACTGTCTGGCGTGCGGAATTTTAGCTGGGCGCGGGCAATTCGGGAGCACAATCCGTGAGTTTCTTCACAGAAAGAGCAATAACTGCGCCAATAAATGGCAAGGATGTGAATCTTTCGCGGGAGAACAGCAGGTGCCGCGAACGTTACCTGTCGCCAGCGCAGGGGAGCAGAGACTTGAGGGCCTTCATAGCTTTGTGGCGACTGAGGTGGTGTGGAGTTTTGGGTGAGTAGCAGGGCGAGTCCGCAGCGGGGCAATTACTTCACCGGAGATTTTGCTCCGGAGCCTTTTCCGGAGTCTTTGGCATTATAGGAGCCCATGCTGGATTTTCCGCCTCCGAGGGCAGTAGAGGCGGAGGGTTCATCGAGCGAAGGTGGGAAGCCGTTCAGCTGTCGCCAGAACTCGAACCAGAGAGGAACCTGTTCGAGAAGTACCCAGCCGTTTGCGCGGACGCCCTGGCGGAGATAGCGTTCGTTGGGCCATTCTTCAGGATTATCGGGCCGGATCTGGCAGCGGAATTTCCCCTTTCCGTTGTCGATAACGTCTACGGAGACCACGGTACCGCCGAAGGTGCCGACGGCGACGGACGGCCAGCCTGCAAACTGCACGGCGGGCCAGCCTTCGAACTGCAGCCTGACGTGGGCATCTTTTTTGACGAGTGGGGCGTCGTTTCCGTCGAGCCAGATCTGCACGGCTCGGTCTTTGGTATCAGGAACGATGACGCAGATGGGGTCTCCTTCCTTGACGAGTTGAGTATTCATGTTGGGGTTGAATTCGACGACATAGCCATCGAAGGGGGCGTGGATGGTCTGAGTGCTTTGTCGGGCGACTTTGGACTGCATTTCAGCCTGTTCCTTCTCCATTTTTGCGGCTTCGGAGAGGGCTTTATCGAGGGCTCCTTCGTAGTAACTGATATCAGCGGCAGCTTTTTGGATGTAGGCGAGTCGATCGCTTTGTTTCCCGGTGAGATCTGATTTGGAAGCTGACACATTGGCCGTCTCTTCGCGGACTTTGGCTTCTGCTTCGAGAAGTTTGCGTTCGATTTCCTGGAATTTCTCGAGGGAGATATTGTTTTGGTCGTGCAGCATTTTCGCGCGATCGAAGGCGGCTTTGAGTTGTGGGACGGCGGCCTGGGCGAGCGAGAGTTTCTGTTCGGCGGCGGCGACTTTTTCGCTTGCGGCCTGGACGTAAGCGTCCTGGGCACGGGTAATTTGCTGTTGGACATCGCGGTAGGCTGTGAGCTGTCCGCGGGTTGCTTCGACGATGCGGAGCGAGGCTGCGAGCATGACTTTGGTGTTTTCCAGCTGGGTTTCCAGCCGTGCAGCGTAGTCGACATCGAGGTCCCGGATTTCGGCGATGAAGTCGCCTTTGGAGACGCGGGAGTTTTCGACGAGATCCGTGTTCCAGCGTTCGATGCGGCCTTTGATGGTTGCCTCCAGCACCTGCTGGCGTTCACTGGGGAGGTAGGCGACGACATAGCCGGATCCCGTGACCGTCTGCTGCCACGGGGCAAAGGCCATGAGCAGAGTGGAGGCGATCAGGGATGTGAGCAGCCAGAATGCGATACGTTGTACGAGCCGAGATGAACGAACGAGCTGCAGTGAAGGCATGAGGGCAGAACGAGCGGCAACCGGAGTCAGGACGGAATAGCGTCGATCCAGTGAGGCGTTGCTGCGGTGTGAGGTTTGCCTGGGAGCAGTCTGGGTGGCCATTGGATTCCCTGCGGATTCAGTGAGCAAGTGAACGATCGATTTCGTGGTCGCGGGATGGTCGAATTTCGAGAACTCGATTGAGCATTCGCTGGAGATGTGGACGGGAGGTCACCACGAGAATTGTCCAGGAGTTGTCAGCGGCAAGTATTTTTCTGAGGATCATCTCGGACTCAGCGTCCGGGAGGGCATCGAGGATTTCATCGACGAGCAGGATCTCGGGATGTCCGGCAATGGCGCGAGCAATCATGAGCCGCCTGCACTGGGCGGGGGTGAGCGGTGTGCCGGCGGGATTGAGTGTGGTGTCGAGTCCCTGCGGGAGTTGTTGGATGCGAGGCAGCAGGCCGACGGCTTCCAGTGCGGTTCGAACGTCGGCAATTGATACGTCAGGCCGTTCCAGATGCACATTTTCCGCAATGCTGCCTTCAAAGATTTCGACATCTCGTATGAGTGCCACGCGGCGGCGGAGTATGTCGGGGCGGAGGTCGCGAGGATCGAGGCCGTTGAAGCTGACAGCGCCCTGCCCGGGCTCGCGAAGCCCGAATAAGACATCCAGCAGGAGACTTTTGCCCGAGCTGTCGTCACCGACAACAGCAATTCGTTCTCCGGGGCGAATGGTGAGCGAAACGGGGTTCAGCGAGCAATGTCTGTCGTGGTCGTGAACGGCTACTTCCTGAATCACAAAGCCAGCGCCGGAAGGGATTGTCAACAACCCATCTGTTCGCTCGGTCCGCAGATCCAGCAGGTGCCCAATCTTGTCCACCGAGGCCAGCAGATCGTAAAAACTTTCGATGTGCTTGGACATTTTGGCGAAGGAGTCAACGACGATTGCCACGATGAGTTCGGCTGCCACGAGCTGTCCAAGCGATAACTGACCAATGAGTACCAGCCAGCCACCGATGGCAAGCAGCGCTGTGGAACCCAGAGCCTGCATGAGGAGGATCGCAATCAACTGCCGCATCAGGACTCGAAAGTGTTTTGTTCTCGCGTGAATGTACTCGTAAATGAGTCGATCGGACTTTTCGAGAGCGAATTCCGGAGCACCGTCGTAGCGAAATGCGATTCTGCATCTGGCCATGTCTTCGAGCCACGCTGCCATCGCGTACTTCGAACGCGATTCCCGGATACTGGTGTTCACCGCGCCACGGCCGAGCAGGTAGACGAGAATCATCAATCCGATGAGCACAAAGTCAAAGGCCAGCAGATACGGGTGGTAAAAGCCCAGAACGATCATCCCGACGATCATGCTGAGCATGAGCGAAATACCGTCGAGGAGCAGCGAGGACACTACTTTTTGTACCGAAACCACGTCGAAAAAACGATTCACAAGTTCTGGTGGATAGGCCCCGTGAAAAGCGTCCACTTTTGAACGCGGAAGACGCCACGCCAGTTCCGATGCAAGCCTTGCAAACAATCGCCGTTGAATAATTTCCACCACCCAGGTCTGGAGCGCCTTGATTGCTGCTTTGAAGAGCAGGAAAGTGAGCAGGATCAGTGACAACCAGATGACGGGCTGCAGCACGCTTCCGAAGCTGACCGTGTCTACAAGTGCTCTGACGGCAAGGGGGGTTGCCATCCCCAGCAATCCTGTGACCAGAGCAAACACGCAGATGACTCCGATATCAGTCCGCTCGGTTGTGAGCAGACTGAACATTCTCAGCAGCGGCGACTGGTGGTGCTCTTCCTCGTGCGATGTGTCGTGTGACTGGATCGTCTTCGGCTCAATCACGACACATGTGAGCTGCCCCGTGAAACCCTCGGAGATCAGCCTTTGTTCGACAGCCCGCCTGGACAGCTCGACGACAGGCCTGACAGAGTTTGACTGCAGCAGCCGCAGGCGTCGGCCACCGTTGCCGTAAATTCCACGCCAGATATTACCATCGGCAGAACGCAGGACGACTTTTGCACCATCACTGGCCAGACCGGTGAGCTCCTGCAGGCTGCCCTCCATGATCCGGCTGACGTAACCCAGACTCTGCGAAGCTTCTACAAGACATCGCTGCCAGTTGTTTCTGCTGTTTTCGCTGGTTTCTGACACCATCCGCGACGCCTCGTCGACGGCGCGTCGAATTCGGGAACGATCTGAGTGCCCGCCATCCATCAGAGCGATTTGCTCGAACAGCCATGACGCGTCGATCGATTCAGCTTCGCCAGCCTCGCGTCCCCTGTTCATCTCTACCGGACCTCCAGAGAATTTTGCAGCACTTCGGTGCCCTGTGTCGCGTGGTAAATGTAGGCGGATTGAACGTTTTTTCATCGACCGATTTTCGTCCGGCCTGCAAAAACCGGGGGTTTGCCCTGCGGAAGAGCGAAAACGTGGCAGTCATCGATTGGGATCTATGATGTTTCCGATTTGTATGCCAGAAAAAATCGATGGATTGAGCGATGGATGAGAGCGTGCGGCAAAGTCAGGCGGACTGATCGAGTACGCGTGCGATTACGGCAACGTGACATTCTGTGGCGTGCGATCTGAGCAGGCAGCGGGCGGCTTCGGAGCAGGTGGCGCCGGTGGTCAGGACGTCGTCCACAAGCAGCAGTCTTTCGCCGGCAATCACAGCGGGACAAGTGACGGCAAAACTGTTGTGCTGGTTTTGTTCTCGCTGAGCGAGTGAGACGCGTTTCTGGGGGCGCGATTGCCGGGATTTTCGCAGGACATGGGGGTCGCAGGGCACCCCCAGTACTCGTGCCAGCTCTTCAGCGATGATCCAGGCGGGGTTGAAATGCCGCACAATTCGCTGCTGCCAGTGCTGAGGAATGGGAATGATGCGGTCAACCTGCAGCGAACGCAGATGCTGTAAGCGCTGGGATGCGAGGAGACGGGCGAGTGATCGCATGGGGACGGCGGAAAATGACCACTTTGCGGACAACATGGCGTGCCGCAGCGGGTCTTTGTACATGGCCAGGCAGACCACGGACTTGAATCGCAGAGCGCGACCGCGGCAGTGCACGCACCCGGCCGCTGTCGCCGACCATGGGCCGACTTCAGCTGCACACACGTGGCAGCTATGGGCCGGCTGGGCACAGAGCTGTTCCGTACAGTGGCTGCAGTAGCAGATCCAGCGACTGCCGGGAACACCCCCGGATCGGCCACAGAGCGAACAGCGAAACGGAACCGCCAGATCGAGTGCCGCCTGGATTGCAGGATCAGCAAGAGGCCGCAGGGAGGACGGAATTGTCAGGAGTGCTTTCAGGTTTTGTATGCCGAACATTTGAGTGAGTTGCCATTGACGCCATTGATGGTGTTCGTTATTATGTATCTTACGTAATAATTTCAAAGGGCATTGTGCAAATCAAGGGAAAATCAAACAGGATTTCAGTTTTTTGGTGTTTCTTTTCGGGCCTCGGGGTTTACGTTCTTACGTCGCCACTCGCCCTGCCAATGCATCAATCCTCCCACCATCACTCCCCATTCTCCGGAAAGCACCTGCTATGAAGCCCGTTTTTGTTCTCTGCGGCGCAGCATTTTCCATTGCTGTCGCCTCCTCGTCCTTCGCTCAGACACCACAGGTCGAACGCCCTCCTCAGGAAAGTGATCGCCCCGAGGAAGGCCGCCGTCCCGAGGAAGGCCGCCCTCCCGAGGAAGGCCGCCCTCCTGAGGAAGGCCGCCGTCCTGAGGAAGGCCGCCGCCCTGAAGGCCCCGGAGCCGAGGGTCGCCGCCCAGGAATGCTCATGCCCCCAGGTGGCGGTGCCCCAGGTGGCTTCATGGGACGTTTTCCCAATCCGCTCCTCAATGCCCTCGATAAGAATGGTGACGGCGAACTTTCTGAAGAAGAGATCGACCTTGCTGTCGCCTCTCTGAAAACGCTTGATCGCAACCGTGACCGCCGCCTGGACTCACAGGAATTGCGTGCAGGTTTCCCTGGTCAGGGCAATCCCGGAATGCCGGGCGTACCTGGGTCGCCAGGTAATCCCGCTGCCATCGTCGAACGCCTGAAAGGCATGGATCAAAACAGTGACGGCAAGTTATCCCGCGAAGAACTGCCCGAACCTCTGAAACCGCTTCTCGAACGCTTTGATCGCAACACTGACGGCCAGCTCGATCAGGAAGAACTCGGCGCCGTTGCTCGCGAGCGCATGGGGGCGGGCAATCCCGCGGAACCCGCACAGTTCGCTGCCCAGATGCTGCGTCGTTCAGATGCCAATGAGGACGGCAAACTCAGCGGCGATGAACTTCCGCCGTTCGTCCGCGATCGCATGGAAACGCTCGACAAAAACGCCGACGGATCACTCGATCTCCCGGAACTCCAGTCCATGATGGGAAATCAGCGGCAAATGCCAATGCCTCCCGCCAACGAATCGGGCGTCATCCGTCCCCGTCGCCCCGAAGGTGGTCCACGCCCGGAAGGTGCTGACCGTCCGGAAGGTCGCGATCAGCCCGAACGTCCCGCGCGTAAAGGTCGCGCTGCTCGCCCGGAATCAGAGTCCGATGATCGCCCGGAAGAAAAGCAAAAAGATCGCGAAACGGAAAAGCAGGATCAGGAAAAAACGGAACGCGATGAAAAGGGAGAGGACAAGCCGGATCGCGATAAGCCGGACGGGGACGCGAAGGATGGCGATTCAAAAGATCGCGACGGGAAGGACGGCGATTCAGAAGACGGTGATAAAAGCGAGCAGTAGCCACCATCGGCTGAACAGAGAACTTCCGGATCCAAAAGCCGTGCCATGCTGCAGCGGCTGACGCTGCCTGCGCTTCGTACCCGATGCTGACACAGATCGGCCTTGAAGCGGTGCATGTGTTCAGCCCTGCAATGCAGGTCGCCTGTTTTGAATTGCCATGAAGACAGCGCTGTTGTCCTGGTCCCCGAAGCCCAGTTGTTCAGCCTGTTCAAGAATCTGTCGATGAGTCTCGGTCAGCGGCAGCTGAAGGCTGGCTGCCGCTGCCGCCTCAAGCATCAGGCGAACGTCCTTCAGATGCTGTGAAAGCCTTGCCTGAACAGTAAAGTCTCGTTCCACCATGCGACGGCCTTTTGTGTCCATCTGCCGGGAGTAGGCGGGGCTTCCCTGAAGCACTTCAAGTGCGGCAGCGGGATTGACCCCAAGTCCTTCAGCGAAGGCAAGGCCTTCGGCAAGTGCGGCGCGGTTCAGTCCCAGCACCAGGTTGGTGACAAGCTTCATTTGGGAGGCTGATCCGCAGCATCCTGTATGAAAGGCACGTTGCCCCAGCACCGGCCAGATTTCCGCACAATCCTCCCAGAATTCCGTGTCACAGCCCACCATCACCACAGCTTCTCCGCGGCGAGTTTGTTCGCTGGAACCGGAAATCGGAGCATCTGCGTAAGAGACCCTCAGCTGCCGCAGTCGTGCTGCTCGCGCGACGGCCTGTTTGGGGTCGCCGGTGGTGGTGTCAATCAGCATCTGCTCGGGGTGCAGGCTGTTTTGAAATCGTGTCAGGACTTCATCGACGACATCACCAGAGTAGAGGCTGATGATTACCTGCGAACACTCAGCCAGCGGATCATCGCTCCAGACGGCACCTTTGTCGGTCAGAGCTTTCGCTTTTTCGGGGGAGCGGTTCCAGATGTAAGGCAGCCAGCCGGCTTCAAGAAATCGTTCGGTGAGAGCTGTGCCCATGAGGCCGAGTCCGACGATCCCGATCGTTCGCTGTCTGGTTGCGTCGATGCTCATGGCTGTGGGGGCTCCGCTTTGGCAGGTTGTTCAGATTCACGATAGAGTCGGGCGAGCGGCAGGAGGATTTCTTCAAGCTGTTGCAGGTAGTCGGCTTCATCCATTTCGCTGCGGCGCAGCTTGATCGCTTCAAGTCGGGCTTCGAGGGCGTCACGAGTCACTTGCTGGTCGGGGTTCAGCAGGCGTTCTTCCGGGCTGCGGACGAGCCAGGTTTTTCGAGCGGCGGCGCCATCCACGGGTTGATCAGACTTGATATTCTCTGCGGGCTTGAGTCCATCAAACAGTTCTGCCCGGACACCGCGGCCGTCGCCATTGTCTTCCAGCAGTGCATGTTCGGTGGCAAGACGTCCCTCGGTGGAATAGAACTCTGCCGTCCGCCGTGAGGCAAACAGCCAGGCTTCCAGCAGTGAGGTCTGGCCGTCGCGATCCACATCGGCATCCAGACCGCTGATTGCCAGCGAAAGTGCGTCTCCGAAGCGGCTGAACTGCACTTGATTGCCATCCTTTGTGGCACTGATGATTACTCGACCTGGTCCGGATAGTGAATTGATGAACGGTGCAGAACTGGAGGCGCAGATTGCAACAACAAGGGGGCGCGAGGCAGGTTTGAGAAGTTCAGCGAGTTCTGTGTCGGCGAGATCAGGTCCGCGCAGGTTGAGTGCGGCAGTTTGTTGGTCGAAAGTTCCATGGCCGATGTACACGAGCCACAGTGGCTGTGTTGTGCGGCGATTGCAGGCTGTTTCGAGAGCCGATCGGAGTTGTTCGCGGTCTGTCGAGGTTGTGGAGGTTGAGCCGGGTGAGGGGCCGCCCGGGCCGATCCACTGGAACTCTGATTCACTGGTGGTGGCTGCCTTTTGCCAGCGTTCAGCCCACTGCTGAAAAGCCTTGCCATAGTCTTCTGTGCCGGAAGCGCCACATACCAGCAGCACCGCAGGACGATCACCTGAAGGGGGCTGATTTTTCAGTGTCGAGTATACGGGGAGGGCAGAGCTGACACTGAGCGGGAGCGCTGCAAACGGGTCTGCCCGGAGCTCTGCAGATCGTTGCGTCTGGCCGAACGCGTCCGGGTGAGGACAGGCGATGAGTGTGGCGAAGAACAGAGGAACAGCATGGCGCAGGGATTTCATGGCAATCCTCCTCGTCGTCGCAGAGTCCAGTCGATGGAGAGCAGCAGAACGGCCGCGAGGAAGACCCACCAGGAATGCCAGATGGGCCACGATCGGATCTCCTGAAGCGGAGCGGCGGCGGTGGGAAGTTGTTTTACGAGATCATTCACATCATCGAGGGAAATCAATCGTCCCCCGGTTTTGGCAGCCAGTTCCTGCAGCCAGTCGTTCCGGACCTGCACGGAGCGGAGTTCCTGTTGCAGGGGCTGGCTGGCCCAGCCGGAGTTGGTGATCAGAGTTTCCGGGGTGGTGCCATTGGTGAGGATTGCTGTGGCCTCGACGCGCCAGGCGCCTTCCTGGGCCGCTGAGATTTCGGCTTCGAACACGCCGGTCTCTGCATCGGCGGGAACACCTGTGAGTTCGAATTTGCGTCCATCCGGGGCAGTGACTTTGAACCGCACGTCGGCATTTTCGCGGACTTCGAAATCCTGTCCCCGAACGCTGGCGGTGAGCCGCACGGAGCCGGTTCCCTGTTCGGGGAG
Source organism: Planctomycetaceae bacterium (assembly GCA_046074645.1). Lineage (GTDB taxonomy): Bacteria > Planctomycetota > Planctomycetia > Planctomycetales > Planctomycetaceae > SXXK01. Next base: position 13,026 of record JBJTOP010000224.1, on the reverse strand, counting down.
TTCTTTCACCGCGACGTCCAGTCGTCGCGGGACGTCTGAAACGAGCCAGCGCATGAGTTGTCTGCAGGCTCGGGCATGGTCGCTGAGGTCCTCTGACGGAGTTCCCGAGACGGTGTCTGATGATGGGGTTTTGGCGGAGGGGACTGACTGCGACTGCAGCTGAAGGAGGCCTTCGCTGAGCCTCCAGCGCCAAAGGTCGCCGACGGTTACGGCCCCTGAGCGTCCGCGTCCGAATCTCTGGACAATCAGTGCTGGCCAGACGGTGCCTTCGGCGTCGCGGACTTCTGCCATGACCTGAGCACCTGGGCGAACGTAGCCGGAGGGATTGACGGTGAGAAACTGGGGCATACGTTCAAGCCGCTGCTGTTCGGCGGGTTCGTCGCTGTGAAGCCGCACCCATGGCTGCAGCCAGCCGTCGCGGGTGAGTTCGAGCCTTACGCCGGTCCGTGGGAAGGCGGCGCTGCGGCTGAGATCGATTGGGAGCAGTTCACCGATTGGAGTGCGGTCGAAACCACCCTGGGCAAATGACTCCTGACCTGACAGCATCAGGAATCCGCCTCCGCGACGACTGACGAAATCGTAGAGCAGCCGCATCTGATCGGCCTGAAAAAAGTCGGCTTCGAGATCATCGAGGACAACGGCGTCGTATTGAAAGAGTTCTTCAGCGGTCTGAGGAAAGCCTCCTTGAAGTTCATCGGCAGATTGAGTATTGAGTCGCACGAGGACGGGTTCGTCGTATTCTTCGACGGTATCGGGGTCCGCGCGATCAAAGCCGCGAAACAGCGAATTTGAGGTTTCTCCTTCGCGTCCACGAAAGTCGAATTTTGCTTCTCGCCGGGCAATTCTGATGAGGCCCGTCATCTGCAGTTGCTGGTCGGATTCGACCGCGCGGCGCAGGAATTTGAAATCCCAGTTGGGGCGACCGGAGACGTAGAGAATCCGACGGGCGCTGGACGGACGCTGAACTGCGATCAGCTGACTGTTATTGACCAGCGTGACTTCGTCGGAGAATTCAGTACCTTCGTTGTCCACCAAAGCCGTCTGAAGACGATAAAAGACGGTGCCACTGCCCACCGGCCGATGACGGAAACGCAGCGGCTCCGGATCGGTGGTGCTGCGAGTTTGTGTTTCCAGAGGCGTGCCGTCTTCTGACAGCAGAGTCATCCGTAATTTGCTGTTACTGGTATTGAATGTGCCGGGCGTGACCTGAATGGCGACAGGAGCATCGTCGAATGCTGATTGCGTAATGGTGAACGTGCCGACGCTGGCGTCCGGGAGCTTGAGTTCATCGGACGGGAGTACGGGATAGACGGGCGGCAGTCCTTCGAGCTCACTGAGTTCTGCTGAGATATCTGTTGCATTGCCGTCGGTGAAGAGCAGGATGCCGGCGAGTGGCTGACCGGCGTAACGCTGGCGAAGACTTTTCAGGGACGAGACAAGAGCGGAGGCGGAGCCCTCGAAGCGGAGATTTTCAAAGCTGTCAGTCTGCTGCAGCCGATCGGAAATGGTGTAACGGCGGAGTTGGAAGTCCTGTTCAAGCCGTTTGAGCCAGCCCAGTGGCTGGACAGCCTCGCCAGCGTTCAGCAGTGACGTGAACTCTGTTGCACGTGTTGGAGCGGATGCGGTCGGGCGCACGTCGAGGCTGCGACTGACGTCGACGGCGACAGCGAGGACATTCGCTCCTGAACGCGGCCGCAGACTGCTCCAGAGCGGATCGACGAGGCAGGCACTGAGCAGCAGCCAGGCAAGAAAACGGCAGCACGGCCCGAGGCGCCCCTGCCAGCCTTCGCGAAACCGTCGTCGATTGAGCCAAAGAATGACCGCCAGCCCCACCAGGGCCGCGAGAACGGCCGGGAAAAGCCAGTTACGATCTCCAGCCATCAGGCTGGCGAATGTCGAAAATCGCAGCATATTTTGCCCCCGATATGGTACCCGGCCCGGATTCTACTCGACCACCCCCGCTGAGAGCGAATGAAAACTGATGGAGAATCTGATTTCCCCGGGGCGCTCCGTGAGCAGCTGCTGATTGCATTGCTCAGCAATTGCCGGCTTGTTTCGTCTCCGCTCCCGTGATAAGGTTGGTTGTTTCAGAACCTGCCGTTTCCCGATTCCCACTCTTCATGGACCAGATCTGTGACTATCCAACCGCACCGCCGTGGGCTCGCAGCCTGTGCACTTCTGATCGCTCTGCTGGCCGCCGCTCCAGACTCCTTTGCAGCGTCAGAGGACAAGCAGCCAGCTGATGATCGCTATCCTAAAAACCAGTGGGTGCCGCTCTTCAACGGCCGGGATCTGGACGGCTGGACGCCCAAGATTCGTTACAGTGACCTCGGAGATAACTTCCACAACACATTCCGTGTTGAGGATGGACTCCTGAAGGTTCGATATGAAGCAGCAGGTTACCCGGAATTCGGGGAGCGATTCGGGCATCTGTTCTTCCGTGACCAGTTCCGCAACTATCGATTTCGCGTGGAGTACCGTTTCGTGGGTGACCAGTGCAAGGGAGGTCCCGGCTGGGCCACGCGGAATAGTGGGGTGATGGTGCATGGCCAGGATCCGGCCACAATGACGAAGGACCAGGATTTTCCGGTGAGTATTGAGGTGCAGCTGCTGGGCGGAAACGGAAAGGATCCTCGCACCACGTCCAACCTCTGCACTCCGGGAACCAACGTTGTCATGAATCAGGAACTCCGGCTGCAGCACTGCATCAATTCCACCTCAGCCACCTTTCACGGCGAACAGTGGGTCACGGCGGAGATTGAGGTGCATAACAATGAAATCATTCGCCACCTGATCGATGGCGAAGTTGTGCTCGAATACACAAAGCCGCAGCTGGACAAACGTGATGCCAGCGCTCGCCGACTGATCAAAGGCGATGACCTGATGCTGCACTACGGAAGCATCTCGCTGCAGTCCGAAAGCCACCCGATTGATTTCCGCAAGGTCGAAATTATGGTGCTGGAGTGATCAGTATGGCCATTGCTGCTGCGTCCGAAGTGGTCCGCAAAATCGGATTGAATGCCTGTGTGGGTACGGCGATTGTGCTGCTGTTCTGCCAAACGTCTGCGGCACTCGCACAACTGGCCCCCGGAGCTGGTTACGTGTTTCCGCCGGCTGTCCGCATTGGTCAGTCCACAGACGTACAAATGGGCATCTTCGATTCGACGGATGATCTGCAGTGGTTTGTGCATGATTCCAGAGTGACTCTGGAGAGAACCGGTGCAGTCAGTGACTTTCATCTGCCACCGCCGCCCTACTGGACCGGTCCTCGTGGAGGCATCAGCGCGCCGCCAATTCCCCGCGAAGCGCCCGCTCGCATCACAGTCACCGCGGATGCTGAACCTGGTTTTGTGCTCTGGCAGATTGCCAACGCCAACGGCTCATCACGCACCGCCCGACTGCTGCTCAGCCACGACCCGGAAATCATCGAGTCCCGCTCCCGCGACTTTCCCCAGCAGCTGCCGACACTGCCCGTCGCTGTCTCCGGGCGACTGAGCCGACTCACTGAAGTGGACCGCTACGAAATACTCGCAGCTGCCGACGGCCCCATCTCAGTGAAACTCATGGCCCGTCAACTGGGGGCGGACTTCAGAGCTGTACTTCAGGTCCGCAGCACCGTCGGCGAGTTGCTGGCTGACTTCGCCGACACGCAGGGAATGGATGGCGTGGTCACCTTTCCGGCGAAAAGCGGGGAAAAATACATGGTTAGTATTCACGATGTCGATTTCCGCGGTGACCGGGGCTACGTCTATCGGCTGCTGTTCACTCAAAGCCCCCACGTTCTCGCAACAGCCCCTGCAAAGGTGCAAAGAGGCTCCACGACAGAAGTGGAATTCATCGGCCAGGGGCTGCAGCCCGGCTCTGCAGAAATCGAGGCATTCCGCCAGGCTGTCAGCACCAGTGCCGCTCCTGAACCGCGTGTGCAGCAGATCACGGTCCAAAGCCCGGGTGGAACCGCCACAGTCCTGCTGCCGCTCAGTGACATCCCCGAACTGGTTGCTGCCCCCGGCCAGACACTGCAAATTCCAGTCCCGGCAGCCCTCACCGGGAGACTCACCCCGGAACACCCCGAACAGCGCATTACGTTCACTGCGGTGAGGGATCAGGTGCTGCAGATCTCGCTGCAGTCCATCGGTGTCGGCAGCAGCCTCGACACTCACCTCACGATCCCTGGCCCCGATGGCAAACCTGTCGGTGAAAACGATGACGCCGAAGGAACCACCGACAGTGCTATCGAATTCAAGCCCGCGTTCGATGGTGTCGTGACATGTGTCATTCGCAGTCAGTCTCAGCTGCTCGGACGAAGCGACGAAATCCATCGACTTGAAGTCCGACCGGCCGCGATGGACTTCGCACTGACGATCCCGCAGCAGTGGAATCTGCCGTCCGGTGGACAGCTGGAGACCACAATCACAGCTCGGCGCAGCGGCGGTTTTGATGGACCGATTGCCGTTCGTATCGATGGTCTGCCAGCGGGGGTCACTGCGGAGGGCGACTGGACAATTGCGGCGGGCAAGTCCGATGTGAAGGTAATTCTGAAATGTGCGGCTGATGCCGCGGTGACTGCTGCTGCGATTCGCATCAGCGGAACTGCTGACATTGCTGGAGCAGCTGTTACACGGTCGGCAACCGCCGTGGCCGCTGGACATCTTTGCCCGCGCACGGCAGAACAAAAACTCACAACGACTGCGATGCTTGCAATCACCATGACACCGCCAATTGAAGTGCTCGTCATTGACCGTGAGCGTCAGCGCGATGTTCCCCGCGGGACAACGTATCCCGCTGACCTCGAAATTGTACGGAAGAATGGATTTAGCGGTCCTGTTACTCTCATCATGACCGCTCAGCAGGACCGCAATCGTCAGGGGATGCTTGGCATAACCACTGTTGTGCCGGCAGGTGAAACTCGAGCCCAGTACCCGTGCTTTATGCCTGAATGGCTGGCCACCGATATCACGCGGCGGATTATCGTGCATGGGCTGGTCGAGGTGTCCGATCCGAGGGGCACACTGCGACAACTCACCAAACCCGGAGATGCCCGCATTACCATGATCATGGAAGGCGCACTGCTGAAACTGGCCAGCGAAATCACCGATCTCCGGTCCACCCCCGGCGCTTCGCTGGAAATCCCCGTCAGCATTTCACGGTCACCGCGGCTGACAGGCCCGGTGACGATCACTTTGAAAGTGCCCGAAGACGCGACCGGTATGCTGGGTGCCGAGCCACTTGTGCTTGCCCCGGAACAAACTTCCGGCCGGCTGAAGATCACGACTGCTGCCGACGCACGACTGCTGGGGCCGTGGCAGCTTCGGCTGGCTGCCACAACTCTTCTGGATGATCGCTGGCCTGTTGTCTCGGAAGCGGCCGTCGATGCGGACTTTGCCTCTTCTGTCGCTGCTGTGAAGTAGAGCTCAGTCTGGATTCTGTCCGCGTTTGTCGGCCTCTTCAAGAACTCCGATAAAGGGCAACTGTCGGTATTCGTCGTCGTAGTCGAGACCATACCCGACGACAAATTCGTCCGGGATACGAAATCCAAAGTAGTCAGGGGCAAAGCTGACTTCGGTGCGGTCGGATTTCCAGAGCAGCACTGCTGTGCGGAGACTGGCGGGTGAGTGGCCCTGCAGTGTCTGAAGCAGGCCCTGCATCGTTCGACCCGTGTCGAAGATATCGTCAAGAACCAGAATGTGACGGTCGGTGAGGTCGGGTACGAGTGAGCTGTTGATATGGAGTTCTCCGGGAGTCGTGCGCGTGCCGCCGTAGCTGGAAGCTGAAATCAGAGCGACGCGGAGCGGCACCGTGGTGGCGCGAATCAGGTCGGCCAGCAGAATGATGCTGCCTGTGAGCACCCCAAGGACCGTCAGAGGACGGTTGGCATAGTCGGCGGAAATCAAGGCCCCGAGTTCCTGAACTCGGTGTTTGATCTGGTCTTCAGTGATCAGCACCCGCATAGGCAGTCTCCGTTGATCAGTCCCAGCGAAAGATTTTCAGGGCCAGCACGAAACAGAGAGCAGCCCAGAGTGCCATCAGGGCGAGATTGGGAGCGATGGTTGCAAGGCCTGCGCCCTCCTGCATGACCTGTCGGAGTGAAGAAATCACGGGTGTCAGCGGGATGACACGAATCAGTGGCTGCACGGCCTCCGGAAAACGCTCTGATGAAAAGAAGATTCCCGATCCGATCCACATGGGAACCATGGTGAGGTTCATCAGGCCACCGACTGCTTCCAGCGTTCGTGCGCGGCTGGCGATGGCGAGTCCGATAGAGGCAAACTGGAAGGCCCCCAGCAGTACAATGACGAAAACAGGGAAGTATCCGCCGTGACTGGACACACCGAACATGAATCGGCTGATGAGCAGAATGGCGACGATTTCGGGAAACATAAAGACCATCCGGCTGGCCATCATCGCGGCGACGAAGTGGTGTTTCTTCATGGGTGTGCCGAGGAATCGTTTGAGCACCTGGCGGATGCGCATGTCAACAATGGCATAGCCCACGCCCCAGACTCCACCCCCCATCAATCCCATGCCAATGAGCCCCGGTACAAGAAAATCGATGTAGCGACTGCCGGGTTCAGTGATTTTTTCGGTCTGAATGCTGAGCGGATCGCGACGGCCGGCAGCGCGTTGCAGGGAGTCGTTGACGCGGTCGCGTGCTGCGAGGCTGCCTGGACGCGTTTCGTCACAGCGGAACTGAACAAGTGACTCGCCTTCGATACGTGCAGGCACCAGCACGACTTCCACCTTGCCGGACCGCAGTTGTCTGCGGCAGTCCTCTGCGGAGCCGCGGAGGACACGGAACAGAGCGGGGTTGCTGAGGGCTGCTGCTGCGGCATCGGCACCGGGACCGTCTTCGATCATCACAATCGAAGGCTGCACCGGTTCTGATCGAAACGCCAAACCCAGGGCTGCCACCATGACCAAAGGAAAACCATAGCCCCAGAAAACAGCCTCGGGCGTTCGGATGAACTCTCTGAACCTTGCCAGAAACAGTTGTACCAGCGGGTGTGACTTCCAGCCTGACATTATCGGCTCCTTTGCTCTGTGCCTTCGTTCAGGCCATGTCCTGCAAAATGCACAAACACATCTTCAAGCGTCGCCTGGCGGGTTGTGAGCGATGTGAGCTGCAGATTGCGATCTGCGATTTGCTGCAGCAGTGCCGGGATGGCAAGGTGCGGTTGCAGTACCGACAGGCAGCGATGTTCGCTCTCGCGACGAACGGCAATCACACCGGGAAGCTCACTGCCGAAATCATCCGGAATCACAGCTCCGCCGGAGTCTGCGGAATCGACTGTGAACATCACGACATGGCGAGCCCCGAGGCCGTCGATGAGTCGCTGTGGGGTGTCGATGGCAAGTATTCGTCCCTTGTCGAAAATTGCTACCCGGTCGCAGAGTCGTTCTGCTTCGTCCATGTAGTGTGTCGTCAGCAGCACAGTGCCACCGCTTTGCCGGAAGTCCGTGATGATCTTCCACAAATCGCGGCGGGACTGTGGGTCGAGTCCGGTGGTGGGTTCGTCAAGAAAGAGCAGACGCGGGTTGCCGACGAGTGCCGCAGCCACGGCAACTCGCTGCTTCTGACCTCCGGAGAGAGTTCTGATTCGGGCGTGCTGCTTGTCCTGGAGCGAGACTTTTGCAATCACATCGGAGGGCTCAGCTCCGGCAGGATAAAAGCTGCGGAAGAGCGTGAGCGTTTCGAGGACGGTGAGTTTTTCAGACAGTCGAGTTTCCTGGAGTGAAATGCCGATCTGTGGGCGAATTCGCTCGGCGTCTGTCTGCCAGTCAAGTCCCAGCACGCGGCATTCGCCACTAGTGGCCCGCTGTAAACCCTCGCAGATTTCAATCGTGGTGGTCTTGCCGGCACCGTTGGGCCCCAGCACTCCAAAACAAATCCCCTGCTCGATCACAAGATCGATCCCACGCACCGCCTCGACTGGTGGATTGCCGGGCCAGGTGCGAGTCAGCCCGCGGCATTCGATGGCGTATGTCATGCAGACGTTCCGGAGGATGTGAAGGGCCAGAGAAGGGGGACAGAGCGAGGCGCAGGTGTTTTGGGTATTCTCTGGCTGCGGCAGGGGAAATCAATCGGCTGGTGGTGGGGCGGATGAAATTCGCAGCCGCGACAGCGAACCCGCACAGGACTCGTTGGAGTACCAACGACAGGGCTTTCGCTTCAGGCTGCAGAATCCAGTTCATATCGGTTATGGGCGAAGCCCGCGTCAGGGCAGCAGTCCCAGATTCAGCGCTCTGCGAGCACAGCCGGCGGCTCCGATAAAGCCCGCGTCGCCCCCCAGTGACGCCCAGGTGATCAAAACTTTTTCTGCCAGCGTTGGAAATGCGCGGAGACGAAATTCCTGCCTCACACGCTGCAGAAAATCACGACCTACGCGGGTTTCATCGCGACCAAATGTCATCGCCCCACCCAGCAGCACCATTTCGGGGTCAATCACGTGCACTGCCGTCGTGATTGCCACACCAAGACAGCGTGCCATTTCCAGAATCAGCCGCAGCGAGAGCGGATCGCCCGCCTCCGCCTCTGCTGCAATGAGTTTCGGGCTGAGTTCTTCCCCTGACTGCAGGAGGGATCGGACACTGGTGACAGCGCCGGCTTCAAGCTCTTCGCGGAATTGTTTCAGCAGGGCCGTGGCGCTGACGTAAGCCTCCGCAGTGCCGTACTGACCGGTGTTACACAGGCGACCATTGTCCATCTCCAGAATCACATGCCCCAGCTCCGCACCATGCGAATGCTGACCCTCGATGATGTGATCGTCGATGATCAAACCGCCCCCGAGGCCCGTTCCCAGAGTGTAAAACGCGAGACTGCGAACCTGTTTGGCCTGGCCCGCCCAGTATTCGCCGTAGGCCGCTGCATTGGCGTCGTTCTGCAGCACTGTGGGAAGTCCAATTGCTTCAGATACACGCTGGCGGATCGGAAAGTTCTGCCAGCCAGGCAGATTAGTGGGGTCAAGCAGCATCCCGGATGGAATGTCCATGGTACCCGGTGTTGCGAGGCCTGCCGCTGAAATCCGCGACAGGTCCAGCCCCGCACGTTCCACCGCAAGCCGCCCTGCCGCAGCGATCTGCAGCACCCCATAATCGGGGCCCCGCGATCCATCTGTGGAAACGGAGGCCGAACCCAGCACCTCGCCGGAGTCACTGACAACGCCAGCTTTCACGTTGGTGCCGCCCAGATCAAGCCCCAGAAAAATCGGACCGCTGCCCATAGTGATGCCCTGCTGAGTTGCTGCGGTTGCCGCTTCACAGTGAAGACGGCAGCCGCGAGGATCAGCAAAGATCGTACCGAGAGTGCCAAATCGGAGGCAAGATCAGGCCGGTTTCAGGCGGGTTTTTCTGACGTCATTGCTTTTTCAGCATCGCTGTCACATAGCCCACCGACGTCTGATGAACAACCCCCTCCGCGCCCGGATACACCAACTCGCAACCAACCCCCACACTGTCAAGCTTTTCCTTCAACAGCACACCAAAGCACGCCGAATGCGTCGGATCCGGGCTCTCTTCACCCTTCATCGGTGCTCGCGAATAGGTCAGGTGCACCGGCGGATCACCGGCGGACGCCACATGAAACGGCGAATACTCTTCAATCCACGGCAGAATCTCTTCCCGCTTTGCCAGAAATGCATCGAAGTCCCGCTGCGGTTTGCCATTGACGTCCTTGAAGATTCCAAACGCATGGCTGCCATAGTTGCTGTTGGGCATCCATTCCTTCATCTGTCGGGGATCGAGAGTGGTTTGGGCGCCGGTTACGGCAGCACACAGCAGCCGGGTCGATTCACGAGCGATCGGATCACTGCTGCTGGGGTCCGCAAGGTCATCATGGAATGCCAGCCAAAGACTTGTGCAGGCGCCGGCAGATCCTCCGGCAGCGGCAATTCGGGTTTTGTCGAGATTCCATTCAGTGGCCTTGCTGCGAACGAACTGCAACGCCCTCGCGGCGTCGTGCAGACAGGCCTTCACCGGCGGTTTCACCCCATCCGCAATCGCCTCGGGAATGAACCGATACTCGATAGATACCACCGAAATTCCCGCTCGATGCATCGCTGGCACCCAGCTGGCCATTCCGGCGTGCCGATTGCCACCCTGCCAGCCACCGCCGTGGATAAAGAAGAGCACTGGAGTTGGAGTGGAACTGTCGGCCTTCCAGAAACTGAGTACCTGTTTGGCATGGGGACCGTAAGAAACGGCATCCAGTGTCGCCGGCGGTGCAGGCTGCTCCACCTTCTGTTTGGCGGACGTTTTTTTCTTCGCCGCCGCCGCCGGCGTTTTGCCTTCGTCACCACGAATAAGGGAGGCGGAAAGCAGTAACAGCACGCACAGGACCGGGGTTGCAAACATACGGCGGATCATTGAAAGCTCCTGGTTTGGAATTGAAGGATTTCAAATCATGGTTGAGCAGGCGGTCGAACGACTCGGCCGACAACCATGCGGAAGCATCTCAAAAATCGACTCGAAGGGAATCGTCCGCTGCACAATCCAAAGACAAACTCAGCCGCATGGCGGCAGCCTGCGGGCAAACGGACCCTGCAAACACTTCGCCGGCGCGCTCGCGAGGGCGCGGGCACCTTCGGTGCGGAACACAGCCGGGGGCTTCCGCCCAACCGCTGAGACGCAGGACGGCAGTCCGCGGGCAAACGGCCCCTGCCCACGCGCCGCAAACGCACTCGCCGGCGCGCACCTTCGGTGCGGATTGACGGATGCTGTTGAGAACCGGCAACAGTCGCCCATGGAAAGTTTCTGAGAAGACGCCTTGTGTTCACTTGAAGGTATGCCAGGATCTGCTCCACAACCGGATCACGACTCGCAGACTCCGTCTTCTCCAACACCCACGCGGCCCCACTGCAGGCAACCAATGACACCTGCCGGTCCGCTCCCGCCAGGAATCTCCCGCCACCATGGATTCGTCTCCCGGTCAAGAGGTAGATTGTCCACTCACTTATCTGACTCTCCGTGCGGCCTTTCTGTGCGCGCTTGACAACCTGATGCACAACTGCCTGTCGCCGATGACGCGGGATGACGCGGAAGCGGACTTCTTTCGCTTCTACCCGCCGCTTGCCGGAATGGCACCTCAAATCCAGATGGAATGTGTGCTGCGGACGTGGCAGCGGTGGAGCCAGCAGCATTCGGACTTTCCAAATTGTCTGGAAGCACGTACGTTGTACGCAGCCACGGAGCTCCTGGCCAACCTCGCTGCCGACAACTCCCATCCCATGCTGCGGATGCTGTTTGAGGGCCCGCGACGGATACACCATCTCAACGATCACTGGCTTCCTGCGCGCGCCCGCTGCCTGCAAATCACCAGAGAAAGTCGATTTTCACTGGGAATTCAGGAGGAATTAACGCTGTGCGAGGCGGCTGGGGAGCAATTTCTGGACCCCGACTCCGGGCCTCTGCACACTGAATTGCTGGAAACGCTGGGAAGATGGAGAGCTTCAGTGGACATGGTAACATGGGGTGCGGGATTGCTGACCGCGGCCGAACAGGAGCTGGTTCGGGACTTTTTTGAGGAACATCCGGGGCTGACGGAGTGAATTGTGGCGGGCTTTCTGTATAGTGCAGCTTCTTCGGGGCGGTCGCGGTTGTTTGGTTTCCGCAGTGCCGGCATGGGCAAGGCTCCCGATTACTTCGCAAACCACTCGCCTCCACGGAAAGCGGGAATCCACCATGGCAAAGGCAAAGAAGGCAAACAAGCGGGCTGCCCGGCCCGCTAAAAAAGCAGCCCCCCCACCCCGCAAAGCTGCCAAGAAACCACTCCCCAAAGCGAAGAAGAAACCGGTCCCCGCTAAAGCGGTCAGGAAGCCGCAGCGAAAGCCGACCCCGGCCCCTGCACCTCGACCCGCTCGCCGTCGCCCGGAAAAGCCCGCGGCAAAAACAGCAACTGCAGCAAAAACCTCAACAACAACTACAACGACAGCAGCAGCAACGACAACAGCCGCGGCAGTGGCAGCATCGACAGCAGCACCTGCAGTGCCCCAGACGACCGTATCAGCCGTCGCAACCGCCCCAACGCTGCCGCCCGGCATCCAGCCCGAATCGAAACTCACTGCCGCAATTGATGCTCTGCCCGCGGATGTCGCCTCTGAAGGCGATCCGATTGCTGCCCGCAGGAAAGGAGTCCGCAAGGCGACGATTACCAGCGGTCTTCAGGACACCGGAGGCGCAAGAAGGCTCGGAAGATCCCGGATCCCCGTCGATGCTCCGCTTGATGTCGTCTTCCAAAACGACACCCAGGCTCGCGACGCCTTTACCTTTCTGGGCATTCATTCCATTCGTGAACTGGAAGCCTTCACTGCTGATGATCTGGTGCTCCGACTCACCGGTCCCGCAAAACTCACGGTCGGCCGCATTCGCAAGATCCTTGCGATGAACAACCGATGCCTGACCGGCGACGAAGACTTTGCGGTCGATTTCCAGGAAATGCATACCAAAGTGCGACCGGAGTAAGCCCACGTGGCGGTCAGGATGACGATTTCTGTCGGCAGGCCACCCTGAACGGCAGGCCATCCTGAACGGCAGGCCATCCTGAACGGCAAGCCCCGCCTGTCAAACGATCACGCTGGTCAGTGGGCCATTCCCTCTGGAGGATTGGCCAGCTTGTCGGCTCGCTGTGCATCCGTCATCTCCGCCCAGTCCTCAAGGCACGGCGGGCAGCAAAACCCAACTTTCTTTCCGTTCCATTCCCTGATCAGCTCGGGTGCAAGGTCAGCAGCCTTCACCGGGTTGCCCATAATCGGACACTTTGTGTTTGCAAGGTCGATCGCAGCCGCGGTGACGGCCGCCTCCGGAGCCTGTTCGCAGCCCGAAATGGCAGCGGCAACCGCGAGGCCCAATACTCCCGAGAATCGACCGATTTTCATCACAGTTTTCCTGTTGGTTGTAGACGTTGAGGAACAAAGAAGGTCACTGCCACCGCAGGTGCGCCGCGTTTGCGAATTCCCAGACAGAATATACCGCTGGGAGTTTGGAATTTGCACTGGCGATCTGCAACATGCCATTTCTCAGTGAGCAGGTTCCCTG
>JBJTOP010000223.1:0-1349 GCA_046074645.1 Planctomycetaceae bacterium | reverse complement strand
ACGATCGCCGTCACCCCGACAGTACCATGACGTATTCAGTGCCAGCAGTTTGATGCCCTGGAGTTCTGTGGAACCCACCAGCCACGAGTTTTCGTTGTGGAACCGCCACGGGCGAAACTTTGCAGTGTTCTGGCAATAGTTCGTATAAGCCTTGAACGCCTCCGCGTAGAACGGATGCACAGGCGGCTTGAGCACTTTATCAGCGTCAACGGCATCATTTGGAATCAGCAGAACCGCCGCAGCATCGCGGTTGATGTCGTGGTTCCCGGCGCAAGCCACCACGTTCTCGGACGTGACCTCAATCGCATCCAGTAAGCCACTCAGCCACTCGTGGGCCTGCGTATAGTCCGAATCGATGCCTTTCCAGCCAATGTCCCCGCTGATCACGACCAGCGTGGGCTTCCAGTCGCGTTCGGCCCGACTGAGCTGCTGCAGTTGCTGGACCAGCGCATTCAAGCACCGCTTCCTCCGCGCCAGCTCATCCGCTGCAGCAGTCCAGCCAAAATGCAGATCGGTCAAATGCAGTATCACCACTGGCGCCATGGCAACTCTCGCAGCAGTCCTCTCAGGCAATCCACCAACCACCAGAATACCCACGCTTTCTCAGCGAAACAACCCACTCTTTTCGTCCCTTCAGGGAATAGGCGGGCACTGTTGGCGTGGATTGGCAGGGCCGTTCGCCCGCAGGCTGCCGCCATGCGGCTGACATTGCGAGCGGTCGGGCGGAAGCCCCCGGCTGTGTTTTGCACCGAAGGTGCGCGCGCTGTCGAGTGCGTTGGTGGGGCGTTTGCGGGGCCGTTTGCCCGCAGGCTGCCGCCATGCGGCTGAACCATGCGGCTGGGATTGCGGCTGAGCGGTTGGGCGGAAGCCCCCGGCTATGTTTCGTAAAGCAGAAGGTACATGGCACCTCTGGCTGCCCTCTGGTGCAGAATGTCAACAGTCGCTCCAAACCGTAATTCCGATCGGCAATTCTTCGACATTTCGGGTTACCCCGCGACTGCAGCTTGTTTTAGTGCGTTGTAGTCTTCTACCCTCGGGTGCGAATTTAATTGACTCTCTTTTATTCATCGTGCTTCAGCCCAAATTTGTCCTGCGAGGTGTTTATGGCCATCGGAATTGATCCGCTTATCGACTATGCCTTCAAAATGCTGTTCGGAACCGCTGAGCGCAAGATGCTCACGATCAGCCTGATCAATACGGTACTGCATGGACAGCCACCGGTGACCGACATCACATTCCTCAACACCGTCCATAACAAGCTCAGTGCTGACGGCAAACTCCTGATCCTCGATGTGCTGGCGGAGGACGTGCTGGGGCGAAAATTCAACATAGAGGTTCAGATTGCGCTG
>JBJTOP010000222.1:0-15451 GCA_046074645.1 Planctomycetaceae bacterium | reverse complement strand
CGGCGACGGCGGTTGCCAACGTCTTCGATTTCTCGCCAACAAGGCGGCCGATGGCAGCACAAAATTTGTAAGCATGCCAGCAGCAGCGGTGCCCCTGACGGATTCTGCCGGATTTGTTTTACCGGGCGTCGTTGGCGCTAAGTTTTCCGCAAAGCAGGATCCGCGGATTGAAATCGGTGCGGGCGAGATCCGTACGGGTGCATCATCGTCCAGAGACTGACTGCAATTGCAGTGCACAACTCAGCGGTAAAGACCCGCGGCCCAGACGCCATCAGGTCACGGACATCCCACCCGTTAAGCCGATTGTCACGGAACTCGAGGTTCATCCGCTCCAGAGCCCGCAATGCGGGCATCGCTGTCGAGGACGGTTGCCAGCAACAAACCTGCTCCTGAACTAATCCCGCAAAACTGATCGCTCGGTGCACGGTGACAGCCGCAGAGACTCGCACAGACACGAGACTGAAAAGCTCCCATCATCTGTGGAATCTGTGAAATCTGTGGTCCAAATCCGAATCGCTTGTTTTAACCACAGATCACGCAGATTGCACAGATGCGCGATCGAGCCTGTGATCTGGAAGCCACCCCCCAAACAACTGATTCATGATTGAAATCGTCGCTGGTCCGGACGCATTCAGCGCGCCTCGCAGGCAGCACACCTGTTAAGCACCTCAAAACCCCTCCCCATCGCCCCCGTCCAAATCTTCGTCCTCAAGCGGATCATCCAAATCAGCGGCTGCGTTGGCCTGCGCAAGGTACTCAAAGTCAGTGTCTGAAATCTCCAGCGTCTGCCGGTACTCGCTGGCCTCCGCAGCCGCCTGAAATTCGACAACCCCGTGATTGGCCTCGACAATCTCCCTGATGGAATCCAGACCCACGCGAAAGAACTCCTTGCGGAAATTCACTTTATTTACACGATAGCGATGCAGGGCTCGGTGCAGGTTGGTTTCAAGCGCTGGAGCGTTATCGGAAGCAATCATCATGTGCACATCAAAAGGGAATGGAACCGAAGCATCACCCAGCTCCCGAACTCGATCTGCCGGAATCAGTCGTCGTGTCATGCCCACCTTGTAGACGTGCTCTCCAAAAGCCCCAAGGTTTGAAATCACATAGACATGGCCAGCTTTGGTGAGTTCAGCCTGCGCCTGAGTCCGGCGACCGCGTTCTTCGGCCTCTGCCAGCTTCCTTCGCAGCGCATCAATCTCTGCGGAATGCTCCGCCCCAGCTTTCTTCATCGCTGCAGCAATCGCCTGTTCAATCACCTGCCGCTCACGCTCCACGCGTTCCAGTTCCCGCTTGTAGTCCCTTGCCACCCGCGCCTCGTCGCGAATCTGCTCCCTGATTTTCTGTTGCTGCTCCTTCTCCGCCTCCCGGCGGAGCACCTCTTCATAGTCGGCCTGAAGCTGCTTCAGGATTTCCCGTTCCAGCTTTGAAGGCACGGCATAGCCGTTGCGGCGGCAAAATTCAATGGCCTTCTGCAGCCGATCCTTCGTCGCCGGATAGTTGTCATACCGCAGTTTGGATACCCACCACTTCCGCGTTTCATCCAGAAAACGCTCCGCCATTCGATGCACTGCATGGACAGAATCGGCAGCTGATGCAAGCTGCCGTTCCAGCACCCGCCGCTGATCCTCAAACTCACGCTCGATGTCCGACTCCAGTCGCGTGCGAATGTCCGTCAACCCACGCTGCAAACCACGCAACTGTCGAGTGCGGTCCAGCAGCAGGCTGGTGCGATCGTTGAGCAACTGTTCCAGGTTTCGCTGCCGCGTGAGGAACCGGCTGAGACTTTCGCGGTGGCGAAATGTCACGCTGAAGAGCACGCCACCGGCGACCAGAAAGAGAAATGCCAGAAGCACGCTGAGGACCGGGTTCCAGAGCAGCGAAAAAATGGCAAACGCACCGCCGCCAAACGCCAGCACTGCTGCCGCGACGGCCAGAAACTGAAATTTCCCCCAAGGGTCTGGGGGCAGTGGTGACAGATCCGCATCGTCGCTTTCATGCAGGTAGTCCACGAAACTCACAGGAGCTCGACAGCTGGGACACCGCCGCGTTTTTTTGACGTCCTCGATCGCCAGCAGCACGCGTGAATCACATTCAGGACACCACCGCACATGCGGCAGCTCCGGTTCAGCCACCAGCCACTCCAGTGTCTGCACCTCAGTCCAGTCACTCAGGTCGTCCACGTCACGAACAAACGCCGAAGGCGACACCCGCCCCGCATCCACCAAACCCCGCAACCGCTCCCGACCGAACGGCCCGCCATGCCGAACTCCAGTGGAAACCTTCCAGCGAACAGGGTCCTGATCAGATGGTGGTGTGGTGGGCATGAGACGTGCATTTCGATTGTGTTTGATGAACAATTCAAATCGCTGCGCAAGATTCCAGTCTCGCTCTCACCGTACCTGCTCAGTGATCAGACAGGACGCCAGTCTGGCAGATCCACGGGCCGTGTCGCCTGCAGGGTTTTCAATCACCGTCGACACCCCACACGCAGGGCAGGGCGCCGTTCGGCCAATATGTGCCGGGGCAATCCTGAGGGTGGCGGCGCAGTAGCGGCAGGACATGCGGAGCTTTTCAGACATGTCGGATTCTCCAGGGGCGATGGGACGAGCGACTGCAGCAGGAGTAGTGATTTTATGATAAGTAACAGTATTGACCCCAATCACACTGATGTCAATACACCGACGGAAGATAACACTCACTCCTGAGTCTCATCCAGGAACAGGTCAATATCGCGATATCCCCGCACGCAACCGCTCCTCAAAGCAATACCAACACCGCGATGCCAAGAGCCGTCTATCCGGTACACAACTTCACTAAGACCGGATCCAACGACTGTGCCGGCGTTGCGGCATTTCTGTGGTTGATCTGGTGGGGTTGTTAGCTAGTCCCACGGACTTTGCAGGCGGCGAAAGCGGCGATCGGTACCGGCGCGGAGCGATGTCACGCGGGTGGTGGTGCGGCCTGATTTGCGGAGCAGGAAGGTGCTGAACATGCCAGCAAGGAAGCCTCCGATGTGCGCCCACCAGGCGACGCCACCTGCCTGGCCGCCACCGGCAGCAAACGAGCCCTGGAAGAGCTGGATCAGGAACCAGATTCCAAGGAATACGGGGGCAGGGATCACAATGAGCTGCAGGAAGAAGAGAATCGGCACCAGCGAAATGACATTGGCGTGCGGATACAACAGCAGGTAGGCGCCCATCACGGCCGCCACGGCACCACTGGCGCCAATCGTGGGCACGACCGAACTGGGGTCTGCTGCGTAGTGGCAGAAACTGGCAAACGTCCCGCAGGCGAGGTAGAAGAACAGATAGGGCAGGTGCCCCAGACGATCCTCGACGTTGTCCCCGAAAATCCAGAGGAACCAGAGATTTCCAGCCAGATGCAGGAGGCTCCCGTGCAGGAAGATGCAGCTGCACAGCGTGGTCCAGACGGGGAACGGGGTCTGAGGAATTTCGATGGGCGTACGGAGTTCCCGGATGCCGAGGGGTGTTTCAACGGCCCGCCGATTCTCGATGACAAGGGGCCGATCAGGCTGCTGCAGACGAGCTGGAATCAGGGAGAAGCGGAAGATCAGACTGTCTGCAGAATCGCCGGTCTGCAGGAAGAATACGAAGCAGGAGGCAGCGATCAGCAGGTAGTTGATGATCGGCAGTCGGCGGGAGGGAATATTGTCGCGAAGTGGGATCACTGGAGCCGGGTCAGTTTTCAGGCGGTGCGAGCGACCGGTCGCGAAGCTGTTTCGGCTTCGGCCGTCAGCTGATCGACAGGAGTGGCGGACTGGGACTGGAGACAACGAGCGGCATGGACATTGACGCGGCGGTCATATTCGTCGGTCAGCCGGACGCGGGCACTGTTGTGACCCGCACCACGAGCGATCCAGAGCTGCGTGCCGCTGCCGGCGAGATGTTGCAGGCGACGGGCGACTTCGGTGGAGATGTAGGAATCCGCGGAGCCGGAGATCAGCAGGACGGAGCGGGCTTCGAGGTGGGCCACTTCGTCTTCAAGATGCACGTACCGACAGCCGCGTCGGCGTTCGCTGAGTGCCATCACGCGACGCAATGTGCGAGAAATATGCCATTCAGGGAAGAATCTGAACAGCGATTTCGGGACAAACAGGCCGGCAAATCGATCTGCGAAGAATCGAAGAGTGGTGATGGTGCCAAAGGCGCTGTCGGCAATGACACCGCGGATGCGGTGATAGCGGCAGGCCGCCAGCAACGCAGCCACACCGCCGCGGCTGACACCAAAGGTGAGGATTGGGAGCGTGCTGAGGACCGGGTGGGCTTCGATGAATTCCATGGCCGCAGCCACGTCCTGCATTTCGAATTCGGTCATCCAGTGACTGGGAGAATACCCATCAAGCGAATCACTCTCGCCCTGATTGCGAAAGTCAAACGACATAACAACATAGCCCGCATCGATCAGGGACTGGCAATAGCGGGGTGCTGTCCAGTGATTCCCGCGGTGCTCGGGAAGAAACAGCACAAGTCCGACGGGATCCGGGAGTTCGGAATTGATGAGCGAACCATGCAGTGTCAGGCCATCGGACGCCCGAAAAGTGATTGGGACAGCCGTAGGGACAGGTTCTGCGGGGATCACATTGAAGGCAGGCGCCTTTTCGAAGTGATCACAGATTCTGGGGACCAGAAGGCGTCTGACTACAACCGCGTCGGTGACGAAAGCGGCGAGCAGGAGGGCGACAAGGACGGCGAATGCCACTGGAGCAATCTCCAAGGGGTTCTGCAGCAGTACGAATCCATCCAGGGAATGGGAGCAACCCCCAAATGTGGGGGAGCGTGGAGGGAGATCCATCGCAGGATGGCGGCGGAATTACCCTTCGAACTGTGACAATATGAGCGCTACATTCTGGCCGCCAAAGCCAAAACTGTTGGAGAGTGCTGCTTTGATGCGTTTTTCCCGTGGTTGATTCGGGATGTAATCGAGATCGCAGTCGGGATCGGGAGTTTCGTAGTTGATGGTTGGGGGGAGTACACCATCGCGGATTGCGAGCAGGCAGGTGATGGCTTCGACAGCGCCGGCGGCGGCGATGAGGTGTCCCATCATACTTTTGATGCTGGAGACCGGGGTGTTCCAGGCATGTTCACCGAGGCCTCCCTTGACGGCCATGGTTTCGATCTGGTCGTTGACTTTGGTGCTGGTGCCGTGGGCATTGACGTAGCCGACTTGTTCGGGGTTGATTTGAGCATCTTCGAGTGCCATGCGGATGCAGGCGATCGCTCCGCGTCCCTCAGGATGAATATCTGTAATTCGATAGGCATCTGCGGTGGATCCGTAACCCCGGACTTCGCCGTAGATTTTGGCACCACGGGCTTTGGCGTGGGTGAGTTCTTCGAGGATGAGCATTCCGGCGCCTTCACCGAGCACGAAGCCATCGCGATTGAGGTCGAAGGGACGTGAGGCAGTGAGCGGGGAATCGTTGCGTTCGGACAGGGCGGTGAGGAGGTTGAAACCAGTGACGCCGAAGGGGTGGATCATGGAGTGGGCGCCGCCGGAGAGCATGATGTCAGCTTCGCCGCGACGGATGATTTCTGTGGCTTCACCGATCGCCTGGCTGGATGCGGCGCAGGCTGTGAGGCAATTGAGGTTGGGCCCCTGGGCATTGAAGATGGCGGAGAGGTGGGCAGCGGGCATGTTGGGTTCGAGCTCGAGTTCGAACCGAGGATTCATGCGGTCGATAAAGCACTGAGTAAAGTGCCTGAGATCGACACTGCCGCCTCGGGATGCTTCGGATACCAGCGACATGAACTGCAGGAAGTTCTGTTGTCCTTCACCGGCCCCGAGATAGACGCCGAACCGTGCCGGGCTGAAGCTGGGGTCGGCATGGATGCCGGAATCTTCAACGGCCTGCCGGGCGGCACCGATGGCGAATCGCACATTGCGTCCAGCATCAGCGAACGCAGCCGGGTTTTCCACCTGAGCATCGAAGTCGTAGTTACGAACTTCGGCTGCGAATTGAGTGGGAAAGCCGGTGGCATCAAAATGCGTGATGGGACCGACCCCATTGGCACACCTCAGCTGAGCCTGCCACATTTCCATGGCAGTGTTGCCGATGGGTGTCACTGCACCGATTCCGGTTACCACAACCCGACGTTTTTCCATAGGTTACTCCCGCTGCCCTGAGTCGGGCTCGTTCGAACCAGGCTGGCGTCCATCCCCGGCTTTGCCGACGGTCAGGATATCCAGCAGGTTCATGCGGAACACGAAGTTTTTCTGATCGATCCGACTGAACTGCGGATCATCACTTTTCAGATGGGCGAAGACGATTTCTGCGGATGCGACGCCACGATCCCCGACAGTGGCTTCCACAGTGGCCGAGCCACCTTCTTCGCGGGCATCCATCAGTCGAGCTGTGTAGATGATTTGATCACCGGGGCAGGCCCAGCTGTGGAACGTCACTTTGGGGACTTTGGCAAGAATTACATTGTAGGCGAATTTGAAGTGTTCGCCCAGAAGAATTCCCCCAGTCTGCGCCATGCCTTCGATCATGAGCGACCCTGGCATGACGGGGAAACCGGGGAAATGGTCGTGCAGGTGCTCTTCGGCCAGCGACACGTTTTTCACGGCGCGGGCGAGCTTTCCCGATTCGAATTCGATGAACCGATCGATCCAGTACCAGCGCATGGAAGGCCATCTGGCAAGAGTAGGGGGGGGGGACCTGAGGTTGCGCAGCGGGAGGCCGGGCACGCATCAGGCAGCCATCATTTTACTCGCGCTTCAATAAAGCGGCAGATCATCCCCACGGTAAACAGGTCCCAAATTCGGGAAACGGTTGGGTCGTCTGCAAAGGAGTCGATGTCGGCGTGAGGCATCCGTCGGCGGAGTTCTTCGAGACCCTCGGGGGTGACTTTCCCGGCCACAACGAAACCGGAATCGGCAGAAGCGAGGTTTTCGGGGAAGAGTTCACCGCGGGGGATTTTGATGTCGAAGCATTTTTCGAGGCGAAAGACGATGTCGAGGAAGTCGATCGACTCGGCTCCGAGATCGCCCATGAGCGTGGCAGTGGGAGTGACTTCGTCGTCGTCAACGCCGAGGGCATCAACGAGTGTTTCCTGAACTTTTTCGAAGATTTCATCAGAGGAAGGCATGGACCATTATCTCCTGAGCCGGCGTTGTTGAAGAACTCCGACTGTGGCCGCCAAAATTTTGTGCGGACTGTTTCGGGATGACGGCATTCCCGAAAACAGCACCCAGATATGTGAATCACTGATGAACGATGTCACCGATGACACACGCCGCTGCAGGTTTGTCACGGCCATCCCCCGGCTGCGACAAACATGCGTTTGCGAGTATTGTTGCTGGAAAACGAAAGAACTTCCAGGCCAACCGGGCAGCGTGGCCGGTTTGGATCTGTTTTTTGGTGGATTCGGGACAGTCAGGCCGCATCACACCTACATTCCCCCAAGAGTCAGACCACCATCAACTTTGAGGATCTGGCCGGTAACGTAGGATGCTTCGTCGGAGGCGAAGAAGAGGACGGCAGAAGAAATATCAGCCGGCTGGCCAAGCCGCCGGACGGGAATTTTCTTTTTGATTTCGTCGCCTGCTGCGTTCACAACCGCAACGGTCATGTCCGTTTCGATAAAGCCTGGGGCGACGGCGTTTGCCGTAATTCCCCGGCGGGCCAGCTCCGTGGCGATGCAGCGAGTGAATCCTTCAACGCCGCCTTTGCTGGCTGCGTAATTGGCCTGCCCGGGATTACTTGTGTCGGCCGCTACGCTGCTCATGTTGATGATGCGACCGTACCGCTGCCCCATCATCTGGCGCGTGACGGCCTGGCAGAAGTTGAATACGCTTGTCAGGTTGGTATCGATCACGTCCTGCCACTGTTCAGATGTCATGGTCGCCAGCAGCCCGTCGCGGATAATGCCAGCATTGTTGACGAGAATATCGAGTCGCCCCCATTTTTCCACAACGGCGGCAACAACCTGATCCGCTGCCTGCCAGGAACGCACATCGGCCTGAATCGCCCAGACTTCGCAGCCTTCAGCGGCCAGGGCAGCGGAAACGGCTTCTGCAGCAGTCGCGTTGGAATTGTAAACGAAGGCAACTTTGGCACCATTTCGGGCGAGCGATTCCACGATGGCACGGCCGATGCCTCGGCTGCCACCCGTGACCAGAGCAATGCGACCTTTGACTGTCATTTGGAAAACTTTCGAGAAGTATGGGACGGGGTATGCAGAGGTCAGCGGGAGGCCACGTGCCGGCCGGTGAACTGACCTGTTCCATCGACCTGCACCAGCAGATCGCGGAGCGACGCTGTGAGTCGCTCGTCGTTTTCACGCAGGCCGGGATTCAGGTCGGCAAGATTCTGGAGCGACAAAGTCAGTCGGGCGCTGACGGCGGACCGCCCATCGACGGTACCAGCCACCTGAAACTCAGGCTGCTGCGCAGAACCCCCGCGGAAACTTGCGGTTATCACCAGCGTCTCACCCGGCTTCACAAAGCCATTGAACCGCACGGCACGAGCCTGCTGAAGCAGAATGGTGCTGTAGCGAAAATCGTCAGTGACGCGCGAAAGCCATGCGCACGTCTGAACCATGCATTCCACCATGAGCACCCCAGGCAACACTGCGAAGCCCGGGAAATGATCCTGGAGATACTCTTCTGCAAGGGATACGTGCTTGAGCGCCTGAATGCTTTCGCCGCGAGTCAGACTTGTTATGCGATCGACGAGACAAAACTTCATGCGTGGACACAGCGATTGAAAGGAAGAGGTGAAAGGAGTCAGGAACGCCTTCGAGCGAACCTGGGTCCGGATATTACAGTTTTAACAGCGATTCCCCAAATCAGAACCCGAGTCGCCTGGCGATTTGGAGAAAATGCCGCAAAGCCCCCCATTCCCCCACCTGTTGGAGGACAGGAAGGTTTCCTAAAATCAGGAACAATCGCTGCAATCCGCACAATCGGACTGAAAATCTTCACTCAACCCCAGCAACTCATGCCCCTCAAACTACCCATTCGATTCATTCAAATCAATTTTCGTTTCCCATTCAATCTTTCATGTGCTAAGCTGTCGTTATCCGAGAGGACTGCGTTGACTGAGAGTTTTATTCTGAATGGAGCATTCAGGAAAGGCCGGCAGCGCAAAACGCCCTGACAAAGTGTCAGTCGCGCATGGTCTGATCCTTGTGTGTGAAAGTCAGAAGGAGTTTCAAAGAATGCGATTCGTTCTTTCCATGGCACTTGTCGCCGCCGTATCGGCATCCGCCGAAGCCGGTGGCTGCTTCGGCAAAAAGACAAGCCGTTGCTGCTCTGCACCCTGCAGCCCCTGCACCACGCCCTGTGCCGCCCCCTGCGAGCCAGCAGGCACCTGGGAAGTCGTCAAGCGGACCGTCTGCGTCCCCGAAATGGTCACCGAGAAGAGAACTGTTGACGTATGCGTCCCCGAGTGGGTCGAAAAGTCCGGCACTCGCAAGGTCTGTAAGACTGTCGTTGAAGAAGTCGATCACAAGTACACTGTGATGGTCCCAACCACCGAAGAACGTGAAGGCAAGAAGACCGTCTGCAAGCCGGTCTGGGTTGAAAAAGACGTGACCTGCACCGTGATGGTCGCTCATGAAGAAGAGCGTTCAGGCGTCCGTCACGTTTCTCACGTCGTCCCCGTCGTGAAGAAACGCAAGGTCTGCCAGGATCAGGGCACCTGGGAAGAACGCGTTGTTGAACACGCCTGCCACGGCCACAAAGGCTGCGGTAAGAAAAAGCACTGCGGATGCTGTGCTTCTGCCTGCGGATCCGCCTGCGGAACTGCCTGCGGCGGCTGTGCCACCACCACCGTCTGCAAGGTTTGGGTTCCGAAACTCGTGGAAACTGAAGTGGAATACACGGTCCACGAATGCCACGTCAAGGAAGAGCCCTACACCTACAAGGTCACCGTTTGCAAGCCCGAACAGAAGACCGAGAAGGTCCGCGTTTGCGAATACGTCAAGGAAGAAGTTGCATACAAGTACCACGTCACTGTCTGCAAGGAAGAAGAACGCTCCTGCAAGGTGAAGGTCTGCCGCAACGAGTGGGTCGAAGAACCTCACACCTGGAAAGAGTGCACCTGGAAGCACGAAAAGAAGGAAGTTGAAGTCCAGGTTTGCAAGATGGTTCAGAAGGAAGTCGAATGCAAGGTATGGCACGCGGCTCACAGCCACGGCTGCTCTTCCTGCAAGTAATCTCCCGGAACAACCTCGGGGCTGACACGCCGGTTTTCTCCAGTCCCTGACAACGTTGTTCAAAAACAAAAGGCAGTTCGCTCATTATTTGAGTGAACTGCCTTTTTTGTTTCTTTATTTTTGGCTTCGAAGGGCAGTGGTTATCGATTTTCGTCCACTGCTGCCACTTCGATATGCAGTTCCTTCAGCTGCCTCTCATCCACCACTGCAGGGGCTCCTGTCAGCAGATCCGATGCCTTTTGTGTTTTCGGAAACGCGATCACTTCACGAATGTTCTCGTTTCCGGACAGCAGCATAACCCAACGGTCAAGCCCAAGCGCGATACCGCCGTGCGGTGGAGCACCAAACCGCAGAGCCTCCATCAGGAATCCGAAGTTGCGTTCCGCATCTTCGGACTTCAGGTTCAGCAGGTCAAAGACGGTTTGCTGCACTTCTGAATCATGAATACGGACGCTGCCGCTGGCTGCTTCGTATCCGTTCACGACAAGGTCGTAGCTGTCGGCACGAACGCGGGCTGGATCGGTGCTGAGAAATTCGGTATCGGCCGGGTTAGGCTGGCAGAAGGGGTGATGTTCTGCGTCGAACCGCCCTTCTTCGGCGTTCCACGTGACAAGTGGAAAATCGACCACCCAGAGGCAGCTGAAGGAATTGGGGTTATAAAGCTGCTGTTCTTTTGCGATGCGATTGCGGAGAGCAGCGAGTGCAGCGCAGGTGACTTTCCATGAGTCGGCGACGAAGAGCAGCAGGTCGCCGTCTTCCCCCTGCATGCGGCTGATGATTGTCTGCTGCTGTTCTTCAGTGAAGAACTTTGCAATTGTCGATTCCAGTTTGCCGCCGACAACCTTCATGTAGGCGAGTCCCCGAGCACCGAATTCGCCGATGAAGTTCTTGAGATCCACATCCAGCAGTCGTCGGCTGTACTTTTCGGCTCCGCCTTTGACATTCAGTCCTCGAATGTGGCCTCCGCCAGCGGCCGCGGCCTTGAATACGCCAAACTCGCTGGCCGCAGCGATGTCGGTGATTTCTGTGATTTCCATGCCGAATCGCATGTCCGGCTTGTCGCAGCCGAAGCGAGTCATGACGTCATGCCATGTGAATCTGGGGAGCGGCAGCGGAACATCAATGCCGCGAACCGTCTTCATCACAAAAGCGACAAGGCCATCGATGGTGTTGAGCACATCATCGCGTTCGACAAACGCCATTTCGACGTCGATCTGAGTGAATTCGGGCTGTCGATCAGATCGCAGGTTTTCGTCGCGGAAACAGCGTGCGATCTGATAGTAGCGATCGTAGCCGGCCACCATCAGGATTTGCTTATACAGCTGAGGGGACTGGGGCAGGGCGTAGAAGCTGCCGGGGTGGACGCGACTGGGGACGAGATAGTCGCGGGCACCTTCGGGAGTGCTGCGACCGAGCATCGGGGTTTCGATTTCAAGGAAATTCAGGGAATTGAAGTACTGGCGTGTGGCCTGCGCAAGCTGGTGCCGCAGTATCAGACCGCGCTGCAGTTCGGGACGCCGAAGATCCAGAAAACGATATTTCAGACGCAGCTCTTCATTCGGAAGTTCTCCACCTTCGATTTCAAACGGCGGAGTTTTACTGCGTGACAGGAGCGTCAGCTGTTTGACACGGATTTCGATTTCACCAGTTTCGAGTCGGGAGTTGGTCATGCCATCTCCGCGATAGCGAACTTCTCCGGTGACCCGGATGACGTCTTCGCGGCGGAGGCGTCGGGCGAGGGCGTCGATTTTGGCGTCGTCATCGGTATTGAAGACAACCTGAGTTTTTCCGTAGCGGTCACGGAGATCGACAAATACCAGCTCCCGCCCCTGCTCGCGGTAGCTGTGCACCCAGCCGGCGAGAGTGACGGTTTGCCCGGAATGTTCGCGACGAAGTTCGCCACAGGTATGTGTTCTGTACACTGGATTTGGATCCGAAAAAGTCGGCAGGATGGGTTGGCAACCCCGGCCAGGCGAGTCAGCGCGGGAATCCGGGGGGAAGCGATTCAGTCGTGGCGGAGTATAGAAGGTTGGATCGACTTGGGGAAAGCGGGGTTCCAGCTTCCCGGAACGAGTTCCGGTGAATCGGGAGCTGCCAGATCACGGCAGACCACCTCGCAATCCTCCGCCACGGCTCCTCATTCGGCAGAATCTGCCGCGATTTTTCCACCCCACATCCAAATCCGCTCGTTTTTTCTGAATCCTCCCGCAGCCGATTTTCGTTACAATCGCCGTCCCTCCAGGTTTTTCTGATCCTCTGAAAGTTGTCTGCCATGAGCCTTGTCCAGCTGCCGGAACCCTCCGCTCCCGAAGAAAATCCTCTCGATCTGATGGACGAAATCGAAGCTCTTAAGCGGGAACGGGATGCGGCCATCCTTGCACATTTCTACGTCGATGGAGAAATCCAGGACATCGCCGATTTCACCGGCGACAGCCTCAAACTGGCCCGGGACGCTGCGCGTATCACCAATTCCACCATTGTCTTTGCCGGTGTCCACTTCATGGGTGAATCGGCAAAGATCATGAATCCTCAAAAGCGGGTGCTCATTCCCGACATGCTGGCCGGCTGCTCGCTCGCTGACAGCTGCCCACCGCAACAGCTCCATGCGTTCCAGGAACGCCTCCGTGAACTCGGACGAAAGTTCCAGACTGTCGCATACATTAACACCTCCGCGGCAGTCAAAAGCCTCTGCGACTGGATCGTCACCAGCGGCAACGCGCGAGAGATCATTGATCGCGTTCCGACCGACGTTGAAATCCTCTTCGTCCCCGACCAGCACCTCGGACGTTACCTTCAGGAAATCACCGGACGTCGGATGATCCTCTGGCCGGGCTCCTGCATGGTCCACGAAATCTTCAGCATTCAGGATTTGCTGCGAATTCGTCGCAAGAACCCGGGAAGTCGGGTAATGGCACACCCGGAATGTCCGCAGAATATCCTTGAGCTGGCCGACGTGATTGGTGGCACGGAACGCATGCGGCAGTACGTGCAGCAGGAGAAAACGCCCACGACGTTTCTTGTGGCGACCGAAGCCACCATGATCCACCCGCTGCAAAAGTCAGCACCGTGGCACACCTATATCCCGGTCCCCGGCATCATGTCTTCCACCGGCCAGACCTGTGCCTGCAACCGCTGCCCCCACATGGCTCGAAACACACTGCAAAAAGTCCGCGACTGTCTCCGCGACGGCCGTCCCGAGATTGAATGGCAGGATTACTTCACCACGGCCCGGGATGTCCTGATTCGCAGTCTGCTGTAAGCCGCAGCATCAGCGGCTGGTCGCCAACTGACCAACTCGCTGCTGCAACGCCACTCGATCCTCAGCGGAAATCAGCGGCGCGGGCAGCCTGAGCTTTGCCAGCCGGGAATCAAATGTCAACGGCCCAACCGGCTCTTCAAGAAACACTCCGTTTCCATAGGTTTCAATCAGCCCGGTCGCCTGCTCGCGGGCGGAGGCTGGGCCGATAAGAACCAAAGTTGCCAGACGCGTTCGCTGGTCCGCCCGCAGATTGGCAATCGTCATCGCAGGAGACCAGACTGAAGGCTGCAGCGACAACACGACGTACTCACAGTGAAACTGAGCAGCCGCGGCCAGAAAGCCATCCGGACCGGTTCCGGCAGAGTCCGCGCGGAACCCCCTGTCTTCCAGAAGGTGGGTAAACTGCAGCCGCTGCTGTCCGTCAGCCATGATCACAACCACCTCCGGGCGCGGAACGCTGCTGGCGGCGACTGCGAGTTGGCTGCGGACGGTGGACACGGAAACGCGACGCTCCTGTCCCGAGCGAACGACCAGCTCAGCGGCCAGAGTCCTGACATGGGCATGCGGACTGGCCAGGGCATGCCGCAGTGCAGCGAGCGCCGGATGTTGCCTGCTCACAGACTTCAACTGGTCGGGGTCAAGCGACCTGAGAACAGCAATTGCGGCAGGAGCGAGACCAACTTCAAGCGCTGTTTCGAGCACGGAGATCTGACCTTCAAGCGGACGTGCATCAGTCGCTGGTGCCGGAGCCTGCAGCAAAGACGGGTCGGCAGCGACGGCCACATTCTTCAGCAGGAGTCCCTGCGAATGGTCAGGCCGTATTGCCAGCGCATGTTCGATAAGCACCAGCGCACTGCGCAGCGGAGGCTGTGCAGCGACAGGCTCCCCGACTGCAGCCACTGCCGGGTCCGGGGAGAGAGTTCGGGTGCCTGCCACTACAAGCTGCTGCTCTGCCTGGCTCAGCAGCCATTTGACAGCCGCCTCCGGAGTGTTCGGGAGTTCGGCAGTTCCGCCGATCCGGCGGAGAGCCGACGCTGCCGCCGCCGCTTCGGCAGGATCCGCGGCGGTGAACTGCTGCCGAACAAGGACCTCCCGCAGGTCGTATGCGGCCGAACCAGCCAGCAGATTGTAGATCCGCAAACGGCCGTTCTGATCAGCCGTTGGGAGCAGTGCAGCCAGATCGTGTCGCCAGTCGTGGGCATGAGATTCAAGAAGTTGTGCTGCGGCACGACCGGCCGCAGTGGCTGGATCCAGAGAAAGCAGCACAGGAATCGCTGGTGCTCCGGCAGCCAGGAGATCAGATTCGGCAGTCTCGGCAGAGTTAAGGCCGGAACCCAGTTGAGCAGCGCGTTCGGCGAGTTCGGCATCGGAAAGTTTCGGGAGTGTTGCAAGCATCAGTCTGAGCACCTGCGCGGCCTCGGGCTGCAGTCGGACATCACTGCGAAACTCAATGAATGCGGACAGCCCGGACTTCTGACGAAGCGCCACCACTTCAGGGGCCTGGGGGTCACGCTCAAGCAATTGCCGGAGGAAGCCACGGGCATCTGCCGGGCGGTCGAGGCGAATACTGATCCGCACAGCTTCCACAAGTTCCTCTGGCGTCTGAGGCGGAAACTGAAACAGATTCACCGCACCGTCCCCGGCCGAGGAATACCTCAGGTCGTCAGCGGAGAGCTGAACGGTCGATATCGCGATGGTCACCGGGGCAATGAGCATCGCGAGAAGAGTGCGGCACTGGATGCGGACAGTCGCTGAACTTTGTGCTGAATACTGATGCATAGGAATGGGCACCTGACGGGAAACCGCGGGCGTGACAACTCTGAAATTCTGCCGTGTAAACTGGGAAAAGCGAACTGGATTTCGAAGTGGATTGCGAGATTCTGTGAGGTCAGGCAATTTCACCCCCGCAATCGCAGCTCTTTTTTTAGGCAGAACAGGGCATTCTTCGCCTACAATTCGGGCTGTCACATTTTACAGCAGTCGCGAGGTCCGGACCAAATACTGAGATTTT
>JBJTOP010000221.1:0-3831 GCA_046074645.1 Planctomycetaceae bacterium | reverse complement strand
TCCTCCACGCCGAACCGCTGCTGGTAGCGACCCGTGATCACACCGCAACGCGACGGCACGCACTGCGGTGCGGACACGTATCCGCGAGTGAACCGGACCCCATCCTTCCCCAGCTGATCCAGGTGCGGCGTGCGGATGTCCTTGTCCACGCCCTGGATCCCCAAATCGGCCCAGCCGTGGTCGTCGGTGTAGATGATGAGGATGTTGGGTGTTTGCTGCTGAGTGTCAGCGGCCTGCAGCACGGCCAGCGGCGCGAGCAGCAGGGCGGTGAAGAGTGAGCGGGGACGTTTCATGGCTGCGTCTCGTTTCATTTCTTCGGTGCGGGTGGCAGGGATCTGAGCCAGGCGAGGTTGACGATGTCGTGGGCTCCACTGGTGTTTCGCCAGACATACTCGCGCGGCATCGATCCCGGCGGGAAACAGACGCAGCGATAATTCACCTCGCCAGACCATTTCTGATGCTCGTCGGACAGCGTGTCTCCGGGTTTCAGGACGTTCACTGCGTCATCGGCTGCCGTCATCATCAGTGGAAGTGTGAGAATCATGACTTCAGTTCCATAATGCGTCTGTCCAGCCACGGACGCCTATCGCAATTGAAAAAGATCCGAACAGACAAAAGCCTCGACAATGTCCTGCAGCCGGTAGTCCTTTGCCTTGCTCGCAGCGGCGATCTTCTGCAGTTCTTCGCGGTCGGAGAAGCTCGTTGTGCGGCGCAGGCCGCAGGTGGCGAGTTTTTCGATGAAGGTGAGGTTGAAGGCGTCGAGGTCGCGCAGGAGCAGCTGCTTGAACTCCGCCGTGTTTTGGTACTCGCGGCCATCGGGGAATTTGCCGGAGGAGACGACCGTGGGGTTCTCGCCGACGCCGTCCGTGACCTCCTCGGTGCGCCAGCGGCCGATCGCGTCATAGTTCTCGAAGGCGAGGCCGAGATGGTCGATCTTCACATGACACGCGGCGCAGCGGGCGTCGTGAATGTGGGCTTCGAGCTTCTGACGCAGCGTCGCCTTCGGACCCGTGGGGTTGGTGGGAATCGGATCGACATTCGCCGGGGGCGGAGGAGGCGACTTGCCGAAGATCGCTTCGCTCAACCACACGCCGCGATGCACGGGGCGGTGCCGCACGCCGTCGCTGGTAAGCGACAGGATCGACGCCTGAGTGAGCAACCCGCCGCGATGTGACTCGGGCGGCAGTGCGACGCGGACAAACTCGCGGTTGTCGGCCGTGGCCTGTCGCGCAGCCGTGAAGGCCTCCTCGACTCCGTAATGCTTCGCGAGCAGTTCATTCATGACGCTCCAGTCGGAGTGCAGGAACTCGCGCAACGTGAGCCCGCGCTCGAGAACCTCGCGGAAGAACAACTTCGTCTCGGCAATCATGCTGTTCTCGAGCGTCTTATCGTAGTCCGGGTAGAGCTTTCTGTCGGGCTGGAACATCCCGACCTTTCGCAACCGCAGCCATTGAGTGGTGAAGGAATCGCTGAAACGCTCAGCCCGTGGATCGACGATCATGCGGGCAAACTGCTGCGCGAGCACGGTTTTATCGCGCAACTTGCCTTGCTCGGCGAGCGCGAACAGTTCGTTGTCCGGCATCGTGCTCCAGAGCAGATAGGACAGCCTCGACGCGATCTCCCAATCGTTCAACGTGCCGCGGCTCGACGTCTCGTCACCCTCCGCGAGAAAGAGGAAGCTTTTGGAGTTCAGGATCGCGGCCATGCCCGATTTCACCGCGTCGCGAAACGTTTCCTTCGCATCGAGTTCGCTCTGCACGATCTTCAGGTAGCCGTCCATCTCCTCGTCGGTCACGGGGCGACGAAAGGCACGTCTGGCCAAAGTGGTGAGGCAGTCGCGGGCCTGCTGCAGGTTGCCCTCCTCGGCAGGCATGTAGTCGATGCGGCGTTGCTTCTCTTCGTCGGTCAGAATGGGCCCTCGCCACGTGATCGAATCGAGGATGAGGAACGGATAGATCGCCAGACCCTCTTCGTCCGTGAGTTTCATCTGCCACGGAGTGCGACCGCGCCTGGTGCTGACGAAGGGAGCGTTGCTGTGTCGACCGGAGCGGGGAGTGTTCGACGGCCCGGGTACGTCGTTGTAGACAAGGATATTCGGCGACCCCTTCGGCAAATGCGCCCGGAACGTCACCGTAATCGGCCTGTCCTCATCGGCCACGATGTCCTGCTCGAACAGCACGCGGTCCAGCTTCTCCTCATACACCTTCAGACGCGGGGCACGGCCATTCGGCGGACGCAGGCCACTGAGCTTGTAGCTGATCTCATAGATACCGGCTTCCGGCAGTGAAGCTAGTCGTGAGTAGCGAAAAATGTCGCCCGGCCACATCTCGAATCGCACTTTGTCGAGCAGGCCCGACTCGCGCAAACGCTCACGGTGCTGCTCGTTGATCTGGTTTTCTTCCACCGCCGGCTTCGTGCCGCCAAATGGTTCCGGTGGTGCCTGTCCCCGCCGCAGCGGTGAGGGCTGTTCAGGATAGGCTTCGTTCAGGATAATCTCCGCCGCCATAAGATACTTCTCGATATTCGACGGCGACAACGTCAGCACGGAGCCGAGACGTTCGAAGCCTTGCCATTCGGGGTCTTCGAGGAAGTTGCCCGGATCCTTCGCGTCGAATTCGACGCCGATCAAATCTCGTACCGTGTTCACATACTCCTCACGGGTGAGCCGGTTGTAGGTCACTCTCACCCGCGCAGCCAGACGTGCCGCCTCCCCATCCTTCATCCGAGCCGCGATCCACTCGACAGCCTGAGCACTCTCGTCAGCGCTGGGGCGTTTCGCCTCCGTCTTCGGCGGCATCTCGCCCGAGTTGATCCGCTCCATCACCTCCAGCCACTGCGGACTGCTCTCTGTGCCGACATTCTTCGAGAGCAGGTCGATGCGAAACTCCCCCTCCTGCTTCTCGCCGTTGTGGCAGCGAAGGCAATGGGTCTGCAAATAGGGCAGCAACGCCTTGTCAAATTCATCAGGCGAGGTCGCGGCCTGTACAGGATTTGCGAACCCGATGAGCAGCAGCGATGCCAGTGTCATGCGCATGTGTTTCACTCCCACAGGTCCGAGTCTGTCAGAATCGAACTTATTCAATCCGGATCTCATTTCCAACGTTTTTCGCCGTTGGTGAACACGATAGCACTGCAGGTTCTCGGCTTCAACACTTCGCAGCCGAAGGTGTTGGTAATCCCACCATCAACCCGCAGTCGGATGTCATTATTGCCAAAACTGCGGCTGGGACCGGACGGATGATCACGCGTAAATATGCGATTGCTCAGGTCGTTGCGGAAATGGAAGCCAGGCGAACCTGGAGAACGGCTGGATGCCCAGCGGGTTCAGCACGGGCCATGTCGATGACGCTCACCGAACGCAATTCAGCCAGTGGTGGCAGGCGTGTTTTTCAGCAAACAGCCGGTTTGGCAGGGACGACCGGTGGCTGCCTGGGTTTCATCGTTTGACGCATTAGCCGGCGTTTTCGCTTGAGATTGGCCGTTGTGTTCGCACAATACTGATATTTTCCTCGCGGGACTGCCCGCTATACTCGTCACGACGATCTGATTACACCACTGCCGTTTCCCAAACACCAGGATTAGTCGATGGCCCGCCACTTCGACTATGACGTATTCCTCAGTCACGCCACTGCAGACAAGCCACGTGTGCTTCGCCTTGCCGAGCAACTGCGTGAGGCCGGCTTGCATGTTTGGCTGGACGCGTGGGAAATTAAGGCTGGTGACAACATTTTTCTTCAGGTAGAAAAGGGTCTGGAGACATCCCGTGTATTGGTCCTGTGCCTGTCCCCTGCGGCACTGGGATCTGGTTGGGTGGAACTTGAACGCAGCACA